>DATHHC010000093.1:0-8033 GCA_035317285.1 Gemmatimonadaceae bacterium | reverse complement strand
TCTGAAGAATGGACTGATCGGCGCTTCGGCCCTGGTCCTCGTTGGAGCCCTCCTGGTTCCCAGTGCGGATTCGCACGGCCCGGTCCTCTTTGGGGCAACAACACTAATTGCTGCAACTCGGCCAACGATCTCAGTCGGCGGCGGGACACCAAATGAAGGCCTACTTGCGAAGAGCAGTGCCGCGGTTCGCGCCTTTGCCTCGGCGGTTCGCCCACTAAGCCATCCAAGGGCGCTCGACGCCGCGTTCCGCAGTTACTACGCCTATCTGGCGGCGCATCCCACCGACGTGAAGAAGCCGTTGCTGTACTTTGTCGATTACGGGCTGCCGAGCACCGAGCCGCGCGGCTACATCTTCGACATGCGCGCTATGACGATTCTCGAGGGCCCATTCACGGTCGCCCACGGCCGTGGGTCGTCGCGGACGCAGTACGGGGTTCCGACCCGCTTCTCGAACGCGCGTGGAAGTGCCGCGACATCGCTCGGCCTCTACCTCGCCGAGAACACGTACAACTTTCATGGCCACACCGGTGGCCGGTCGTATAGCTCAATCGGCCTGCGCCTGAAAGGCGTCTCCGGAAATTTCAACGACAACGCGCTCGCCAGAGGTGTGGTCGCTCACGGAGCGCCGTATGTGCAGGCCGGCAAGGCTGGGCGCAGCGAGGGTTGTCCCGCGATGGAACAGGAGCGTGCGCAACGCGTGCTTCCACAGCTGGCGGACGGCGCCATGGTGTTTCTCTTCGCGCCGGATCAGGAGTGGATGTCCGACGATCCGTGGGTCATCGCCAGCGCCGACTAGTACAGAGCGGCGACAGGGATTTGCGCAACACTCGTTAGCTGTGCAGCCGATCTAAAGGCTCTTCCCAATACACGGCGTCATCGGTCGAGCCTGAGCTGACCTTGCATCGATTGCTGTGAGGTTTTCCTTCGCGGTCACGCCACCAGACATCGTAGGTAAGCGTGTCCCGGTCCGAGTCCATCCAGTTGACCCTGGTCTTGATGTCGGTAGCGTGATACCTGAGAAGGCTGCCTTCGATTGAGGCGATGCACATTCGGTTTCGGTCCCAGGTAATAACGCCGATCACGCCTACTATAAGAAGGAACCCAAGGGCTGTAACTATTATTTGGGCCAGGGTGATGTCGTCAGTCATAGCGCCTTTGTCATGCAGACACTCGTTCCCGGCGAGGCTCTGTACTCGCCGTAAGCGGGTACATCTGTGAATCCGGCGCGACGGTAGAGCGCCTGTGCGTCTTCCGATCTGCTCCCGGTTTCGAGCACGAGCTGAACGAGACCAAGCTTGCGAGCCTCGTCTTCAAGTCGAGCGAGCAACGCCCGCCCGACACCTTGTCCTCTTGCTTCCTGCGCGACGTACATGCGCTTGACCTCTCCGACGCGAGGTCCCAGCTCCCTGATCACCGAGTCATCGCGGAGCCAACGCACCGCACCGCAGCCAACTGGGTTGCCAGACCTGCGGGCAACAAGGAAGATGCCGGCGCCGGGTGCAACTTCTCCCGTATCCAGCTTGAAATGGGTCGCGCCCGGTTCGGGGTATTCAGCCGAGAGCTCCGCATTCAGGGCAGCGATGAGCGCCGTTGCGGCCGGACTTGTAATCGCTTCGGGCGCGATCTCGAATGCATCCGACACTTCAGGTCTTTCGCGTAGCTACGATGGAGTACATGAGCAGCGGAACACCGACGATGAGCGCGACGTGCCCCCAGTCGATCACGCCCGTTCGCCGGAAGCGCACGATCTCGTTCACGGTGGCAACGAGGCTCCCAAGAACGGCGAGGCCGACAGCGAGCCAGCCAACGCGTTGGATCTCACTATTTGTCACGTTCACTCCGCGTTCAGGTTTTGGGTTACTCCAGTTTCATCTTCCGCATCATGGCGCGAAATCTTGGATGCTCATGGAGACGTGTTAACAGAAATGAGCCCTTGATGCTGAATGCCGGGCCCGTCCGCTGCTCCACCGCCCGCTCCAGCCAGTCCATCGCCCGGTCGAATTCGCCAAGCCCGGTGTAAACGTATGCGAAATGGTACGGCGAGACATACGCGGCTCGCGCGCGCTCCTCGAGCTCCTTCAGTATTTCGCGCGCCTTCACCGTGTTGCCGGCCATCGCATGGGCCTGTCCCAGCTGACCCAACCACATCGTGTTTCCAGGGGAGATCGCAACCGCTTCCTCCAATTCGGCGAGACCCTCATCCTTCTTTCCACTGAGAAAGTAGGCCCAGCCCAGAGTGGCGCGCGCCCGATCATAACCTGGTTCGAGGTCGACTGCGTCTCTGCCTTCAACAGCAGCCTGCTCGAAACGTCCGGCCCGCAGGAGCGAGGTGACCACATCCATTCGGTGAGCCAGCGGATCGAGCTCGTGCGCACGACGCTGCAGCGCGATTGCCTCGTCGAAGCGCCCGAGCCCGGCGCACAGACGTCCGTACAGATCAAGGGTGTCGTCGTCGCTCGGGCTCAGCTCCAGCGCACGCTTGAACTCCTGCTCCGCGCCCGCCCAATCGAAGTCGCGCACCATCTTTATGTGACCCGTTGCCCAGTGCGCCGCGGCCAGATCGGGATCGAGTCTCAGTGCGTTCGCCGCCGCTGCCGCTGCGTGCTCATACGCGACGTCGGGCGGGGTTGAGCCGCTCTCGGCCATCTCCGTGTACGCTTCAGCGAGATTCGCCCAGGCGCGGGCGAATGTCGGGTCACGTGCAACGGCACGATCGAAGCTCTCGATCGCGCGCACGTAGGACTCCGTCGTGTACCTGACGAACCACTGCCGCCCCTTCAGAAAGAGCTTGTACGCCTGAAGATCACTCGTCGGCTCCTTGCGCACGCGAGTGTCTTCGTCCGGCGACAGCTCCGTCTTCAGCGCAGCAGCGATTTGGAGTGCGACGTCCGTCTGGATCGAGAAGATGTCGGTGAGCTGTCGGTCGTACGTGTCGGCCCACAGATTCTTGTCGGTTTCCACATCGATCAGTTTTGCCACGATGCGCACGCGATCACCCACGTGCCGAATGGTTCCATCGAGAACCGTGGTGGCGCCGAGTGTCGTCCCGATCTCCTTCAGGCTGTGTTGTCTCTGCTTGAACGGCATGACCGACGTGCGCGAGATCACGCTGAGAGCGCGGATCTTTGACAGGTGCGCGATCACATCCTCCGTGATCCCATCCGCGAAATACTCGGTCTCCGCGTCCGCGCTCAGGTTGAGGAACGGCAACACCGCGACCGATGGGGACTTTGCGCGAACCGGAGTGTTCAGCGGAGGTTGGCGCCGAGCAGGTGCGACGCGAAGCTGTTCCGCCAACGCAACGACGTCCGCTTGTGGCTCGAGGTCGAGGTCCGCCCGCATGCGGCGCGCGTGATCGTTCGCATATTGAATTGCTCCGGCGCGGTCGCCCGCGGCGTCGAGCGCATTCATGAGGGCTTTCGCATACACGGCCGAATGTGGATCGGCTGCCACGAGCCGGCGGCAGGTGCCCAATCTGCCGTGCACGTCGCCGGATTGTTCCTGACGCCCGGCAAGTGCGAGCAGCGCGCCCACATAAGCGTGATTGATTTCGATTCGACGCTCATCGAGCCAGTAGCCGAAATCGGTTGAATCGTCCAGGTGAAATCCATCCAGCAGCGGTCCCGTATAAAGGCGAACGACGCGCTCGGACGCGTCCGCATCGATCGCGGTGCGCAGCTCGTGCAGGTCGCAGCTCAGAAGGGATGGGTTCAGCAGAAGTCCGTCGCCCGTCGAGGCGATCGCGTCTTCGCCAAGCGCGGAGCGGAGCACGTGCACCGCAAGATTGAGCAGGCGACGCGCGTTCGCCGTGTCGCGCTCGGGCCAGAGCAGAGACATCGCCCGGTCGCGGGAGAGCGCTTGCGGCCAGGCAGCGACGATCAGCGTCAGCAACGCGACGCGGTGGCGCTGCGCCGGTGGGCCGCTGAGGGGAGTATCTCCGGAGCGCAGGGACGCGCCCCCGAGCAGTTGGACCGTGATCAATCGTGCCTCGTCCGCCCGCTAATTCGTGGCTAACTCCGAGTGCAAGAAGCAGTTAATCGCCCAGCTTCATCTTGCGCGCGTAGAACATAACCCACACTACACGCGAGGGCACAATGAAACACACAGCAAGACTGCTCGGCGGGATCGCCCTGCTGGCCGGGTGCAGCGGCGAGCCGATCACCACCGAGACCACCGGCCAGTTCGACCTGCGGGCTTCAGAGAGCCAGTCGTTCGGGCCAGCCGTGAACAAGGAGCTCGCCACCCTCCGCCGGGTGACGGCGCCGTTCCATGACTTCGAGACTGCGTCGCATGCCGGATGGTCTGCTCCGATCACGGCGTGCATGACGGACCCGGGCGGTGCCGGCGGGATGGGCTTCCACTACGGCAACGTCGGACTTATCGACGGAACCGCCAGTGTCGACAAGCCGCAGCTGTTGCTCTTTGAGCCCGAAAAGAACGGCCGACTGCGCCTGGTGGCCGTGGAATACATTATCCCGTACACTTTCGTACCCCGTAGCGCTGAGCCTCCGGTCCTGTTCGACCAAAAGTTCCAGCAGGTCGATGTGTTTCAGCTCTGGGGGCTCCACGCGTGGGTGTGGAAGGAGAATCCGAGCGGTATGTTCGCCAGCTGGAACCCGAACGTCACGTGCGCGAACACCACCGCCGTGTCCACGATGGTTCACTAATCGACGCGCCTGACCGGAGAACGCCGATGCCCAAGTACATCATCGAGCGCGAGATCCCGAACGCGGCGGCCCTATCTGCCGCGGACTTGAAGGCCATCTCGCAGCGCTCCTGCGCCGCACTGCAGCAGCTCGGTCCGAGCATTCAATGGGTGCAGAGCTTCGTGACCGAAGACAAGATCACCTGCGTTTACATATCGCCGAATGTCGAAATGATCAGGGAGCACGCCCGGCTCGGAGGATTTCCGGCCGATCGCGTGCTCGAGATTGCGACGATCATCGACCCGACGACAGCCGAGTTGAACGAGCTTGCCGCTGCGGCGGCGTCGTAGCGCTCGGCATGTGGTTTTAAGTACGATGCCCGGTGCCGCGAGTTGGCGGCACCGGGGATCGTGCATCATCAGTCTTGTGTAGCTAAATGCTTGGTTGGGCTGCCAATCGGCGGTTTGCAGGCCTGGTCAGGTAAGAGACGACGAGAAGTACCAGCAGCACCACCGGCAGAATCCATACTGTCACTGCTTCTCCCGACGTGTAGGCGGAGATGAACGCCATCACCCACGCGAACGTCACCCCCGCGTATGCCCATTCCTTCAGCAACGCAAACCCGGGCAATAGCAGAACGATGGCCGCGATGGGCTTCACAATTCCGAGAACTATCCGGAGGTGCTGTGGATAGCCGGCCTTGGCAAACCCGGCGATCGCCTGCTCATTGCCGGTGAGGTAGCTCAGGGCACCCAGCAGCGATACAGCAGCGAGCACCGTGCTGCCCCAGTAGGCAATCTTTCGAACCATGGATCCTCCAGTGAGGGGATGTTCAGTCGTCGATGCGCACGATGCTAACGTGGCCACGGCGAATTGTCACGACTCACGTGCCTGGCATGAAGGCGCAGCCGGCATTCTGTGCGCGGATGAGGCCGTAAATTCCCGAGGGTACGAGTATCGCTCCCGGGATGAGATTTGCGCGCACCTCCGCGTGCACCTCGTCGGGCGAACGGTTCATTCGTCCCGCCATTCGCCGGGACCAGTTGCCGGCCGAGATGTCGCACACAAGGCTGATAAGGCCACGCCGGTTCAGCGCTTCGATCGTCGTCGCGACTATCTCCGGCGACGCACCGCTCCTCGCCTTCCAGAAGACGTTCCTCTTCGCCGGCGCGTGCGTAGCGGGGTCTTCGACCTTGAGCTCCTCGCCGATCGCGAAGCGGTCCCAGAGTACGTCGTTGAAAGCCATCGGAGTGCCGAGCCGGCGAAACACGATCACCGGACGGGTTTGCTGATCTCGGGTGGCGTGAACCTCGCGAAAGTGGTCGAGAAAAGTCGAAGCATAGTTCATCGCCGCTCCGTCACTGATCTCGCTGGCGTTGAACACAACCCGGAATTGGGCCGAAGCGAGTTTGTTCAGCCACGATGTGTCCCACGGCGATTCAATGGGTGCGGATGCCGCGCGCATCTCATCGGCATCGAACGTCATGGCGGTCGCGATGGCGCCCATTTGCGCAAGGAACTCACGTCGGCGTGTCATGCTTCTCTCTCCTTGTGGTCGTTGCTACTTCCTACCGTACACATCGGTGCTCAAGTACTTGAGGCCGGAGTCGACCATCAACGTGACGACCTTGGCGCCTGGACCGAGGCGCTTCGCCACCTGAATCGCGGCGACGACGTTCGCTCCGGAAGAAGTTCCCGCGAATAAAGCCTCCTCTCGCGCGAGGCGTCGCGTCATTTCCTTCGCATCGTTTGTGCTCACCGGCAGAATCTCATCGACGAGAGACGGGTCCCAGAGTGGAGGAATGAAGCCAACGCCAATGCCTTCGATCTTGTGTGGCCCCGCCTGCCCTCCCAGCAACACCGAAGACTCCGCCGGTTCGACGACGACAATTTTAATGTTCGGATTGCGTCGCTTGAGAACGGTGGCAACGCCGCGCGAAGAAGCCGCGGTACCAACCGAGTGAACGAACGCACTGACATCGCCGTTAGTTTGAGTCCAGATCTCTTCGCCCATCGGGAAGTAACCCGCGATGCTGTCATGGTTATTGAGCTGGTCGGTCCAGTAGGTGTGAGGCTTCTGGGACAAGCCACGGGCGACTTCAATCATGTCGAGGATCAGCTTCCTGGTGGTGCGTCCTCCCTCACTCGGGACGAGCGTCAATTCGGCGCCGAGCGCCACCATGTGATCCAGCTTTTCCTTGCTGAACGCATCGGAGCTGACGATATGGATGCGGTAGCCTTTGGCGGCGCAGACCAGTGCGAGCGATGTCCCCGTGCTGCCGCCCGTGTATTCGATGACCGTGTCTCCCGGCTTGAGGCGGCCATCCTCCTCGGCCCGTGAAATCACGGCGTTCGCCATCCGGTCCTTCATGCTGCCGGTGGGGTTCTCCCACTCGAGCTTCGCCATAATGTCGGCACAATTCGGTGGAACGACTCTTCGAAGTCGGGCTATCGAGGTGTTTCCGATCGCTTGCAGTATGTCCATGAGTTGAGGTCGATCTTCTCTGCGGTTGGTGTTCGGGCGAGCGGTCGGCTGGGCGCGATTGGTAGAAACCTATCCCCTCAAACGCAAGCGAGACGGCGGGAGCAATCAGATCGTCCTATGGGCATGAACGTCCATGCTCTTTGGAAGGCTGTTTCGCCGATCGCGGGTGCTATCATCCTCGCTGCGTGTGCGCACGACGAGCTGAAAGTTTCGCAAGGCGCCGACCGCCCTACGTCGAAAAATGTCACCATTGGCACCGCTGCGACTAGTC
Organism: Gemmatimonadaceae bacterium; assembly: GCA_035317285.1. Taxonomy (GTDB): domain Bacteria; phylum Gemmatimonadota; class Gemmatimonadetes; order Gemmatimonadales; family Gemmatimonadaceae; genus UBA4720. Next base: position 631 of record DATHHC010000093.1, on the reverse strand, counting down.
GCGTTGACACGACTGCCGGACCGAAGGCGGGCGCCGAAGCACAGTCAGCGACTCACGCCGACACTTCTCTCACACCAGACCGATCTGAATGGCGACCTAAGATGCCTATGATCCGCACCGGGTCGTGCCCAGGAGAGGATTGCAGCTACGGGTATCTCGTAACGGCCTGTGAGGATTTGCAGCTTCTTGCAACGGACCTGAGTGGAGCTAAACCAACAGGCATCACCGTGCACAAAGGTGATACCGCCACTCTGGAAACCGGGAATCTTCACTTGCTCGAGCCTGGCATTGTTGTCATGAAGCGAGACTACGCGATCACGGATATCGTTGACGAGAGCAACGAATATAAAGCGCCTCTGGCCGATACTCTGCGATTTTTCGTGGGTGATACGGTCTACGTGCTCGATTACCTGGAGCTGGGCGCCTGGAACTGGTGGTACCGGGGCAAGCCAGGGAGTGGAGATGAGTTCTGGACCGGTGTTCTACAGCGTTCATACGGGCCTGGAGACGAGAACCGACCAGCTGTCTCTGTGTCACGGCCCCGCGGAGAATGGTGGTACAAGCTCGATGTCGACTCCAGCAACAATGGCGGTTGGGTACGCGCGGGCCGCGGTTGGTGGGTAGAGCTGAA
>DATHHC010000092.1:0-10256 GCA_035317285.1 Gemmatimonadaceae bacterium | reverse complement strand
GCATAAGAGCGAAGCTCGCTAGTGACGCGCTGGAACGCCGCCGTCCCGCCCAAAGGTCCACCGTTGAATTGGGTCGTGAACGTTTGAATGCCGCCGTCCGCCGGAAACGGGAGGCCGGTTCGCGTATCGTGGGTAGCCGTGAATCCAAGGGTCGAGCGGAAGCAGTGGTCGCACTGCTGCGCCACTGTGCCGAGAAGGCCATCGCTGGTGTAATTGACCTTCTCGCCGCCATACGATACGAAGAGCCTCGTATAGATCGACTGCGGAACCGGGAACCCCAGCTGGAGCTGTCCGCCAGTCCTGATGATGCCGCCCAGGTCCGCGACCTGGTAGCGGGAACGGCTGTGGTACGCCGTCAAGCTGCCCGAGATGCGCGACTGACGAATGTTCGGATCGCTGTAGGTGGCGTTGAAATCGTTTAGGTATCGGCCAAACTGCCACTGTATCTGCGCCCGCTTGCAGCGGCCGAGAAGGTTCGGCTGATCGAGCCCGATGAAGCCGCCGAGTCCGGTGCCCTGGCCCATGGATGCGCCGAAGTTCACGTTGCCGGTCCGCTTCTCCTTCACGTTGAACACGATGTCGACGTCGCCCTGATCTCCGCTCGGGCGCGTTTCGGGCGCCGCCATCGGTGTCTCGAAGAAGTTGAGGTTGCCGATGTTCTGATAGCTGCGAATGAGATAATTGCGGTTGAAGACCTGACCCGGCGCCAGAACGATCTGCTCACGAATGCACGACTCGTGCGTGTAGTCGTTGCCGACGATCTCAATGCGGTTGACGATGGCCGGCGACCTTTCATCGATTTCCCACCGGAGATTCACCACGCGCACCGAGTCGGTGCTCGGCACCCTCTCCGTAACGGGACGGATGTTCGAGTAGATGTAGCCTTCGTCGTTGTAGGCTTCCATCAGCTTCTGCTGGGCGTCGTCCCACTTCGCCTGGTCGAACGTGTTGGGCGGATTGGTATAGCTGCGCCGGATGAGGCCCGTTGCCTTCTGAACGACTGTGGTCTGCTGATTCTTGCCGAACGGGTAAAAGACGTTGATCTGCGCGCTCGAGAAACGGCGGTTGCCGATGACTTCGAAGTTGCCTACGGTGTAGCGCGGGCCTTCGCTGACCGTGATGTCCAGCAATCCCTTGCCCTTCGCTCGATCCACAATCAGGGTGTCCTTGAGAATCCTGAAGTCGATATAGCCGCGGCTTGAGTACAGCTGCGGGATCTTCTCACTCAGGTCCTCCGCGTACTTGGCGTCGTCGAGCTCGCCGTTGCGGGTCCAGAGAAAACCCTCGGGCTTGGTGGACATCGCGCCCACTACGTCCGCGTCGGGAACGCTCCTGTTGCCATTGATGCGGATTCCCGAGATCGCGAGCCGCCTTCCCTCGTCGACCCGGAAAATGATCGAGAGTTTACCGGCGCTGAGTGTGGACTCAGCTTTGACGCTCGCCAGGTAGTATCCCTTGTTCTCGTAGATCGAGTCCGTGCTGGCGATAGCCTTGGCGATTTTCCCCGGGTCGACCGGGCTGCCCGTTGGGAAGGCGAGCTTTTCCTTCACATCCTTGGGAGAGACCCGGTCGACGCCGATCACCTTGTAATCGGCGAGAATCGGACGCTCCTTGACCTGGATGACGAGCGCGGCCTTGTTGGTGCTTGGCGACACGCGGCAGACGATCTGAACGTCGTCGAACTGGCCCGTCGCGTACAGTGCCTTGATGCCCGTCTGAATGTCGTGGACGTTGAGCGTGGCACCCGTCGACAGTCCCGCGGTCGAGCGTATGGCCGCGCTGTCTACACGAGCGTACCCGGTAACTGAAATGGTTTCAGGCGTCGAGCACGCCCCTGGCGCGGTCTCCTGGGCATACAAAGGAGCAGCGCTGATGGCCACTGACGCCAGCATGAATGAAGCAAATTTCCGCATCACACAAATATACACTAATCAGTTTGGTGGAGGTCCTCGCCGGCGGCGAGCATTCTGATTAGACAAAAGGGCCGCTGGAGAGTTGCTTCTCACCGGCGGCCCTTCTGATTTGTGGCGGAATCCCGCTAGACTTTCGGCGTGCCGCTGAGTACTCGGAAGTCGAGCTTCAGACCGTCCGCGGCGAGGTCCACTTCGATCTCGTCACCCTTCGAGAACTCGGCCAGGAGAATCTTCTCCGAGAGCGGATCCTCGATGTACTTCTGGATCGCACGCTTCAGCGGCCGCGCTCCGAACTTCTCGTCATAGCCGTGCTTCACCAGGAACGCCGAAGCGGTGTCCGTGAGCTTGAGAGTCAGCTCCTCGTCGCCCAGGCGCTTCTGAACATCCTTGAGAAGAATCCCGACGATCTCGGCGATGTTCTCCTGTGAGAGCGGGTGGAACACGATCACGTCGTCGAGCCTGTTGAGGAACTCCGGATTGAAGACGTGCTGCATCTCTTCCTTCACCTTCTCGGCGATCCGCTCGAAGTTCGACTTTGCATCCGGCGCGTGGAAGCCGAGGCCGCGACCCTTCGTGATGTCGCGGGCTCCGACGTTCGAGGTCATGATCACGACCGTATTCTTGAAGTCGATCACGCGACCATAGTTGTCGGTCAGGTGCCCCTCATCGAGGACCTGCAGCAGGATGTTGAAGACATCGGGGTGCGCCTTCTCGATTTCATCGAGCAGCACCACGCTGTACGGCTTGCGTCGCACGGCCTTGGTGAGTGTCCCGGAATCCTCATAGCCCACATAGCCCGGAGGCGCGCCGATCAGACGGGACACCGAGAACTTCTCCATGTACTCGCTCATATCGACGCGAATGAGGGCCGCCGGATCCGCGAACAGGAACTTGGCCAACGATCTCGCGACTTCAGTTTTACCGACTCCGGTCGGGCCCGAGAAAATGAACGAGCCGATCGGACGGTTCGGATCCTTGAGACCAGCACGGCTGCGGCGGATCGAGCGCGCCAGTGCCTTGATCGCCTCTTCCTGCGCGACGACAGACACGTGCATCTCCTCTTCCATGCGCAGGAGTCTCGCCGTCTCCGCTTCCTGGAGGCGCATCACGGGGATGCCCGTCCACCGGCTCACGATGAAGGAAACTTCCTCCTCGCCGAGCACGGGACGATGTGACTGCCGGTGCTTTTCCCACTCTTCCTGCTTGCGGCGAATCTCGCCCTGCAGCTCACGCTCACGATCGCGCAGTGACGCCGCGCGCTCGAAGTTCTGATCGCGCACTGCCGCTTCCTTGTCGACGTTCACCGCGTCCAACTGTCCCTTCAGCTCGGCGACGGCGGGCGGTGGTGACTGCGTCGCGAGACGCGCTCTCGCTCCAGCCTCATCGATGACGTCGATTGCCTTGTCGGGAAGAAACCTGTCGGTGATGTAGCGCTCCGACAGCTTTGCCGCCGACTCCAGCGTTGCATCGGGAATCGTAACCTTGTGGTGCTCCTCGTACTTCTTGCGAAGTCCCTTGAGGATCTCCACGGTCTCGTCAACCGAGGGTGGCTCGACGATCACGGTCTGGAAGCGGCGCTCGAGAGCGCCATCCTTCTCGATGTACTTGCGGTACTCGTTGAGCGTGGACGCGCCGACGCACTGCAGCTCGCCGCGTGCGAGCGCCGGCTTGAGCATGTTGCTCGCATCGATTGCGCCTTCGGCCGCGCCTGCTCCGACCAGCGTGTGCAGCTCGTCGATGAACAGGATGATGTTCTTGTTCTGCGCGATCTCGTTCATGACCGCCTTGAGGCGCTCCTCGAACTGACCGCGATACTTGGTGCCGGCGATAACCGCCGCCATGTCGAGCGACAGGACGCGATTGTCGCGCAGTGAATCCGGGCACTCGCCATTGGCGATGAGCTGGGCGAGACCTTCGACGATGGCTGTCTTGCCCACCCCAGGCTCACCGATGAGAACCGGATTATTCTTTTTGCGGCGCGTGAGAATCTCCATCACGCGCTCGATTTCCTTGGCACGGCCGATCGTCGGATCGAGCTGATTGTCGGCGGCGAGCTGCGTGAGGTCTCTGCAGAAATGATCGAGCGCGGGAGTCTTCGACTTCTTCTCTCCCTTGCCCGGCTGTGGCTGCGTCGTGCCCGGTGCTCCCGGCGCCGCGGACGGCGTACCGCCCTGCGGCATTTCGGTGCCGAGGAGACGCAGCGTCTCCGCTTTCGCGGCGTCGAGGTTCACACCGGCATCGGTGAGCACCTGCGCCGCAATTCCCTTCTCTTCGCGCAGCAATCCGAGCAGCAGGTGCTCGGTGCCGACATAACCATGACTCAGATCACGAGCCTCGCCCATGGCGAGCTCGAGGACTTTCTTGGCGCGCGATGTATATGGGAGGTCGGGTCCAGTCGCGGCTGCGGCTTTACCCTTCTTCACGGTCTCCTCGATTTTCTGCTGAATCTCGTCGAGGTCGACGCTGAGGTTCTGGAGGACCGCGGCGGCGACACCTTCGCCTTCGCGGATCAGGCCGAGCAGGATGTGCTCGGTGCCGACGTATTCGTGATGGAGTCTTGCGGCCTCCTCACGTGCCATGGCGAGAACTTTTCGTACTCGCTCGGTGAAGTTGTACCCGTTCATTTCTGCGATTCCTCAGTGCGGTAACCGGTTCTGCGCGTGCTGGACAGTGTCGATCACTGCGGCGCGCGTGATTACCCGCTACCCCTTACTCCGCCTCTGCAGCCAGCGTCTCCCGCACGTATCGAGCGCGTGCGACATTCGCTTCGCTTTCCGTCAACGCCCTTCCCTCGGTGTGACCGAGGTGCGCCAACTGACTAAATATCAGGAGCTTGTTGAGAGTATATACACTGAGACCGCTTATCAGTTTCAAACCGACAGCCAGTCGCACGCCGCTCAAATAGTTCATCGCTTCTTCGAAGCTCAAGCTGCGTGCATATCGCAGCGTGCCGAACGCACGCCATAGCTTGTCTTCTATAATATAACCCGCATCGCGCAACAGAACCCGCCGCGATTCTTCTTCTCTCTCTATTACATGTCTTACGACGCGCACGAGGTAATCAAGTAACTCGCCTTCCGATCTGCCGAGCGTCGTCTGATTCGAGATCTGGAAGAAATTCCCGACTACTTCGCTCCCCTCGCCGTACATCCCGCGGTAGGTGAGACCGACCTGCTGCAGGCCGGCCAGCACTTTCCCGATTTCCTTCGTCAGAACCAGCCCGGGAAGATGGATCAGAACCGAGGCCCTGAGGCCCGTTCCAACGTTGGTGGGACACGCGGTCAGATAACCGAATTCGTTGTGGAAGGCGTACGGCACCTTGTTCCCCAGCTCGGCGTCGAGGCGCTCGATCACTCCGAACGCGTCGGGCACGTGGAACCCCGAGTGCAGCGCCTGGAGGCGCAGATGATCCTCCTCATTGACCATGATGCCTACTCCGCGGGACAGATACACCGCGGCACCTGTGCGTACCGGCTGGTCGTTGAGCCCCGCGAGCTCCTTGCTCACCAGGTGACGCTCGTGCAGGAGCAGTCTGTCCTCGGGCGCGAGCTCGTCGACGCGAACGAGGACGCCGTCCTCGATCGACCTCAGACTGGCGAAAGCCTCGCGCACCTGGGTAAGAATGCGCAGGCGCTCGCCGTCGCGGGCCCTCGGCGTGAAAGCGTAACCTTCAAGGTTCCGCGCGAGGCGGATTCTCGTCGAAATGACGATGTCGGCATGCTCACCCGATGCATCGAGCCAGCTCGCGCCGCCGTCCGGAAGCAGAGTCAGATCGAGCATTACTCGATTCCCCGCAGCTTGTCGCGAATGTCGGCGGCGAGCTCGAACTGCTCCGCGTCGATCGCTCTCTTGAGCCGATCGCGAAGCTCAGTCGCGTTGGACACGTGAGGCAGCTCGGTCGGCAGCGGTGCGACATAGCGGCGGCCGATGTGACGGGAGTTGCCGTGCACTCGGCGCAACAGATCCCGCAGGCTCGACTCGAACGTCTCGTAACAGTGGGCGCACCCGAGACGGCCCGTGGCGCGGAAATCGGCCAGCGTCGCCTGACAGAACGAGCAATGCGCCGCCTCGCCCTTCGCGGCGGGCATCTGCTCGTGCAGTGTCTGGAGGAAGTTGTTGATCTGGGGCTTGGCCGCGGTGAGCGTCGTCTCGACTCCGCGTTCGGCTGCGCATTTCTCGCACAGATGCAGTTGTCTCACCCCGCTCCCCTCGATTTCAGTGAGCTGGATTACAGCTTCGCCATCTTTGCACAGATCGCAGACCATTTATACGACGACCTCATTTGCTTCGCTTTGACTCAACCGACCACCCTCCAGCAGCAGCACCCGGGTGGCGCGCGCGGCGAGAGATCTGCTATGAGTAACGACGACCATCCCGATCTCGAGGTCATTGACGACCTCAGTCAATAATTCGTGCAGCATCTCGGCGTTTGTGCGGTCGAGGTTGCCCGAAGGCTCATCGGCCAGAAGTATCTGCGGATCCATGGCCAGAGCCCGGGCGACAGCGGTTCGCTGCTGTTCTCCCCCCGACAGCTCCCCCGGTCGATGGGTCATCCTGGCACTCAACCCCACCCGCGCCAGAAGCTCTGCCGCTCTGCTTCGCGCTTCCTCTTCGGGACGCCCGGCGATCCGGAGCGGCATCATGACATTCTCGAGCGCCGAGAATTCGCGCAGCAGGTGGTGAAACTGGAACACGAAGCCGACGGTGCGGTTCCGGAGCTTGCCGAGCTCGGTCTCGTCGCGGCCGTGGACGGGCTCGCCGCCGATCACGACGTATCCGCGCGTCGGCTTGTCGAGCGCCCCCAGTACGTGCATGAGCGTGCTCTTCCCCGCGCCGCTGGCGCCGACGATTGCGATCATCTCACCGCGGTGCACGGCGAGATTGACGCCGTTGAGAACGTGAAGCTCGTTCCCGTCGCCACCGATGTACGTCTTGTAGACGTCGTGAGCTTCGAGTACGGTCATTGTCATTCGTGTCGGATCGCCTCGATCGGGAAGAGGCGCGAAGCCTGTACCGACGGATACACAGTGGCGATCGCCGCGATGGCAATGCTCGCGATGATGATCCACATCACATCGAGCGGCTGCGTCGACACCGGCAGGTGATCGATGAAATAGACCTGCGCGTCGAGCTTGATGAACTGGTACTTGTCGAGAGCTAACGCGGCGGCGAATCCGAGTATGAGCCCGAGCGCCGTTCCAACAACCCCGATCACCAGTCCCTGGAAGAAGAAGATCCGGCGGATCGATTTCGACGGCATACCCATCGCCTTCAGGATTCCGATCTCCTTCGTCTTGTCGGCGACGACCATCGTGAGTGTGCTCACGATGTTGAACGCGGCGACGAGCACGATCAGGAGCAGAATCACTCCCATGCCGAGCTTCTCGAGTTTGAGAGCCTGAAACAGCGAACGATTCTGTTCCTGCCAATCGACGGTCCTGTACGGCCACCCGAGTGCGGCGACCAGTCGCGACGCGACGCCGGCCGCTTCCCAGCGGTCGGTGGTCTTCACTTCGATCCCGGTAACTCCATCTCCCAATCCCGCCAGTTGCTGTGCCTTGTCGAGCGCGATGAACACGTAGGAGTTGTCGTACTCGTACATTCCCGTCGAGACGATTCCCGTCACCTCGAATTTCTCGAGCGTGGGAACCAGTCCTCCGGTGACGGGATTCATCTTGCCCCCGCCGGACGTGAGAAGATTGATGCTGTCGCCCGCCCACTTGTTGAAGCGCAGCGCCAGCAGCTTCCCGAGCACGACGCCACGGTGCTGCCCGTCAGTGCTGGCAAACCGGAAATCTCCCTGCTCCGCGTGCGACCTGATCGTGGTAACGTCCGGAACGCCGCGAGCCTGGGGCTGCAGGCCGACGATATAGACGCCGCTCCTGTAGTCGTAGCCGGCCGACATCAAGCCCTCCGTAAGCACGAACGGCGCGGCCGCCACGACGCCGGGCTGAGTCTTCACTTTCGCGAGCACCTCCGGCCACGGGGTAATCTTCAGGTCCTCGCCGTAGGTGAGGACCCGGATGTCCGGACTGCCGACCAGAATTTTCTCGCGCAGATCGCGCTGCAACCCGTTCATGACACCGATGATCACGATCAGCGCGCTCACGCCAACCAGCACCCCGCCGATGGCGATGATGCTGATCAGCGAGAGCAGCTTGGATCCTCGGCGGCTCCGCAGATACCTCGACGCAATCTGTAGCTCCAGCTTTGTCACTCTGGCCTCATCGTCGGAAAAAGAATCACGTCGCGGATGTTCGTCGCGCCGGACAGATACATGAATAACCTGTCGATGCCTATACCTACACCGCCCATGGGAGGCATTCCGTATTCCATGGAGCGCAGATAATCTTCGTCTACGCCGGACGCCTCTTCATCACCCGCCGCCCGCAGTGCCGCCTGCGCCTCGAACCGACGCCGCTGGTCCAGTGGATCGTTCAACTCGCTGAAGGCGTTGGCCATCTCCTTTCCGTTCGCGAACAGCTCGAACCGTTCCGTGAGCTTTGGATTCCCGCGCTTCGGCTTCGCCAGCGGCGACAGCTCCACGGGGTAATCCACGACGAACGTCGGTTCCACGAGCTTCGATTCCACGAGCGCCTGGAACATTTCGTCCATCAACTTCGGCCGATTCAATCCTTCCGTCTTTTCTACACCGACGCGGTTCGCAAGTGCGCGCAGTGCCTGCTCGTCGAGGGCGGCGACGTCTACCCCGGCCGCGGCGTTCAGCGAAGGAACCCACTCGATGCGGCGATAAGGACGGCGAAACACGGGAACATTCGCGGCGAGCTCGGGCACCGACCGGACAGCTTCCGCCGTTCTCTCGAGCAATTGTTCGACCAGATCCATCATGTCCGTGTAGTCGGCGTACGCCTGGTAGAACTCGAGCATCGTGAATTCGGGATTGTGAGTGCGATCGATTCCCTCGTTCCTGAAGTCGTGGCCGATCTCGTACACGCGGTCGAGTCCGCCGACGACCAGCCGCTTCAGATAAAGCTCGTCAGCGATACGGAGGTAGAGCGGCATGTTGAGCGCGTTATGGAGCGTCGTGAAGGGACGCGCCGCCGCCCCGCCGTACAGCGGCTGCAAAATCGGGGTCTCCACCTCGAGATAGTCCCGCTCGTCGAGAAAGGAGCGAATCGCGCGCGTCATCCGCGACCGCGCGATGAACAGCGCGCGGACCTCGGGATGCACCGCCAGATCGGCGTAGCGTTGGCGATAACGCTGCTCCGGATCCGCAAATCCCGAGTGCCGAATGATCTGGCCGTTCACTTCTTCTTCCTTGCCGAACGGCAGCGGCCGGAGCGATTTCGCCAGCATCTCGACGCGGTCCACGCGCACCGTGACTTCGCCAGTGCGGGTGCGGAAGAGCGGACCGTGCACTCCGATGATGTCGCCAAGATCGAAGTGTGCGAGCAGCGCGTACATCTTCTCGCCCAGCTGGTCTTTCTTGAAATAGAGCTGGATCTTCCCGGTGGAATCGGCAAGATGCGCGAACGTCGTCTTGCCGTGCGAGCGCCAGGCGACGATTCTGCCCGCGAGACTGACCGCCGGCCCCTCGTCTGCCTCGCCGAGGAGCGACAGCACGTCGCTCGCCGAGTGTTGGCGATCGAAACCGTAGGCATAGGGTGCTACGCCCGCCGCCTCCAGCGCCTCGAGCTTCTCGCGGCGCGCCTGAAGAACGAAGTTCAGCTCGTCGCTCACGCGGCCGCCGTGGTCGATCCGCCACCCTGCTTCAGATACGCCTCAATGAACGGATCGATTCCGCCGTCCATCACTTTCTGGACGTCGGGAATCTTGAGTTCTGTGCGGTGATCGTTGACCATTGTGTACGGCTGAAAAACGTAGCTTCTGATCTGGCTTCCGAAGCTCACGTCGGATTTCGTGGCGTCGAGCTCCGCCTTGTGGGCGTCGCGCTTCTCGACCTCGGCCTGGTATAGCTTGTTTTTCAGCATCTTCATCGCGGTCGCCTTGTTCTTGAATTGCGATCTCTCCGCCTGCGAGCCGACGACGGTCCCGGTTGGAAGGTGCGTGATGCGGACGGCCGAGCTCGTCTTGTTGACGTGCTGCCCGCCGGCTCCGGACGCACGATAGACGTCGATCCGCAGATCCTCGTCGCGAATCTCGATGTTGATCTCCTCGATCACGACGGGGTAGACGAACACCGACGCAAAACTCGTATGGCGCCGGGCATTCGCATCGAAGGGAGAGATTCGAACGAGGCGGTGAACTCCCGTCTCCGGCCGCAGGAAGCCGTACGCGTACGGCCCACGGATCTCGAGCACCGCGCCCTTGATGCCTGCTTCTTCCCCCTCGCTCTCGTCGAGAACGCTTACTTCGAAGCCG
>DATHHC010000091.1:0-2501 GCA_035317285.1 Gemmatimonadaceae bacterium | reverse complement strand
CATCAGAATGTAGGCGAGGGCGGAGAACCTCACGCCGCGCATGTACAAAACGACGAGCGTGAGCACGACCAGGACAATGGGGATGTTCTCCGCCCACCATACGGCACGGTCGTACGGAGCGATCGCGCCCCAGATGAAAAGCAGCACGTAGGCGGCGAGCAGGATCTGCGGAATGCGATCGGCCAATCGTTTCATTCGCTGCCGGAAATAATGGATGCGCCTCTGGAGCTGGCTGACGTGCGAGCTCACCCGCAAGCGAGCCAAATAGAACGCGGCAGAGCAGCAGCCGCTACCACTCATCCCTTGTCAGGCGCAACGCCACTCCCAGTCGCGCCCCCTTGGGGGGAATCTGTCGCGCCAGGCCGACGTAGGCGGTATTATCTAGCTGTGAAACATCGCGCCAATGGCAGAGCTAGCGCACGTTCCCGCACGAGCCGGGTCAGTAACCTCCTCCCCCTCATTTTCCTGGGCGTCGTGATCGCGGGCTGCACGAGCCGCGATGAGAAGGATGGCGAGGACCAGGCGTTCACGGCGCAGCTCGCATCCGAGGCGAAGTACCAAAGTGCAGGCGACGAAGGACTCGGCGCGGCCGTCGCGATCGTCATCGATAACTCCGGGTCGATGAATCAGCCCGCGCAAGGTGACACTCGCCCGAAGTACCTGGTCGCGCGCGACGCGGTCGCCGAGATGCTCGCCGCTACCGATTCATTCGTGGCCAAACGCCCGGATTTCCCCATCAAGGTCGGGCTCTATCGATTTGCGAGCGGGGTTACTCCGGTGGTGAGAATCCAGCCGTACGACCGCGAGGCGCTCCGCGCGGCACTGGAGGGCATGCCACCTCCAAATGGCGGAACGGCGATTGGCGAAGCCCTCGACGCCGCGCGCCGCGACCTCTACGGCGCCGGCGTGATCAGGAAGTACATCCTCGTCATCACCGACGGCGAGAATACCGAGGGCCGTTCCCCGGAGATTGTCGCGCGGGAGATCGCGCGCCGCAGCGAAGGGGCGGTGCGCATGCACTTCGTGGCGTTCGACGTCGACGCCGCCAAGTTCTCATTCGTGCGCGATGTCCGCGGGGAAGTGCTCGGTGCCGGAAATGCTGTCGCGCTGCGGGCGAGCCTCGATTCGATCTACCGCGGCAAGATCCTCGCGGAAGCAATGGACGCAGGCGAGCGACTGGCGCCTTCTACAGACTCCTCACGTAGCCTCCGCACCTCCTTCGACTCCAGCCGGGCGAAAAAACGATGATTCTCGGAAAATTCTTCGGCGCGATTCGCGCCCAGCTGAACAAGATCGCCAACATCTTCTTCGAAGCCGATCCGATCGCGGTCATGCAGCTCGAGGTCGACCAGGCCACGGTGCGGCTCAAGGAAGGCCGCAAGGGACTCGAGCTCTACCGCGGGCTCGTCGAGACCGTCGCGCGCCAGGTCGTGGGCGGGAAAACCAACGCGACGCAGCTCGAGGCGCAGATCAAGGCGCATCTCAAGGCCGGCAATCGCGACATGGCCGGTCAACTCGCCGTTCAGCTGCAGAAGACAAATGCCGAGCTGGCCGCCAATCAGAAACAGCTCGAGATGCACGAGACAGCCTACCAGAACAACCTGCTGAAGATTCAGAAAGCGAACAAGGACATCGTGAAGGTTCGCGACAAGATCAGCCACTACGATGCCGAGCTGAAGATGAGCGCGGCGGAGGCCGAGATCGCGCAACTCTCCGAGTCGTTCGACATGAACATGACGACCGACTTCGGCCAGATCGAATCGGTGATCCAGCGGCAGATCGACACCAATCGCGGCAAGACTCGCGTGGCGGTGGACATGTCGTCCAAAGGCGTCGCCGAGATCAAAGCCGAGGAAGCCGTCGACAAAGCAATGGCCGAGGATCTCCTCACCAAGTTCGAGCAGCAGCTTGGCCTGAAGTCTCCGGAAACATCACCGATCACCGAGTCCGCAAAGTCGCTCGGCCCGGTTACTGAACGGCAATAGTGCCGTCCCCCTCAACTTCCCAGGTATCCTGACATGGACGATACGCCCGGAAACTCCGGCCGCCCGAAACCAGCGTTCTACGCCGTTGTGCTTCTTGTTGTCGCGGGGCTCCTGTACTTCGGCTTCTCGCGATTCACCGGGCGACCGGTGCTCGGCGGCCGCGACAGCTCGAACGTTTCAGCGGACGAGCTGGCGAAGATGAAGGGCGGCATCGAGGCGCCCGACAACGCCAGCCTCACGACCGTGAAGGAGTATTCCTACGTTGCCGGCAGCAAGCTGCCCGCCGTCAAGGGCTCGTCATCGTATTCGCCGATGGCGGATAACACAGTGCGGATGGCGCTCAACGTCTGGGCCGGATGGGCGCCGGTGATTCTTGCCAACGATGGGTTCAAGGCGGGGAAGGTCTGGACGGCCCCTGGCGGCAAGACCTTCAAGCTCGAGCTCGTGCTCATCGACGACCCAATCGCGATGCGCGACGCCTACGCTTCCGGCAAAGTGCATATCGGCTGGGCGACG
>DATHHC010000090.1:0-4594 GCA_035317285.1 Gemmatimonadaceae bacterium | reverse complement strand
GCCGACACCGTAGCGATGAAGAGCGGATTCTCGAGCAATCTCAGGAAAAGCCGGAACGCCTCGCACTTTGCGGGCTCGATCCTGTCGAGCGCCTCGGCCACCCTCGCACTGACGCCGAGGTCGCCCGCCGACATGCTGAAGAGAACGGGATCTTCGTCCTTCGTAAAGGCGAGGGACGGAACGAAAGTGTCGCAGAGGACGTCGAGCGCTTCGGTTTCGCGATGCTTGAGGTTCACCCCGTCACCCCCTCTTCACATGTCGAATCGACCCCAATTCCCAAACAAACCTAATGCCAGATGCTTGCGGAGCCGCCGGGAATCTTGAATTTTACGGTCAGACGAGGAGGCTCTCTGCCCGGGTACGATTTCACAAACAGAGTTCGTGGCGCGTTGATCAAGGCGCGTGAGGAGGCGCATCGCCGCCACCACGATTACGTGGGAACCGAGCATCTGCTCCTCGGGCTGCTCGGGGAGGAGGACGCGTTGATCATGGACGTCTTCGATAACCTCGGCGTCCAGCCCTACGGAGTTCAGACGTCCGTCGAGCGCGTGGTTCAGAACGGCCAGCCGAGCGCGCGTGATCGAATGCCGGATCTGCCCTACACGTCGCGGGCGAGGGTCGTGCTCGACCAGGCGATCGCGGTCGCCCACGAATTCGGCGACGGATACGTCGGCACCCAGCATCTTCTTCTTGGCCTGATTCGCGAGCGCCAGGGTATCGCGGCGCAGGCGCTCGCTTCCGTCGGATTGACCGAGGCAAGTCTACGGCGCGAGATCGTCCGACTTCTTCAGGGTGAGGGCGTGGCGGCAGCGCTGGACGTCGACACGAGCTACCGGGGCGAGGAGACGCAAATCCCGCTCAGCATCGCCGTCGAAGTACGATATGAGGATGGCACGCTGGCGAAGAAGATTTTCACGACCCCGATCGAAGCGATCGGATTCCTGCGGGACAAATCCGGCGCGTAGCTACACTCGGGCCCGATTGTCGTCACCACCCGCGTCGCCCAGATACTCTCGGCGAAAGTTCTCGATCTTCAACGCTTCGCTGGGAATTCCGAGGTCGTAAGTCGTGCCGGCGGTAACCCACGTAACCGTGTCAGCGTACGGCAGTATCGCTCTCATTTCGTGACCGCTCACGACAATCGCGCAACCTCGGCGCGCCAGCGTTTGCAATGATTCTCCGATCATCTCGACCGCGATCGGATCAATTCCGCGAAATACCTCGTCAACTATCAGGCAGAGCGGATTCCTCACGAGTGCCAGCGCAAGTTCCGCCCGACGACTTTCTCCGCCGGAATATGTCCGCGTTGGTCGGTGCAACAGGTCGGAAAGCCGCAAGCTTGCGACCGCGCCTTGTGTATCGCCCGCGCCGAACCGGTATTGGATCGCATCGAAATGCGCCTGCAGCGATAGTCGGGGTACCAGGTTTTGCCGGTCCCTCAGGTAAAAGAGTCCCTTTCCCGCCAGTTGAGACAGCCTCGGCTGGGTGAAGAGCTCACCGTTCAATCGCACCCAACCGCTGTCTGAGGCGAGTAGACCGGCGCAGATCTTCAGCAGAGTCGACTTCCCAGCTCCCACTCGGCCGACGATGGCGACGATCTTACCTGGCCACACCCTCAGAGTTGCTGACGTCAGGACACGTTGTGATCGGTGTGTCCACGTCAGAGAATCCGCGTGCAGCATCGGATTCATCGGCCGACCGTCATCATCGTGAAGGCCAACAACGACTCGAGCAGGATCGCGGTCAGGAACCAGATTCCCGGAATACTGGCGGGGCGGATTCCAAGGTTTCCAAGGAACAGGAGTTCGTTGCGGCGCTTCGCATCGATGTAGCCGATCCACGCGGTGAAACCCGCGAACACGAGGGCGGCGCGCGGCGACAAGCGGGTAATGACACCGCCACTTACCAGCCAGAGGATTCCGTGCTGCAGAACCCAGAAGACCACTGCGCGAACGGCCGTTGCGCGCAGAACAGGATGACGTAGGAGGTGCCTCGTGCTGCTACCGCTCCAGCTCCTTCATCCGCTTAACAGCGATTCGGATCGGGATGAACGTCGTCGCCAGACAAACGAGACCCGCGCCGCCAAAGCCGATCCACATCCCCAGTGGATTCGGATCCTCGTGCAGCATTTTCGCACCCACGAACTGGTAGACCGGCCTGGCCTCGAGGATGATTACGACGCCGATCAGAACCACCGACGCCATCATCAGCACAAGCCCGCCGAACGACGTCGGGATCTGCGCAGCGTTCTCGGTATTGAATTTCGGAAAGAGCGCGCCGAAGCCGAGCGCCAGCCCGGCGATCGCGAAAGTCATCATCGTGATGGTGAAGATCGACACCGCCATCATGAATCCGCTGACCTGTAGGAGCACGTCGGTCGCGAACACGAGCCCGATCGCCAGCGCGAGCAGCGGAATCGTACCCACCCAGAACTTGGACCAGAGCAGCTGGCGCATCTCGAGCGGACTCGACCGCAGCAGCCAGAGGGTGCGGCCCTCGAGACTGATTCCCGGGAAAATGAATCGCGCCGCAATCGACGCGAGGACGAACCCCGCCAGGATGAGATTCACGAACGGGATCACGTTGGCGAGAAAGAAGGTGACGCCCTCGCCGCGGAGCGGGAGGAACTTGATGTTGAACACGTAGACGACCACTAGCACGGTCAACAGGATCAGCTGCGACCACTGAGTCGTGTCGCGGAAAAAGAGGCGCATCTCCTTCAGCACCAGCTCGCGCCGCATTACACCCCAGGGCGTGAGCAGACGCGCGACAAATCGGCCCACCGTACCCTGTCGCACCCACCGCTGGCCGCTCTCCTGAGACTTGCTGAAGCCGCGCGCGTAGAGCCAGCGGTGCAGAATCGCGCCGAATACCACGACCACCGCCGCCGTCGACCAGAGCAGATAGAAGTGCAGAATCTCGGGATCGTTTCTCAGCCACGTCATGATCCCCTGTGCGACCCATTCGCTGGGCATCCACGAGGATGTCGGCGTGCGCAGCACTGAGATGAACTCCACCAGTGAACGGAATCCTTCGGGACGCGCCAGTCGCTCCGGCCGCACGAGTCGGAACACCAGCACCACTCCCGCCGCCGCCAGCACGGCGATGACGCTCAGGATGTCGCGCGTCCGCCGCGCCGGGAAAATATTGACCAGCATGAGCGTGATCGCGCTGCCGATCGCCCCGGGGATGAAGAGGAAGGGAAGGACGGCTGCAATCGCCACGAGCGGATACAGAAATCCACCCTGATAGATGATCCCGTACGCGGTCAACACGGGAGTCGCGACCAGCACCACCATCCAGCTCGAGTGCACCGTCGTCTCGCTCAGCTTCGCTCCGTACAATCGCAGCCAGTCAACCGGCGCGGCGACGAGGAGGTCGAGATCCTTCGCCAGGAAGAAGCTCGAGAGCGCGGTAACGACATTCGACAGAATGAGAATGCCGAACAAGCTCACGAACATAAGGCCGAGCAGCTTGGCCGCGAGCAGGGCGCCGATCTCGGGGATGCCGCGGAAATACTTGAGCAGCCTGTAGAACATTCCGAACACGAACAGCCAGAAGACAGCGCCGATCACTAGGAACAGGATCAGCCGGCCCGATCGGCTCTCCGCGTTGCCGAGCGGGCGCGCCTTGACCGACAGAAACTTGGGCGAGAGCACGTGCAGCAAGCTGGCCGACGTCCGAAAGCGTGTGGTCAGGCCCTCGACTGCGGCGGTTCGCGTGGTCGGGGTCAGTCGCAGGGTTGTGTGGTGGCGCTCACCGGGCAGAGCCGGCGAGCCCGCGGCAGGCGTCGGCGCGCCCCGTGACTTCGGAGTCAGCGACGGCGGGCGCACAGGCGTGTCTCGTTTCCCGGTTTTGCTACGCATCCAGAACTTCCATCGCATCGCGCGCCGCGCGCTCGCCCGTGAGCTTGAGGAAAATCTCCTCGAGACCTCCTCCGCCCGTAGCTTCGTCGCGCAAATCCTGAATCGTTCCCACTGACCGGATCTTTCCGTGCTGGATGATCGCAATTCGGTCGCACAGCGTTTCCGCGACTTCGAGCGTGTGCGTTGACATCATGATGGTGTGGCCGCGGTTCACGTACTCACGGAACAGATCCTTCAGAATCCGCGCCGCCTTGGGGTCGAGTCCGACCATTGGCTCGTCGACCACGATCACTTCCGGTTTGTGAATGAACGCGCTCGAGATGATGAGCTTCTGCCGCATCCCGTGACTGTAGCTCTCAACCAGCTCGTCGGCCCATTCCTCCAGATCGAACAAAGCCATCAGTTCTCGACCGCGATGCTCGACCTTGTCGCCATCCTGCCCGTACAATCCCGCCACGAACCGAAGGAACTCGGCGCCTGTCAGCTTCTCATAGATGAAGGGCCGATCGGGAATGAACCCCAGCTTCGATTTTGCGGCGAGCGGATCCTGCGCGAGATCGATCCCCGCGAGGTGAATGCTGCCAGACGTCGGCTGCAGGATGCCCGCGATCATGCGAAGCGTCGTCGTCTTGCCGGCGCCATTGGGGCCGAGGAATCCAAACAGCTCGCCATCAGGCACGGAAAGATCAATGGAATCAACGGCCGTGAACGAACCGTATTTCTTGGTG
>DATHHC010000089.1:0-7641 GCA_035317285.1 Gemmatimonadaceae bacterium | reverse complement strand
AGACATCGCCGGTTCGTCGGAGGAGGCTCCTCTCCGGCGCTACGCTCGCTTGGTCGGAGCCCCTAACTGCGCTCCCTCGCTCTGCTCGGTCGCGGGTCTCCTCCTCGCGCTCGCTTTGGGAAGCGCCTACGAGGACCTCCTCCTCCTTCCCATCGAGATCTGTCGGACTTCGGAGGGTCGTGTGCCGCCTCGTCGGCGCCGAGCGGGTTTTTGCTTGACCCACCCTCGCTCCGCCCGCGTTAGCGGGCCGAGCAAAGCTCGGCGTGCCCGCCACAAAGGTGGGGATCAGATCGCGCTATGACGGCGGCGCTGACGCGCCGGGCGCTACGCGCCGCCCCGATCAACGAGCCGCGCGCGCGGTTACGAGTCTGTCCAAGGAGGCGAGGGTGTCCTCGTAGCGGCTTTCCAAAGCGAGCGCGAGGAGGAGACCCGCGACCGAGCGGAGCGAGGGAGCGCAGTTAGGGGCTCCGACCAAGCGAGTGTAGCCGCGGAGAGGATACCCTCGCCGACCCCGCGCAGAGATCCAAGTTGAAGCGCGTAGCTCAGAACTAACCTGGCGGCCAGGTCATCGGACGTCCGCCGAGTAGGTGCAGGTGGAGATGATCCACGCTCTGACCACCGTCCTTGCCCGTGTTGATCACAGTCCGGTAGCCGGTCTTGGAAACCTTCTCCTGCCTCGCGATCGCCGCCGCGAGCGAGAGCATCTGGCCAAGCAGATACGAATCGCCGGTGTCGTCGAGCGAGCCGATGTGCTTCTTCGGAATAATCAGGATGTGAACAGGCGCCTGCGGGTTGAGATCGCGGAATGCCGCGATCTCCTTGTTGCTCGCCAACATCTGCGCGGGGACCTCGCCGCGCGCGATTCTGCAGAAGATGCAGGTCCGCGACTCATCCATTGGATTGCCTCGACGTTGCCTGAGATGCGGCGGCGATTGCCACCGCGGCCACACCCGCAGTCTCAAAACGTAGCGTGCTCGACCCGAGCTTCACAGGGAGAAAAGCCGCGCCGATGAAAACGTCGCGCTCGGCTGGTTCCATTCCGCCCTCCGGTCCCAGCGCAATCGTGATTGGCGCGTGCATTGGAACGCCGGCGATCGACTCTCCGTCTTTCGTGAGCAGGATGCGCGTCCCGAGCGGTGCGGCTGCAACCGCGCGCTCCACCGTCGCTTCGGGAAAGAGGTCGGGCAGCCACCCGCTCCCGCTCTGAATCAACGCAGAAGTCATGCGCGCGCGGACCTTTGCCTGAAACATTGGCCCTTCGCCGCGGGGTGACACGCTTTTCGAGCGACGCCAGATGACGGGCCGCCAGCTCGTCACGCCGAGCTCCATCGCCTTCTCCGCCAGCCACAGCATTCGATCTCGGTCGGCGACGGGTGCGAGCAGATGAATCGGCGCCGGACGTGGGATTTCGCTCGTGTCGCTCACATCGACGAGCGCCGAGTTTCTCGAGAGCTTTACGAGAGTACCGACGGCGGCTTTGCCCGCGCCGTCGCGTAGAGCGACACACTCGCCGACAGCGACCCGCGCGACCCGGATGTGGTGTACCGCATCATCTGCAAGCGTAACCGTTCCACCGATGACCAGCGGCTCCGCTGCGAAGAACGTTGCTACCGCGGTGCGATCTGTACACTCCACCAGACGTCCTCCGTGTCTTCGCGTTCGACTGCCCAGCTTCCCGCTTCAAGAGCGGAAATCATCGCGGCCCGCTCCTCTGTAAGAATCCCGGCGAGAATCGCCTGGCCACCGGTCGAAAGGGACGACTTCATGAGCGGCAGCATCGGAATGATCACCGACGAAATGATGTTCGCGATCACTACGCGCACGGGAGCCAGAAGCGGGAGAAGTGTAGTCGCATCACCCTCGATCACTTCGACGCGCTCGCTCACCGAGTTGGCGCGGACATTCTCCTCGGCGTTTCCGATGGCATCATGGTCTATCTCTACGGCGGCGACCCGCGCCGCGCCGAGCTTGGCGGCGGCGATCGCGAGAACCGCGCTGCCGGCGCCGAGGTCCGCCACGACATCTCCCGGACGAATGAGTCCCTGCATCAATCGCATCGCGCCACGCGTCGTTGGATGCTCCCCGGTTCCAAACGCCATCACCGGATCGATGATCACGGTCGTTTCGGGATCGAGCCCGCGAGCCAGCCATGGAGGAGCGATGACGAGGCGGCCGACCTGGTGCGAGGATACCGACGCGCGCCACTGCGAGTAGTCGGTGTCGGGCGAGTCGGCGATCGCGATGTCGGCGCGCGGATCGGCGGCCATCACTGCAGATCGAATCTCATGAATGCGTGCGCCGGCCGGAAAATGGGTTACGACCGCCGCGCCATCTTCCTGAACTCCCTGCGATCCCGACTCGAAGAGCGCCGCGATCACTCCATCCCGGTTCGACTCGGGTGTGATTCGCAGCGCGATCCAGCTCACGCGCCCAGCGATTCTCTGATTTTCGACCAGAGTCCCTTGGCTCGGGCGGGAGGGACGTTCTGCACTTCGCCGAGTCGCTTGATGAGCACCTGCTCCTCTTCGCTGAGATTCTCCGGCGTCCAGAGCTGCAGCCTCACGTGCAGGTCGCCTGAGGAGCTCGAGTTGATCCTCGGCAAGCCGCGACCGCGAATGTTGAACACCTGGCCGCTCTGAGTTCCTGCCGGAACCTGCACCGTCACGCTTCCCGTCACCATCGGCGCGTCGATGTTTGCCCCGAGCGCGAGCTGCGCGTAGGTCACGAGCACTTCGGTGTAGAGATCTTCGCCGTCCCGCTCGAAGCGATCATCTTCTTCGACTTCGAATACGACGAGGATGTCGCCACGCGGGCCGCCGCGCGGTCCGACGTTGCCGACGCCACGCATCGTCATGTACTGGCCCGTCGCCACTCCGGCCGGAATGCGAACGAGAATCTCTTTTTCTCCTCTGATCCGACCCTCGCCCCTGCACTTCCTGCATGGCGACGAGATTGCCGTTCCCTCGCCAGAGCAGGTGGGACACGGCGCGACGCTCACAACCTGCCCGAAGAAGGAACGTTGGGCGCGGCGCACTTCTCCACTTCCGTTGCAAGTCGTGCACGTGACCGGTGATGAACCCGGCTCGGCGCCCCTTCCCTCACAACGATCGCATGGCTCCAGCAGGCGCACCGTCACGGTCTTCTCGGCGCCACTCGCGACTTCTGCGAGGGTCATGGGCATTGCCATTTTGATGTCCGCTCCGGCACGAGGACCGGAGCCGCGCCCGCCGCCACCGCCGAACAGGTCCCCGAATCCACCGAGTCCGCCCAGGTCGCGCATGAAGATGTTCAGCGCTTCGGACAGATCGACGTGGTGGAATCCGGCGGCGCCGCCGCGCAGGCCGGCCTCGCCGTAGCGATCGTAGAGCGCCCGCTTGCTGGGGTCCCGCAGAACATCGTACGCCTCGGTAATGCTCTTGAACCTCTCCTCGGCGTCCTTCGACCCGTTGTTGCGGTCGGGGTGGTACGTCATCGCCAGCTTGCGATAGGCGAGCTTTATGTCAGCATCGCTGGCGCCGCGCGCGACGCCCAGCGTGGTGTAGAAATCAGCCATGTGTCCTTGAATTCTCCTTCAGTAAATCCGTCACCAGCTCGGACGTGTGCGTCACGAGCGAGATGACCTTGTCGTACGGCATCCGTGTCGGCCCGATCACGCCGATCACTCCACTCAGCGGCCCCGCGTGGTACGACGCAGTCACCACCGTGAAGCTCGCGAGCTTTGGATCGTTGTGCTCGTTCCCGATCGTTATCGACACACCGCCTGTCTCGCTACGACGACGAAGCAGCTCGCCGAGTTTCTCCCGGGTCTCAGTCAGCGCCACCAGCTTCCGCATGTTGTCGACGTTGGCGAACTCCGGTTGTTCGGCGAGAACCGATGCCTGGCCGAGCAAAACGGTGTCGTCGTCGGACTCCAGCGCGCTATCGAATAGCTGCTCGCCCTCCTCGATGAAGACGTTCAGAAGATCGGTCGCGTCGCGCGTTGGTCCGACGTCGCGCAGCCTGTCGCCGAGCGATGAACGGACCTGTCGAAGCGTGAGCCCGGCCAGCCTGTCATTGAGAACTCGCGTAACCTCGGCGATCGCGGCATCGGCGATCTCGCCGTGGACGTCGACGAAGATCGTCCGCATGGCGCCGGCCGACAGCGTGAGCGCGACGAGCAAGCGTTCCGACGAAAGTCGGATCAGCTCCACGTGCTCGAGCACTGCATTGTCCAGGCGCGGACCGAGTGCGATGCCGAGCTCCTGGGTGATGACACCAAGGCTCTGGGCGGCGCGCCGAAGGATCGCTTCGACCGCGGAGCCGCCCGCCGAGATCTGGGCGGTGAGACGCCGGCGTTCGGTTGCCCCGGGCGGCCGGATCGGGATCAGCGAATCGACATAGACGCGATATGCGACGTCGGTCGGGACTCGTCCGGCTGAGGCGTGCGGATGGTACAGGTAGCCCTTCTCTTCCAGGTCACTCATCGTGTTGCGGATGGTCGCCGGCGAGACATTCAGCCCAAACTTGTGGGCGAGGCTTCTCGAGCCGGCAGGCTGAGCCGTTTCCACATACGTTTGGATTACGGCCTCGAGAACCCGACGCTCGCGCTCGTTCAGACCCGGGAGTGACATAGACTAAATATAGCAATGACTAGGGTTTGGGCCTACGCTGGCGTCAGCGAGCGGGTCCTTTGTGCGGCGATTTCAGCCGCCAGACTGTCGAGGCGGAGCCATCCGGTTGGGGTAAGTCGGATTCGCGGATTCTTATGTGGCTCGTCGATCACCGCCCAACCGGCCGATTCCCAGGGCCGAACTCGGATGACTTCGTCCTCCGTGATCGGAAGCCCGCGGTGGGTACGAAGCCCGAGGTAAACCTCTTCAGCCGCTCGATTGTCGTCGGTCAGAGACTCTTCGCCCCCTAACACCGGCTCCCCCGCGTTGAGTCGCCGAATCCATTCCGAGTAGGCCGAAACATTCCACCAACGGCGGGCGCCATCGAAGGAATGCGCCGATGGTCCGACTCCGGCGTAGGACGCGCCAGTCCAATAGGCCGAATTGTGCCGCGACGACATTCCCGGTTGCGCGAAGTTGGAGACCTCGTAGTGGTCGTATCCGGCACCAGCCATCATCGCGTTCGCGGCGAGAAACTCCTCTTCGTAGCTCTCTTCGCTTCCCTGAACCGTCGCGCCCCGATCCGCCCAACGCGCGATCGGAGTCTGCGCTTCGACGGTCAGGCCGTAGAGCGAGAGGTGGGATGGCTCGAGATCGAGCGCGCGAACGAGGTCGCTCTCCCACGACCGCCGGAGGTGCGCGGGGAGCGCGAATATCAGGTCCAGAGAAATGTTGTCGATGCCGCCGCGGCGCAGCGTGCTGACGGCTCGGCCGATCTGCAGCGAATCGTGGGTACGATGCATCCATTTGAGCGCCGCATCATCGAAGCTTTGGGATCCGAGGGAGACGCGGTTGACGCCGGCGGCGACCCAATGCGCGACGGCCATGTCGTTCACGTCGTCGGGATTCGCTTCGATGGTTATTTCGGGCGCGTCGGAGATCTGTGCGCGGTCGCGGACCGTCGTGATGACGTCGGCGACGCCGAGTCCGCCGAGGCGGGAAGGGGTTCCGCCGCCCAGGTAGATAGTGTCGAGGGTCGCGCCCTCCAGTTCGGGTCGAAGGCCGTCCAGCTCCCTCCGCAGACCCGTGACGTACTCATCGACGGGCGTCGTTGATCGGACGGCGATCGAAAAATCGCAGTACGAGCAGCGCCGGGCGCAAAACGGGACGTGGATGTAAAGGTGACGGGAGGCCATAACTGAATATAGGCGCGGTCGCCTATATATTTGTCGATGGGATAGGGGGCTATGGATAAAGCCGCTCAGTCGTACTCTCATACTCAGTTTGGCACCGTGGTGCTCTTGAGCCTCGCCGCGGCAGCGATCATCATGGTCGCAAGCTTCGCCCTCACGACGGGGTCGAGCGGCGGTATTGGCGCGATGCCCGTGCCGGCGCTGGCGATTGTCGGCTTGGTGTTGGTAATCCTGCTCGTTTTGGCGGTGGTGTTCGCGCAACTCAACGTGCGAGTCGGGAACGGCGAGGTGTCGTGGCGATTTGGACTTGGATTGCTGGAACACAGAATCGCGATCTCAGATATCGTAAGCGCCGCGGTCGTCACGAACCCGATCCTCGCGGGTTATGGAGTGCGTTGGCTCCCTGACGGCTGGTTGTACAACGTATCGGGAACCAAAGCCGTGGAACTCGTGATGCGGAACGGCCGTCGCGTACGAATTGGCAGCGACGAGCCCGAGGCACTGGCGCAGGCAATAGCAGCGGCTCGGTGAATAGGGCTCCCACTTCGCGATTTACATCCGGATTCGCCTCAATTGTCAGCTCGGCGCCCCGCGCTGCTACAGACTCGCGAGACCTACCGGCGTCGAATCTCGCCGGCGAGCGAGCACTCGATCAGTCCCATGATCTCGAGGGACGTGATGGCCGCCAGACATTCCGCGATAGTGAGGTCCGTGGCTGCGGGCAGAGCGTCCGTGTCCACGAACCCTCCCGCGATCGCGTCCCAGACTTTCTGCTCAGAATCCGGTAGCAGCGGAGGGGGCGGCAACTCCTTCGGCAATGAAACACCGAGGAGTGCGAGTGCATCGTCGGGGGCGGCGATGAGGACCGCGCCGTCCCTTAGGAGCTGGTTGGAGCCGCGGCTCTGGTCCGAGTCGATCGGCCCCGGCACGGCCGCGACCACGCGTCCGAGCTCGAGCGCCTGCGAGGCGGTGTTGAGAGCGCCGCTTCTAAAGCCCGCTTCGATCACGATCGTCACCGGAGCCAGGGCGGCGATGATTCGGTTCCGCTTTGGAAAGGAGCCGCGGATCGCCCTGGCTCCAGGCGGATTCTCCGAAAGGACGACGCCTCGCGTTGCGATTGACTGGTGGAGCAGGCGGTGGCCAACGGGATAAGGCACGTCGACACCGGTCCCCAGAACCGCCACAGTATTCCCTCCTTCCTCCAACGCGGTGCGATGGGCTGCGGCATCGATCCCGCGCGCCATCCCGCTCACGACCGAGACTCCGCTGCGGACAAATGCACGCGTCAGAGTTCGCGTGATCCGCTCGCCGTAGGCGGTCGAGTTCCGGGTCCCAACGATCGAGACGCGCGGCTTCGAGAGCGCCCCGCTCGACCCCATCGCGTACAGTTCGCGAGGTGGTTGGGCGAGGTCCCGCAGCTCGAAAGGATACTCGGCTGACTCACGCGTCCAGCGCTGAACGCTGACCACCCCCGTAGCCGAGTGCCCTTCATTCTCGGCGGCTCGATCGACCTGCATCGCGGCCCGCGAAGCTGCTTGATCTGAGGCTCGATCGACATGCATTACGGCCGGCGAAGCTGCTTGGTCTGAGGCTCGATCGATCGGCGAAGCTGCTTGAGTCATCACAACGCAAGCTCAGGGCAGGCTTACAATTACGTCTTCAGGCCTCACGCTCTGCTTTAGGCGCAAAAGCTCCGTCCACCACGCTGCGGTCAGCGTGTCCAACCCCTCGCGCGCGGCGGCGCTGATCGCATAAAGTCCGAACGCCCCCGGTGCGTTGATCGGCGGCGCGTACTCCTCGCCAAAGAGATCCATCTTGGTGAAAACAACGCAATGCGGTTTGGCCGCCAGGTCCGGCGA
>DATHHC010000088.1:0-6718 GCA_035317285.1 Gemmatimonadaceae bacterium | reverse complement strand
GGAGCAGCTTGCCGTAGGACACCTGCGACGGATCATAGATGACCTGCACCGATTCCGCGTGCCCGGTATCGCCCGTGCTCACCTGCTCGTACGAGGGGTTTGCCACGTCTCCGCCCGCATACCCGGAGACAACGCTCTTCACTCCCTTCACATGCTTGTACACGGCATCGACGCCCCAGAAGCACCCACCCGCAAATACGGCAGTATCCTCGGTCGCGCTGGGCGCAATCTGAGCATCAAACGAGGGCGCCATGACCGGCCCATCCGTCGAGCGGGACGCGCCATTCGTGAGCTTCGCGGCAAACAGAACGAGCGCGATTGTAAGAACGGCCAGTACGGCCACAAAGGTGGGCAGGGAGCGTTTCATCGTGGTTCTCGGTGGGGGTGTCTATGAGACACTAAACGGCAATGATTGTTCCCGTATTTCGACCGTTTTGCCGGGCGTTGAGATCAGGCCTCCGTCACCGACAACACGTTCCCATCGGGATCCTTGAACCACGCCACCTTCGCCCCACTCGGCGAGCTCCAGACACCGAGCAGGTCCTGCTGCATGCCGGGAAAGCGCTCGAATTTTATCCCCTTCTTTCCAAGACCCTTCACGATCTTTCCGATGTCGCCCACGCTCCAGCCGAGAATAGTGAACGGCGCGGGCTCGAACCCCGCGACACTCGAGACGTCGACGACGCGAACCATCACCCCGTTCGCCTCGAAGACCAGCGCGAACTGATCATCGCTCACGAAGGAGAGGCCGAGCGTCTTCTCATAGAACGGGCGCGCCTTTTTCCGGTTCCGGGTGGGAACGAATGCAATGATGTCCATCGAACCGAGCATCGGCCCTCCTCTCGAATGGTCAGGTGAAAATCGGTGGCAGCCTTCGCTCGCTCGCTCTGCGAAATGGATATCCAAACTGCAGCCGCGCCTCGAGCTCCGGGTCGGGAGGATTGGTGCCCTCGAGAAGAATCCACTCGATGTCTACGAACTCGCTGTTCTGCCACAATCCGATCCCGACCTGACGCCCCAGATCCAGCTCGTACTTTGACGCGAGCGAAAGACTTCGCAGGGCGTCGAATGCCCGGTCGTGAAACTCCTTCGTCACTGGCAGAACAAGAAAACCGCATCCCGTGTGGTCCGACGCGATCCGGTACGGCAGCTCGAACCTGTTGGCGCGCACCGCTTCCATTGCCAGGCGCAGCTCCAGCTTGAGGGCGCGCAGCTCGTACCGCCCCAGGAGCGCGAGCTCGGAGAGAATCTCGTACGAATCACTGTCGGCGTATTCACCTTCCTGCGCCGCGATCTTGCTGGCGAGGGTATCCAGCACGAACGAGAACTCGCACGCGGTCGGCCCGCCGCGGGAAAGCGCCGCTCTCTCGAATCTCGGATCCGGCGGCGATGCATAGTCCTCCGTCAGGTACTGGCCAATCAGCGCGGACTCGCTCACCGCGGTGGACGGTGAATCCCAGTTGAGAAGCATGTCGCGCCGGAAGCGGAAATAGTCGACCAGCTCCGCTGGGGTGACGAAGTGATGACAGATCTCGAAGTAGTCGTCGTCCCTCAGGATGTGGACGAACCCACCGTTGCGGTTTTTCTTGAACCGCGCGGCTCGAAACGATTTGGATTTCTGGGGCACCCGATAGATGATCATGCTGACGAACGAATCGGGCTCCTTCGGCGAGGCCATGGTGCGATGCCCGAAATGATTTACCAGTGACAGCCCCATGTAGGCGCCGAGCAGGTCGCGGGTGTTCTGGATCCGCTTCACGCCCTTCCGGACGACGTTTCCGGTAATCCACTTCTCGAGGTCACCGGCCCTGGATGCGACCTTCTGCTCGCGCTCGTACAGCTGGAAGATGAACCCGATGCCATCCATCAGCATCACGCGGTCGGCGAGCTCGACTTCCTTTTCGAAGGTTATGGGGAGTTGACTCGCAGGATACGAAAACGCTCTCATGAAAACGTTTGCGTGCTGCTGGGCAGCGTGGTCGTGCAGAAGGCTGGTGGGCTCCCCGACGCTCTCTTTCACTCAGAATTGTCTCGGTCTTCGTTGCCAGGCCAGCAGCAAGGCTGCGCCCACGAGACCGGTGATCGTGCAGAAGAGATAGAGCATCCGAACGCTGAAGATATTGTACAACGGGTTCGCATCGGTGAACGGCCGGAACGGATGGATGTCCCGATGCATGATGCCGTCGAGCACCGAGTGAAAGACTCCCCCGAAGATTCCACTCACCACCGCCACGGGCATTCGGAACTCCGCGGCGAGCGCTTCGGGGACCACGTCGCGCGGTCGCGCCCACCAGCCGCCCACGCGAGACACGATCAGCCCGCACAGCAGTCCGATCAATCCGCCGAGGAGGAAAGTGTGCGCCTGGCGATGGACGGGGTATTCGCCCAGCAACAGGTAGTAACCTGACTCGATGTCGATTACGACCTGCGCGAGCGAATACGCCGCCATCGAGAATTGTCGTGGCGCGGCCGCCTTGACGAGGAGGCCTGGACCGAGATGGAACGGAGTTGCTGGCATAACGCTCCTGCCAATTTATCCGGACGCTAACGCTTCCGACTAGGACGGCGTGCGGCAAACACGCCCTTGGATCAGGGTCGGATCATCCTTGCCTCGATCGCAGCAGAGCGGCGACCCCATCAAGCCCCCGCAAACTGGCAAGATCTGCCGCCGTCTGCCCCTGCTTGTTTCGCACCGTAGGATCGGCTCCGCCGGCGAGCAGCATCTCGGCGATTTCGGTCGCCCGGGCATCGTCGGGTGGCAGCCACATGAGCGGGGTCTCATTGTCTCCGCTGGACCTCGCCAGTGCCGGCTCGGCCCCCAGCACCACGCGCAAGCGCTCGACGTCCCCGATGAATGCGAGCGCCCACACGTCTTTGCTGAGAGGTCTCAGAAAATCGATCATCCGCCGGCGCTGCCCCCAGACCGCGCCCCAGAGGGGCGTAATCCCGTATTGGGTTTCTCGCGGGTCGATTTGTGCGCCACGCTCGACGAGGAGGGCGGCGACTCGAACCGAATCGTTGTACGCCGCCACATGCAGGGGGTGCTGTTTGGCAACCTCGAGATCCTCGATGTCGGGGGACATTCCAAGGTCGAGCAGCAGTTCGACAACGTCGTCGCCGTCGCGCGCGGCGGCAAGCGCCATCGGTTTTGGGGAAGAGAGATACTCTGGATGGCCGTCGAGCAGCGCCGCTGCCTTCGTGCGATCGAGCCCCAGGCATGCTGCCATGAATGCCTCGGCTCCGTCGAGCGCCACCGCGCTCCGCACCGCACCGTAACTGGCGAGCAGCTCGGCAATCTCCGTTGCACCCTTGAGGACGGCCACCTCGTACAGCGATCGATCCGACAGGCGCGCGGAAGCGTCGACCGTGTGGCTCTTCCGTCGGCGCGGAGGCGGCGCGTTGGGATTGGCGCCATGGTCGAGGATCCAACGCGCGAGCTCCAGATCGTTTCGATCGATCGCGCTACCGAGCAGGAATCGAGCACCAGTTCCGTAGCCGCCCATGTTGAACATCGGCCAGTCTGGATCCGCCCACTCCGACAACCGACCCGTCTCGAGCGCGTGCGCGTACGCCATTTCCAGAAACCACTGCACGTCGCCCTTGAAGTGCGTGTTGTAGATGACTTGCATGTCGTACGGATTGGCGCCCCGCTCGATCAGCCGTTGGGCGAGCTCATCGCGCCGGGGATGCGGAGGACGGTTCTCTTCGCCTTCGCCAATTACCCCGACCAGCGGCGTGTAGAGGCTGCCGCCGGCCATGAAGTACGCGTTCGGATTTGCGCCATGGTCCAGCAGCAGCTTCGCCATCGCGATCGCGTTGTCGTTCGCCGCCGGGAGCGACAGCCGCGTGAAGGCGAGATAAAGGAGCGGCTCCCAGTTT
This sequence comes from Gemmatimonadaceae bacterium, assembly GCA_035317285.1. GTDB lineage: Bacteria > Gemmatimonadota > Gemmatimonadetes > Gemmatimonadales > Gemmatimonadaceae > UBA4720. The sequence continues at coordinate 2,839 of DATHHC010000088.1, read as the reverse complement.
ATCGGGGGGATGTCCTTGAAGATATCTTCGAATTCACCTGCCCTTGCGTGATCGTAACTGGCGCCCGAGCTCCACTCCTTCGCTGCCTCCGGCCGCTCGCGGAGAATGCGCTCGACTTCTCCCAGATCGCCGCACACGATCGCAGTAAAAATGCTGTCGCGCGCAATCTCCGGATGCTGCTTCAGAAGCCGATCGGCGGTATCCAGCGCCATGACGTGCGCCGGGCCCCCACGCACGTGATGGTCGGGGCAGGCGTTCTGGAGAAAGCGCCCAACGAGTCGGTCGTGGCTTTCGTCGGACGTGCTGTCCCCGAGCTGAATCCTGAGCGCGCTCCAACCGGAGAGATCGTGCTCGAGCGCCAGAGCGTGCTGCACGTCGCGTAGCCCTGGAGATGCTGGTGCGCCGGGCCACGCCCGGTCGAGACGTGCGCGGGCCTCGCTGTCGTTGTCGCGAAGCGCCTTCAGCCAGCGCTTCGCCTCCTTCTTCAGGTTTTCGAGGGTGCTGCTGGGCGTGAGTTTCCTGTGCATGGACTTCCTCCCGTTGATGCCTGAAGTCCGCTGAGTCACAGGCCGGAGAGAAAGTTCCGGATTGTCGCTCGACTGATTTGGGTGGGAGTACTCTCCCTTGCCGCGGACAGGAGGCGCCCCAGGGCGCGCTACAACTAACGTCGCATCGTGGCGGCGGGCGTGTCAATCGTGCGATTAAGGACTCGCGGCCAGCGTGGCGCGGCTGCGCACACGCCCGCGTTGAAGCGACAGCCGCAGGCTATCTGCGCGGCACCAGGCGCTGCGCGACGTAGGCCGCCCAGGTCGTTCCACGATGCTGCCCGGAGTTCGACAGAACCACCACGACGGTCCCATCCGAAAGGACGCGAGCGACACCGTTGTTGCCGGCATCTCCGCTCCCCGAATGCACCAATTCCGCAACTCGTCCATTCCGGACGAATGCTCGCGTGCCATAGCCGTAGTGAATCTCGAATGGCGGCTCGCTGCGGACGTGCATCAGCGGCGACTCGAGCTCCCTGCTTTCGGTCAGGCCGAAGATCCGCGCGTCGTGGATTGCGTCTACCCAGCGGTAGATGTCTCCAGCGGTGCTGCGTATTCCGTTCGAGCCGATGTGTCCCCAGTCTCCGCCCTGAAAGCCGGTGGACGCCATGCGAGCCGGCACGAGAAGCTCTTTCCTGACGAACTCTTCCCACGTGGAGCCCGAAGCGACCTCGGTGATCGCCGCCAGGAGCTGGTAGTCGTCATCGATGTAGCGGTAGTGAGTCCCAGGTGAGTAGTCGAGTGGGAGCGAGAGTATCGCGGTGACAGCGCCATCGCGCCGCATCGTCCCCGCGCCGGCTGAGTGGCCGCGAAGGCCGGAGGTGTGCGTCAGGAGATGGAAAACAGTGATCCCGCGCGTTCTCTCCGGGGCGTGCGGAAAATAACGGGAGATGGGATCGCTGAACGCGAGGCGATGCTGCGAGCGCAGCCTCAGGATGGCTGCCGCGGTGAAGCCGTTGGTCATCGCGCCGATGTTGAACTGGCTCGAGAGCGTGAGCGGTTTTCCCCTTCGCGGCGAATACGCTTTCTCGAGGAGAATCAAAGTGTCTTTGGCCACCAGCACGACACCGGAGAAGCCGCTATCGGCTTGCGCGCGCGCAATCGCGTCGAGTCGCGCCGGCGTCTGTGGCATCGTGCTGCGCGAGGGCGGCGACGTCGAAACGTCGGCGTCCGAGGACGGACGTGCCGCTGGAAACAGGAGCAGCAGCAACAGGACGGGACGACTGTTCATTCTCATCCTACCCGGCAGGAGGGTCCGGGTTACTTATGGAATGAGGGCGAGCGCGGTGAGGATCGCAGCTGTGATGGCCGACTTGGCATAAACGGCCCGCGCCTGCCGCTGGACCTTCTGCAATTCGGCGCCGTCGAGAATCTGCTCCGGGCCGGTATCCATGTCGCGCTGACCGCGCGAAGCGAGCTTTATTCACGTCTTGTCGCGCGCCTGGAAGATGCCCAGCGCGGCGAACAGGAAGACGAGAAAGAGCGGAAGCCTCCAAATGAGCGGAGCGCTGATTGCCGCGAGCAGCGCGGCGATCGCAACACCGACCGCCAATGCCACGATTCCCCAGGTGAGCCGCTTGCGACGTTCTCCCGTCCCGATGTTGGCGACGGGCGCTGAAGGAGCGTCCATTGGCATCCTCGACGCTGTTGGTGACGGTCTAGTCTAGCGCTGAATGCCCCAACGGGCCACGCCATTCTTAGCGTTGCCGAGCCCAAGGTTCGCAGCTAAGATATTGCCGATTCCGATCGCCCAACGCCTAGCCAGGCTCCGGTCCCAATGCGCAGTCGCACCGCAGGGCTCACCAACACCAGGCTGTTAGCGCTCGCTTGCATCGCGTTCTTCATGGCGTCGTCTCCCGCGGACGCGCAACACCTACGCGACCGGATATCGGAACTTTTTATCTTCGGTTCCGGACAGGATCCGCTCTTCCTGGCTGGGTCTGCTGATCCGAACAATCCGGCATCCCTGCAGGCGCACGGCCTCCATTTCATCCCGTCTTCCAATGCGGAGAACGCGTCGCTGATCGCTTTCATCACCGATGCGCTTGGCGCCAGCGTCGCCAACATACCGATCGGATCCACCAGCGGCGGAGAGACATTTCGGTTCGAGGGCGGAGTGCCAGTGCGAACTTCGACATCGGCGGGGCCGATCTTTGCCGAGCGCGCCCAGACTCTCGGTCGGGGGCGTGTACTGGCGGGCATAAGCCGAACCGGTTTCCGCTTCGCCACGCTGCGCGGCGTGGACATGCACGACATCGGTCTGACGTTCACTCACCAGAACACCGACTTCGAGG
>DATHHC010000087.1:0-5621 GCA_035317285.1 Gemmatimonadaceae bacterium | reverse complement strand
CTCGAGAACGCCGAGGAATCAATGCGGTATTTGCGACACGAGGCTGGGCACGCCTTCAATTACGCGTATCGTCTCTACGACCGGCCCGATTGGCGAAAGATGTTCGGACCGTATTCGCGTCCGTACCGGGAGCGATACCGCGCCGATCCTTTCTCCCACGAGTTCGTACGACACATCCACGGCTGGTACGCGCAGAAGCATCCCGATGAGGATTTCGCCGAGACATTTGCGGTTTGGCTCACGCCTGGCCTGGACTGGCCCCGCGCCTACGAAGGCTGGGGTGCGCTCGCGAAGCTCGAGTACATGGATCGCGTCATGAGAGAGATCGCGCACCAGATCCCGGAGGTTCCCGAGCCATCGGAGGACGATCTCCCGGTGACGGCGATGCAATACACGGTCGCGGAACACTACGAGGAGAATGACGAAAAAATCCCGATCCGCGATCCGCGAATCTTCGATGGCGATCTGAGGACGATCTTCGTCACCGTGGATCATGCTCCGGCCGCTGCCCTGGCCGCGGATTTCATCTCCCGCCACGAGCGCGAGATCGTCACGCGCATCGCCTACTGGACCGGAGAAAACGCATCCGTCGTCAAGCAGTTCGTGGACTTTCTCGCCAACCGTGCGACCGAGCTCGGCCTCCGGCTTGGTGGGCTCGAGGCGTCGACGTTGATCGAGCTCACCGCATTCGGAACGGCGGTGATGATGAACTACCGTCACACGAACGCGATCGACGGGACCGAAGCGGCCGGCGACTCGTGAAGATAACGGTCCTCCACAGCAAGGATGCGCTCGATCCACCGGTAGATCCGCTGCTCGATCAGCTCGACGCCGCGCTCGCCGCGAATGGTCACACGATCAGGAGGCTGGCGGTCGACGACGCGGTCCAACCGCTGATCGATGAGCTGACGAAAGAACAGCCGGAGCTGGTCTTCAATCTCGCCGAATCATTCAGGGGAAAAAGCGCGCTCGAGTCGAACGTCGCTGCGTTGCTCAACCTTCTCGATTTGCGCTACACTGGCTCCAGTCCCGCCGGGCTGATTCTCGCCGGCGACAAGACGCTGACGAAGAAGGTACTGACTTTTCATGGTATCCTGAGTGCAAAGTTCGCTACGATGTACCGCGGGCAATCCGACTGGGTGGGCGACATCAAGTTTCCTCTGCTGGTGAAGCCGCCCCAGGAGGACGCATCGCTCGGCATCACCCAGAAGTCCATCGTGAACGATGTGAAGGAGCTTCTCGACGTGATCAGCAGCACTCAGCAGGAGTATCAATCCGCGGTGCTCGTCGAGGAGTTCATCGATGGACGCGAGTTCTATGTCGGCGTGCTTGGCAACAGCAAGGTCGAGGCGCTACCGATAATCGAGCTCGACTTCTCGAAGTTTCCGGCGGGACTGCCGAAGATCGCCAGCTGGGAAGCGAAGTGGGGCGACGACGGCGACGAGAAGGGCGCGCAATTCGAAGGGACGAAGTCGATCTTTCCCACCGATCTCTCCGAAGAGCTGGCGACGAAGATCCAGCAAGTGGCCATCGATTCGTTCCAGGCGCTTCGCCTGCGGGACTACGCGCGCATCGATCTGCGGGTCACGCCGGAGGAAGAAGTTTACGTGATCGAGGCGAATCCAAACTGCTACCTCGAGCAGAACAGCGAGTTTGCGCGTGCGGCGCAGAAGGGCGGACTCGAGTATCCCGCGCTGATCGCGAGAATCGTCGAGCTGGCGAGCGCACGTTACTCGAGATGATCCACAGGAAAGCAAAAAAGCCGGCGACATCGCCGGCTTTTCCGTTTGCCAGTCTTTAAGCGAGCTACCTGCGCTTGCGCGCGGCCTTGCGGGCTGCCTTCTTCCGCGCGCGCGTGCGCGCTCCCTTGCGCGCCGAAGCGCTGCGGGCCGCCTTGCTTCCTTTGCGAGGCGCCTTCTTTTTCGCTGCTGCCATGTTGTCTCTCCACGATGAAGTAGAACTCTCACCGATTCCCCTGGTGGAACCGGCAAGTCCTGCATCGCGTCCTGACCGGCACGCGAACCACAACAGAAACGTGCGACGACGAGGTCACATCAGCGTGAGCAGCTCGTCGCGAATATAGAATGCAAGAGATGTGCGTGCAATCGCTTGAGCACTCGAATCGCTCGGCTACCCATCACTTCCAAAAGCGGCACTCAACAAGCAGGTTTGAGATTCTCTCGCGCAGAAAAAATGTTTTTCGACTCTCAGCGGAGTAGTTGCTCGTGAAAGCGTTGGTAAAGGAATCCGCGTCGCCCGGCTTTAAACTCAAGGATGTCGCGGAGCCCAGAATCCGTGAGGACGAAGTTCTCATTCGTGTTCGGCGCGCGGGAGTGTGCGGCACCGACGTTCACATCTACGACTGGGACGCGTGGGCGAAGGGCCGCTGCAAGCCGCCGTTCGTCGTCGGGCATGAGTTTGCGGGTGATGTCGTTCAGGTGGGGCGACTCGTGACCGATGTGAAGGAAGGCGATCGCGTCACCGCGGAGGGTCACATCGTCGACGGACGCTGCCTTCTCTGCAGAACGGGCAACGCGCACGTCTGCCCCTTCACCAGGATCATCGGCGTCGACCGCGACGGCTGCTTTGCCGAATACATCTCGATGCCCGCGACGAACGTGTGGCACCTGGATGACTCGATCTCGTACGACGTCGGGGGAATCCACGACCCGATGGGAAACGCCTTTCACACCGTGCTCACAGCCGAGATTCCCGGAGCAGTCGTGCTCGTCACCGGTTGCGGCCCGATCGGGATCTTCGCGGTCGGAATCTGCAGGGCGGCGGGAGCATCGCGAATCATTGCGACCGATGTCAACGATACGAGACTCGCGCTGGCGAAGAGCATGGGTGCCAACGATGCAGTGCATCCGGAGGCGGCCGAGAAGCTAGTGAAGGCGGCTACCGACGGATTGGGCGCGGACGTGGTGCTGGAGATGTCTGGAGTGCCCGCGGCGATTCACCAGGCGTTCGCCCTGGTGCGCGTCGGCGGACGAGTGCAGATGCTGGGCATTCCCTCGAAGAAGGTGGACTTCGACCTGGCCACCGAGGTCATCTTCAAGGGCCTCACGATCTACGGAGTCGTCGGCCGCCGCATGTACGAGACGTGGCACCAGATGACGCGCTTTCTCAAGTCCGGTGAGTTCGACCCAACCCCCGTCATCACCCACCGTTTCCCGCTCGCCGAGGCCGACGCGGCGATCGCCGCGATCAAGTCCGGTGAGGCCGGCAAGGTGATCTTCGAAGTGACCTGAGCCGACAACTTTCGCATCACACGTGAGGATGCTGTGGCGCTGAACAAGAACTTCGATGCCGGGCAACAGGCCGCCATCGAGAAACTCAAGCAGGAGCACATCTACAAGCGGCTCAACTATCTGGAGTCGCCGCAGGGCGCGCGCGTTCAGATGGAGGGACGCGGAGAGGTGGTGATTCTCTCATCGAACAACTACCTCGGCCTCTGCAACGACCCGGCGGTCGTCGCATTGGGAATGGAAGGATTGAAAAAGTTTGGTGCCGGCACCGGGAGCGTCCGCTTCATTTGCGGAACGTTCACGATTCATCGCGATCTCGAGCAGGCGATTGCGGACCTCGTAGGCACCGAGGCATCGCTCAGCTACGTCTCGGCGTGGAATGCGAACGAGGGACTGACGGCCACGATCGTCGAGCAGAACGACTTCGTCGTGTCGGACGCGCTCAACCATGCCTCGATCATAGACTCGATCAGGCTGGCCAAGGCCATCACCAAGTGCACGACGGCCGTCTACCAGCATTCTGATCTCGACGACCTGAAGTCGAAGCTCGAGAGCGCGAAGAGCGCCCGCCGCCGCGTCATCTGGACCGACGGCGTCTTTTCGATGGAAGGAAGCATCGCGAAGCTGCCCGAGATCCTACAGCTGGCGGAGGACTACGACGCGATCGTGGCCGTTGACGATTCGCATGGCACCGGCGTCCTCGGGGCGAACGGGCGTGGAACCGCCGAGCACTACGGCGTGCTGGGCGAGGTGGACATCATCACGTCGACGCTCGGTAAGGCCCTGGGCGGCGCGGCAGGCGGGTTTGTGGCCGGACCAGCCTCGCTCTGCGACATGCTCACCCAGCGGTCCCGACCTCAGCTCTTCTCGAACGCGCTTCCGCCCACGGTGGCAGCCAGCGCTCTCGGGGCGATTCAGCAGCTGGAACACCATCCAGAGCTGGTGAAAACGCTTCACGACAACACGCGATACTTCCGCGGCGCGATCGCCGAGGCGGGCTTCAAGCCATTGCCTGGCGAGACCCCAATCGTCCCTATAATTGTCGGGGAGACGGCCACCGCCATCAAAATGAGTGACATGTTGCTGGATGAAGGCGTCTTTGTGACGGGATTCGGCTTTCCGGTCGTTCCCCAAGGGCAGGCGCGCGTGCGCTGTCAGCTCAGCGCCGCCCACTCACGCGACGATCTGGATCAGGCCATCGCGGCCTTCAGGACCGTCGGGACGAAGCTAGGCATAATCTAGAGGACGCCTTAATGCAGAAGCTCAAAGCAGTCGCCGTTGCAGTGGTCGCCACGATCGTTGTTGCCGCGGGCGCCGGCGCCCAGGGAATGCGGAACTTCGACAACTCGTGGTTCTGGGGATTCAAGACGGGAGTCACCTCCTTCGCGGCGGCGGGTCACGGGAACGTGTCGACGGTCGACCTCGGAATCGACTGGTTGATCACGCGAACCAAGGGCGGCCTCTACGTATCCGGCAATCAGTCGATCTTCGAGCAGGACGTCGAAATATCCGACCAGGCGTCGAGCACGGGACAACGCACGGTGCGGGTCAACGACTTGCGCCGCATCTCGGTCGCCGCGGTCGCATTCCCCAAGCACTTTGGAGGAATCACACCGTACGGCGGCCTGGGCTATATGATCGCCGTGCTTGGTGACGCGAGAGTGGGCATCGACAGTGCAAACACGTTTCCCTCCAACTCTTTCTTTGACAAGGTAGATCAGCTCCGCAGTCGTGGCGCAGTGCTGGGGATGGCCGGCGTCCAGATACAGACGAAGCGTGCGGTAATCTTCGCTCAGGAAACGATGCTGCCGAGCAACTCCCAATTCATGTTCTCGAGCGTGCTGTCGTTTTTCGAGTTCGGCGTCCGTTACAACTTCGGAAGTTCGATCGACAAGTAAGTCAGGAACTCCAACGACCAGGAATAGCAGCTCTTGGCGCGCCTGGCTATTGGACAAACGGCCCTTTCGGGGGTCGTTTTTTTTTCACTGCTCCCAGGGAGAGATCGGGGTGCTGGACTGGCATCTTCAATACAAAAGCGGGGGGCTGATAGCCAACAACGCTTGGGGCAGCTTAGCTGCTCCGTGGACCACTAACCTTCCAGCGGGACACGAAGCGGTTTCCCTTCACAATCCAGCGGAGAGGCCAATCCGCGGATCGAGTTATTCCGATGCGGGCAGTGATTTCTACTTCGTCGTCGGGAACGGGCTCGCCCTCGCGGATCACGATTGGCTTTCGGCGCAGCGCCATTCCGTTGAGTGAGCCGGTGATTCCCAGAGCGGTGCAGAGTTTACCGGGGCCGTTGGTGAGATCAGTAGTGTGGGTCACGCGCGCTCGGCGTTTGTGCATCAGCGCGATCCCATCGAGCGGCTCCAC
>DATHHC010000086.1:0-3166 GCA_035317285.1 Gemmatimonadaceae bacterium | reverse complement strand
ACTCGAGCATCCAGAGACGTCCGGTTGGCGTCGTCCACAACGCGTCGCCATTCAGGCCTCCGTGCGCAATCCCCGTTTCGTGAAGGTATGAGAGCGTGGAACACGCGCCTCTGAGCATTTGAAACACGTACGGGATGTCAGCGAGTCCAAGCCGCGCGAGGCGCGCACGCACGGTCTCGCCCGTCACCCAGCGACGCAGATAACCCGGGCCGCGGCGCGCGTCCTGATACGCGGTCCAGTAGTGATAGGTCGTCGGAATCGACGGATGACTGCGCTGTGCCAGCTGCTTCGCTTCCTCGAAGAGCCACGGAGTGTGGGCAGGATCGGGAGCTGTCACCAGCGACAACGACCGGCCGAGCGCGTCCACCACTTCCTGATAGTGGCGGTAGTCGCCGGTCATGCCTCCGGGTCCCCACGACCACTCGGGTGGAAGCTGCCAATCCACGAGATGAGCGGGCAGGACCTTTGTTGCGCGTGGCGTCTCCACGCCACGGTTCACTCCCGTCACGCTCCGCTCCGGGCAAGCACTATCAGCACTCTCGTTCCCTTTCCTTCTTCACTGGTGATCGCAATCTCTCCTCCCCAGGCTTCGATCAGTCTGCGACTGACGGCGAGCCCGAGGCCGCTCCCGGTCGTGCGTGTTGAAAAATGCGGCTCGAAGATCCGGGGCAACACTGCCGTCGCGATGCCCGTTCCATCGTCGATCGTCTCTATCGTCACTCTTCCATCTTCGTCGCGCAACGAGATATCGACGTGGCGCGCCGAGGCAAGGCGCGCGTTTTCGAAGACGTTGAGCAGCACATCCCGCATCTCGTCCTTCTGCGCCATCGCCCACGCCGGCCTGTCGGCGCCCCGCAGCTGCCACCTCAGCTTTCGGTCGCCCATTTGCTCCAGCGCGACTACATCCTTCACCACCGCGGCGATGTCAACGGCAACCGCCGGAGGCAGATCCGCCGGCGCGCTTCCGTACCGGCTGAAGGAGCGCGCGATTTCGTCGAGCCTGTCTATCTCCGCCAGAATTCGCCGCACGTTTTCGTTGAGCACCTGGTCGAAGTCGATCCGAGGATCACTGCGCGCGCGCCGCAGATGCTGAACACCCAGTCTAATCGGTGTGAGCGGATTCTTGATCTCATGCGCGATCTGGCGAGCCATCTCGCCCCACGCCAGCACGCGCTCGGCGCGAGCGACTTCGATTCGGCTGAGCTCGAGGTCTCTCGCCAGGCGCTTGGCCGCGATTCCGCTGAGCCATAGCGCCGCGAGCGCGCCGACGGCCGTCGCGAACAGCACCAACATGCCCAGATCCCGGCGTCGCCTGTCCAGCACGATGTCGTCACTTCGAGCCGGTGCCGCGAGCACGAATCGCTCCTGCGCCGGAGCGACACCGTTGCTGTAGCCGAAAAGCATTTTCGCGGAGCCGAGCTTTGCTTCCCAAACGGCGGTCAGCTCTCCGCCGCCCGCGAGACTGAGCTCGACCGCCGGCGGCAACTGCCTCCCGGTCGGAGCCAGGGCATCGAGCAGGCTGTCACTCGTGCGATCGAGAAAGCCGTCCGAATAGAGAAAGAGCGGAGTGTCGAACCGTCGCGCCGCTCCCGGTAGCTGCTGATACTCATTGCCGGCCGCGACCGCGTTGAGGGTCTCGCGAACGAGAACTTCGCGTGTCTGAAAGTCGTCGCTTTTCAGCCTCTGGTAGGACCAAACCGCGAAGGCGATCGCCGGAATCACGAAGAAGGCAAAGAGGGCAAGAGTCAGCCTCGCGTGGTAGGTGTAGATCCACCTTGCCGCGCGCACCCGCAGCCAGCGCACAAAACCCCTTTCCCCAATCGTGCCGAGCAGCCAGAACAGACCCGCGAGCAGGAGGTCGAGCAGCAGCACAAGGCTTCCACGCTCGGCCCGGGCCCAAACCGAGCGCAAGTCGATTTCTACGTGCGCACGCATGGTACCCGCGCTCGTCGAGATCAAGCGGTTGCCGTGAAGCTCGTCGCCCACGCGATGCCAGCGCACGTGCATGGTATCGGCACGCCCGGTCGGCGAGACATCGGTCAGCAGGAGCGCGTACGGGGGATCGCCACCAGAGGGCGGAGCCATCCCGAGCAGCGCGCCGTATGGATTCGCGTTGAGAAGCCTTGTGCGCGGCAAGACCAGCACGGAAGTAGCGCCGCCCGACAAATGGGCGACCGCAGCGAGGATCTGAACGCCGGTAGGGCCAAGCGTGCTTCGAGTCACTATCTGCCGGGTGGCGATTGCCTCCTTGACGGCGTTCGATATCGCTTCCGAGTCCGGCTCGGCAGCCGCGACAGCGAATTCGGAGATTTGCGTTCCGATTTGCGTCCAGGATGCAACGGTCGCCGGATACTCAGCCGATGCCAGATCAGAGGCGGCATATGCCTTCAGCAAGTCTGCGCGAGTGAGCGGTTGCGGCGATTGCGAGAGCGTGGCGACGAATCGACGCGTGAGCTGGAGCGCATAATCGTCAACGTGCCCGAGCGCAGCGACGTCCTGTTCGGCGAGCTGCATTCGCTCGCGCGATGTGGTGGACCAGAGACCGCCAAGCGCAACGATGGCAGAAATCGAGGCGATGATGACCGCCGCACGGAAGGTGACGATTCCCAGCTGGCCGAATGCCATGCGCAGCATCCAGTACGCGGCGAGCAGCACGGCGAAGAGGAAGAGGAAGAGCGGAATCTCCCACGAGAGCCAGAGGCCGGGCGTCGAGCCCCACGGAGGCTGTCCGATGCCTCGAACGATGTTCGACGCGAAGGGGATACCGGCGCCGAGCGTAATGATCGCGCCGACGGCAGCGTACGGACGCGGCCATCGTGCCTCGGGGTGCGCGCGAATGACCGCGTATACGGCCATGAGAATCAGCGCGGCGCTGATGCAAAGCGCGCCGGCGTTCGCGGTGAGCGGACCGCCGAGCCTGGAGAAGTAGTACGCCGGATCGAAGAGGCGCGATGATTTCGAGAATGAGTTCCATGGAATCAGCGCTGTGATCGCGAGCGCCACCGCGATGGCGAAGAGCCGATCTGCCAGCGCGCGTCTCTCGCGCCACGCATAAACCAGGAATGCGAGAACGAGAATGACGAGAATGACCGCGCCTCTGGCGCGAAGCATCGACGCACGGCGGAAGCTCACCTCTTCAGCCGTGGCGAGCCGCGGCAATGCGCGC
>DATHHC010000085.1:0-5927 GCA_035317285.1 Gemmatimonadaceae bacterium | reverse complement strand
GCGATCGCGAACAGCGCTCCGAGCGCGGCGAGCATCTGGGGAAGGACCGCCGCCCAACCCACCGCATCGAGCAGGCGTCGCGCTTCCCTGATCGGCGCCAACAGCGGCGACCTGAGCATGATCATGCCGGTAACGAGCGCGACCACGGTCGCAATCGCCAACGAGATCACCGTCACCTGCTTGAGATCGACTACCGGCGCGCCGTTGATAAGGATCCTCTTGAAGAGCACTGTTCCAAGCACGGTGATGAGCGGGATTGCAAGCGCCGGAATGAAGAGCTTGTTGCCCCAGCGCCGGGCACTCGCTTCGCGCTCCTCGCGCGTCGCACTCTCCTTCTTGCCCTGACCGAGTCCGCGGATGCTGGCAACGAGCACCATCGCGACGACGAGAAACCCATTCGTGAGATCGGCCAGCCGTGAGCCCACCAGAAACGTGATTGCGTAGATGCCCCAGAACGCGGTGTTGTTGAAGCGTCGCGGATTGCTTCGGTCGCGCCAATTGACGATGGCAACGCCACCGAACATGAGCCCGCTCAGCCAGTAGACGTGCTCGAGGGTGATCACGCTTTCTCGCGCTCCCGCGCCAGATCCGCGCGCAGCTGCCGGTCGAGAAGCAGGAGCCGCGCGCAATGGATGACGAAGGCGCAGATCGCGGTTGGGATCGCCCAGATCGCGAGCTGCGTCGGCTCCACATGGATTCCGTTCTGATCGAGAAAGCCCTTGATCAGAAGAATGGATCCGATGGCGATGAAAATGTCCTCACCGAAGAAGAGCGCGATGTTGTCGACGGCGGCAGCATTTGCCCTGATCTTGTATCGAACGAACTGCGGGAGCTCGCCGTATTGATTTTCCGCCGCTCCCTCCGCCATGGGCGCGATGAGCGGCCTCACCATCTGCGCGTGCCCGCCAAGTGATGTAAGACCGAACGCAGCCGTGATCTGTCGGATGGCGAAGTACGCGAGCAGAACGCGCGAGGTGGTAGCGGCGCGAATACCGGCGACGACGGCGCGCGCCCGCTCCTTGAGTCCCGCATGCTCGAGCAGGCCGATGACGGGGAGCACGAGCCACACGATTGCGACGTAACGGCTCGTGATGAACGCCTTTCCAAACGCTGCCACCACTTCCAGCGGGCCGAGCCCGCTCGCCATGCCGGTTGCGAGTCCGGCAACGGTAACGACGAGCAGGGGATTCATCCGGAGGACAAATCCCACGATCACAATGACGATCCCGATGAGACTGAGCATGAAGCGAGGTGAGGAGTGGCTGCCTGATGTCACTCGGGCCGATTCAGCGAGCCCGAAAGTTCGGAGGCCGGTGTCGGTCCTACAAGAGTCCCGCGCTCCAAACCTCAGGGTGCAAGCCGATCTCCCAGGTTGTTTGCGTTGGCGCCAGGCAGTGGGGCAAGGCGCTGCGGATTCCATGAGTGCCGCTCGAATCGTGCATCTCTCAGCCAGGCGTAGAGCGCATCGTAGACGATAAAACCGTGTCGGAGCTGCTCGTGGTCGTCCTCGAACAGGCGCGATAGTCCCAGCGAAATCGCCAACAATCCGGCGCACTGCGGTGCCGTGTCAAGACGATCGGTGTCGGCGCCTCGGACAATGGCGGCCAGTGCCGCGAGCGACGGATCATGGAGCTGATATTTCGCAAGGAAAGCATCAAAGCTGCAGAGTGGCCCTTCGTGCGAGAGCTCCACTCCTTCGACGTCGTACGGAATGGCTCTCGACTGTCGCGCGACTCGCGACACTTCGTTGGGCGGAACAAAGAGAAATTCCGCTTGCGCGTCAATAAACCTCGCAATGAGCCAGGGGCACGCGACGCGATCGATCTTTGGCCGCTCACGGGTAATCCACTTCATGGTAGCCTCCTCCCGGAATTCGCTACAACTGATCGAGACCCGTCACGCGCGCTCCCTGCGGAAGAACTCATACAGATCGTCAAGGAGCGCCGAACCACGATCGAGGCGTTTCCGATCATCGTCGTGCGCCTGCACGAGGCCGCGAATGAGCGCCGCGGTTCCGGCCGTCTCAGGCCGGTTGAACCGATCGTCCTTGCAATCAATGTCGTGAATGATTTCACCGATGGCGCGCAGCCCACCGTCGCGCAAGCCGAATCGTCGCACCAGCGTTTGAAACGTGCAGTCTTCTCCAACGTGAGTGTATTCGGCTTCGAACATGTCGAAGCGGAGCTCGCCAGCCTTGCCTCGATAACCGCGCGCCGGAACGAACTTGAACCTCGCATCCCCATCGATGAAGCGGTGAATGAGCCAGGCGCTCGCTATCCGATCTACGTTGACGCCCTGGCGAGTGACCCAGGTTCTGCCCGATTCCACCTTGTCGGCAGTGACGCGCCCACCCGAGTCATCTTCACCGCCATCCTGACGCTCGGCTGCCATCATCGAATCCAGCTCCTCATCGGAGATGCCCTCGACAAACTCGGCCTCCGCGATGATCGCCGTCCCTCCCTCTGCCTCGATCTCCCGGCGGAGCCACTCGAAATCCTCCAGCGCTTCATCTCCACTGGGCAGGGCATAGACGGTGTTCTTGATCGCGACCGCGCCCAGTCGTCGTAGCCGCCGCCTGATCTTCACCCTCAGGTAATCGGGTTTCGGCGGAAGTTGGTGAACGAGAAGGAGCCACCGCCGACGGCGACCCGCCTCTTGCGCTGAAGCTTCTTCCGCATCATTCATTGATTCAATTGTATCATCAGCCCGGAAGGGTGTCAATTCTGTTCGAGGTGGCCCAATGCGAGTGCTCGAGCGTCGCGACGTTGAACGCCTGCTGGATATGGAATCCTGCATTGGAGCAGTCGAGGATGCCTTCCGCGCCCGCGGTGAGGGCCGGCGGGCTCCGAGTGGAATACTCGGACTCGAGCTGGATGGCGGGACCCTTCATGCGAAGCTTGGGTCGCTGATACTGTCCCGCCCGTACGCCGCGGCCAAGATCAACGCGAATTTTCCGGACAACCCCGCCCGTCACGCTCTTCCGACCATCCAGGGCATACTCGTTCTCTTCGACGCAGCGCTCGGTACCCCGCTCGCCAGCATGGATTCAGGCTTGATCACCGCGATGAGAACGGCGGCCGCTTCAGCCGTCGCGGCCAGGTATCTGGCCGTCCCGAACGCGTCGTCGGCGAGTTTCATCGGATGTGGTGTCCAGGCTCGATCGCACATCGAAGCCATTCATCACGTTCGACGTCTCGAGCGCGTGGTTGCCTTCGACCTGAGCCGCGCGGCCGCTGAACGGTTCGCTGGGGAAGCTCGCGCCCGCTTCGGCGTCGTAGCCGAGGTTGCGACCGATGTACACGAGGCAGCTAGCGCGAGTGAGATCGTCATCACGTCAACACCATCCCGCCACCCATTGCTCAATCCGGGAGACCTCCCGGCCGGGGCATTCGTCGCCGCCGTCGGCGCCGACAACGAGGGAAAGCAGGAGATCGCCGCGGAGTTGCTTCGTCAGGTCGTCGTGGTGGTCGACGACCTGGACCAATGCTCGAGAATTGGTGACCTGCATCACGCCTTTGCCCTTGGTCCGATGCCACCCGGGCACGTCCGCGGCTCACTCGATCAGGTCGTCGCCGGCCTCGTGCCCGGACGATTGAGCAATGACGAGATCATTGTTTTCGACAGTACAGGCGTCGCAATCGAGGACGTAGCGGCGGCAGCCCTGGTCTACGAGCGCGCTGAAACGACTGGAGCCGGTTTCCTGATCAACTGAGAACTTGAGTTCCGGTTAGCGCCCGATCCAGTAGTTCATCTTCACTTGAAACACGTTCGTTGGCCGGTCGCGGAAGATCGCAGTTCTCTGCGCAGCGAAATCGAAATTGCCGTTCGGATCATTTCCCGTGCGACTCTGCGTCCACACGAAGAACACCGTCGAGCCAGGGCGATACTCCCACCGGACCACCGCGTTGCCGATCAGAGACCGGAAGGTGAAGTCAGGGTCGGCGAATGAAAATGCTGGCGCCGTGCCCGCGCCCGCGCCATCCGGATCCACGGTGTAGGTGGCGCCGTTCGTAGCGGTCGCCGGTGTGCGGACGATCGTGCCGATGTCCTGCCCGTAAATCAACTTTTGAATCGTGCGCGGCGCCGCGAACTCCCGGAACGACGAGTAGGCACCGCTCGCGATGAACGGCTGCGCGAAGAGCTGCAGAGTGAGGTTCGGATTGAACGTCCAGTTCACCCTCGTGTCGAGAGAGAGCGTCCGCGTCTTGATGAACGCAAAGACGTAGCGTTTCCCGAAGAACCCCGTTGCTGTCGCGTCCGTGACCGTCGTGACATACTGGGCCACGTCTTCATCGGCAAAAAAGCTCGGCGTGAGACTGACGAAGACATTCGCAGCAGGTTTGAGGGCAACACCGGGGCGAAGTCCGAGGGAGTGGGTATCTGATCCTATACCCTTCGCTACCGACACGTCGAAATCGAACACGGCGCGCTGCCGGGCGTCGGTCGACACCTCAAGCTCGGTGTAATTGTAGCCGGTTCGCATTACGACCGGTCCACCACGCGTCAGGCGATCATCGAGCACGGTTGGATGGTGAATTACGAAGCTCCGCAGGTTCCAGTAGTTCAGGAACTGGGCGCCGCCGTAGATCTGCGACTGGAGATCGGTCTTGTCGCCATCGTAGTTGAACTGCTGCTGTCCGCCGCCAAGGATCACAGCGTTGCGATACCAGCGTCCCGGAGTGTTCCAACTGCGACCCACGTTCGCGTTCATCCACTTGTAATCGGCGCGATCGAGAAATGACAGGTCGTTCGTCTCGAAGCCGGGGCTGCGCCAATTCTGGGCTGTCTCCCAGAACCAGTTTCCGCCGCCCTTTCCCAGTCGCGTATAGAAGCCGTAGCCCCGAAGCGATGTGGCGTTGGGATCGTACTTGGCGCTGAAGAGTCCGTCGCTGGTTACCTGACGATCGGGGCGCTGGAAGTAGTGCGCGCTGGACTGCTGGGTCTGATCGATGACGGATGATGTTCCGGCAACGTCCGACAACAGCACCGAGCCAATCCAGGAATACTGCCGCTGGTGCCAGGTATGATTGAAGTCGATTCCTCCTGCCTCGGCGTGCTGGCGGAGTCTATCGGAGACCACTGTATCGTCCATACGACGGAGCGCTGATGTGAACGCTCCGCCGATCGTTGTGGCTCCCCCACGCAGATCCTTTTTGATCCGCCCGACGAAATAGTTGCTGAGCGGCTCTACTTCCTGCGACTGCTGCGCTCCACCACCGGCAGGTACGTACCTCGCAGTCTCTCGATTCGTGAGCGCATCGAGAATCCCCAACGTGAATCCACCCTTTGTGCGTCCGGTGATTTTGGCGGCGCCAAGAATGGTCGTGTTGTCAGGCTCATCGGCGAAATTCGCGATGTTGCCCACGTATGGATTGAGCTGCGGCGGACGTCCGATGCGCCGCGAGTAGAAGATGTCGAGGCTCGATGTGTTGCTGCAGAAGTTGCAGCTGAAATTGCCGAAATCGAACGCGCTGCTCCCGGCTACGAAAAACGGCCGCTTCTCCGAGTAGAATGTCTCGTACGCCGACAGGTTGATCGTTGCGGGATCCACTTCCACCTGTCCGAAATCCGGATTGACGGTCGCATCCAGAGCAAGACTCGACGTCAGCAGGTATTTCATGTCCGCGCCAGCGCTCACACTCGTGTAGCTGCTGTTGTGATACGGATCGCCGGGCTCCGCGAACTTGAATTGCTGTCGCGATTCCACGTACGGCAGGATCTCGAGCTGATGGGGCTGTGGCTCGAGCACCAGGTCGTGCAGCGATCCGAAATACATCGCCCCTCCGGCTTCGCTCTTCGTCCGGAATGACCACATGTCCTGCTCATTGAGCCGGTCCGTGTAGCGCCAGATCTGCATTCCCCACGTTTGCAGACTGTCGCGCGAGAAGCGAAGCTGCGAGTAGGGAATTCGGAGCTCGGCCGACCAT
>DATHHC010000084.1:0-4988 GCA_035317285.1 Gemmatimonadaceae bacterium | reverse complement strand
AGGTTGTTCGCCTTCCTCGTGTTGCAGGGGCTGCAGGCGGTGACGACGTTCGTCCAGTCGTTCGCGCCTCCGCGGGACAGCGGAATGAGATGGTCGCGCGTGAGCGATTCGCGGGGCTTGAGCTCGATCTGCAGCCGTCCGCAGTACTGGCAGCGGTAGCGGTCGCGCGCGAACAGGAAGGTGTTCGTCACCTGGCGCCGGAACCGGCGAGGGACGTGGATGAAGCGCGTGAGTCGGATCACCGCGGGGCGAGGGAGAGTCAACCTCTCGGAGCGAACCACGCGATCAAAATCAGCCTCGACGATTTCCGCTTTCCCATCGATTACCAACCGCAGCGCACGGCGCAGCGGGACCATCGTCAACGGCTCAAACGAAGCATTCAGTGCCAGACAACCAACGATCAAGCACCCTCCTGGGCGAACCTGCCCAAATATACTGCCTGTACAACTCTCTTCTATGCGACGATTAGCTCGTGTCGCCCGTTACCCTCGCGCCTAGATCGGGGCCGCCGACAGGTCGCCAGCCGGCTCCCGGGCGACTTTTCCGCGGGCGGTCGCCGACGCGCTTTTGCGCGGGGGCACCGGCGTCAGCCAGCCATAACGGTCTTCAATCACCCCGGTAGCGATCCCCATGTACTCCTTCTGGATCTGGAGAGTGAGCGCTCCAGGCTTCCCTGCACCGACTTGAATGCGGTCAACCGACCGGATCGGCGTTATCTCGGCAGCCGTCCCGGTGAAAAACAGCTCGTCGGCGATGTACAGCATTTCGCGAGGAATCGAACCCTCGACGACCTCGACATCCATGTCGTGCGCGATCTGAATCACGGAATCGCGCGTTATGCCGTTCAGAATTCCGGAGCTTATGGTCGACGTGAACAGCTTGCCGTCACGAACGAGAAACAGATTCTCGCCGCTTCCTTCGGACACGAGCCCAAACGAATCGAGCATTATGCCTTCGACGTAATTGTCGACGCGCGCCTGCATCTTCGATAGCTGGCCATTCAGATAGTTCCCGCCCGCCTTCGCCATCATCGGGAAGGTGTCGGGCGCGGGCCGTCTCCAGCTCGAAACACACACGTCAGCGCCATTCTTGAGCGCATCCGTTCCAAGGTACGTGCCCCAGGTCCACGGGATGATGAAGACTTCGAGCGGGGTATCGTGGGGAAGCACGCCCATCTGCTCGCCAGTCCGGATAGCGACCGGCCGCAGGTAACAGTGCGGCAATCCATTCTCGGCGACTGTGTCGACGGCGGCCCTCGACATTTCGTCGATCGAGTAGTCGAGGGGCATCCGGTAGATCTTGCACGAGTCCGCGAAGCGCCGCATGTGGGCGCCGAGTCGGAACACGGCCGGCCCGTTGGGCGTCTCGTAGCAGCGGATGCCTTCGAACACACTCGAACCGTAGTGGACGACGTGACTCATGACGTGAATCGTCGCGTCATCCCAATCCACGAACTTGCCGTCGCGCCAGATACGGTGGTGGTTATCTACTGCCGGCATTGAGTTGGGCTTCCTTCAGAGTGGAGATTGAAGATACAGGATTGGTGTGCGGCTACGCTACCGTACGCTGCCTGGTAAAGCGTCCGACGCTCAAGGGCCACACGAATACTGAAGCAGGGGGCTGATAGCGAACGACGCCGCTTCGCTTGGAGCTTTCATACTCGCGTGCGGGACCTGGGCCTCCTTATTCCTGGCGGGCGGCCCATTTGGCTAGAGCATCGCCGGCGGTTCGGACACGATCACCGAGCGAGTCGTCGGTCGACAGAACCTGGCCGCGATCCACCAGGAGGCGGCCGCGCACCGTTACGAGCTCGGCTGAGCGCCCGGGCAGCGCGAAGATCGCGGATGAGTACGGGTCGCCGACCGGGGTCGTTCTGGGAATGTCGATTCGGAACGCGGCGAGATCGGCATCTTTGCCGACCTCGAGGGATCCGACTCGCGATTCAATGCCGAGCGCGCGGGCGCCGCCGATCGTGGCGAGTTCCAGCGCCTGATGAGCACCGAATGCGTCGTGCCTGCGGGTAGCGGCGCGATGAATGAGGACTGCCAGGCGCGCCTCGTCGAGAATGTCCATCCGGTTGTTGCTCGCAACCGAGTCGGAGCCCATGCCAACCCGAATTCCGGCCGCCAGCAGCGGCAGCAGGGGCGCGATTCCGTGTCCGAATTTCGCGTTCGAGGCGGGACAATGGGCTACTGCGCAGCGATGCCTTGCCATGATCTCGATGTCGGCGTCGTCAACCCGCACGCAATGAATGAGAAGCGGCGCTCGCTCCAGTGCGCCGTGCTGCTCGAGCAGCGCGATTGGCGAGCGCGCTCTTCGGCCAACAACGATTCCACGGCGCCGCCAGCGATCGCCAAATTCGCCGCTTCCGCTCACCACGATCTCGTACTCCTGCTCGCTCTCGGCGATATGCATCGCGAGCGGAAGCCGGCGGGTGTTTGCAAACTTCGCCGCCGCCTTGTACAAAGCGTCCGACACCGTGTACGGAGCGTGGGGCGAAACGCCGAGAGCAACAAGATCTGTCTGCTCGCGCAGAAGTTTTTCGATTCGGCCCTCGAGCTCGCGCATCGCCACGTCCGACTGCGAAGGATCGGGACCGAAGACTTCCTGGTACATGATTCCGCGGACGCCGAGCTCGCGCATCGCCTGCATCACGACTCCACTCGAGCAGGTATCGGCGTAGGTCGTGATGCCGGCTTCGAGGCCTTCAATAATCCCGAATCGCGCGGCGTCGAGCAGCATCGCGTCATCCAGGATCTCATTCCTGCTCTGTCGGAGCTTGTCGATCCACTCCGGGAACTGACAATTCTCGAGGAAACCGCGCATTGCGGTGAGCTCGAGGTGGGTGTGGGTGTTGACGAGGCCCGGGAGAAGAATCGCGTCTCCGAGGTAGTAGTCCTTGCCCGGCAGCGCGGTGGCTCGCGGTCCCACGTAGGTGATCACTCCGTCGCTCTCGACGACGGTTCCGTTTTCGATCGGCGGCTGGGTGACGGGCAGTACCCAACGCGCGTGGTAGCGCATCAGCGCGGGGTCGTGCCCGGTGGGCGCACCGGTGGCGGGATCGTATCGGTTCGCGGGCGAGCAGTCGGCGCGGGGCGGCGAGTCGTATCGAAAACCGTCGGACGACGCGTGGTGTCGCGGCGCGTGGTGTCGAAGACGGTCGGTGGCCGACGCGCTCCCGGCACCGGCTCGTATCCCGGCTGAGCTGCGGGCGGTGTCACGGTGATCGGTGTTCGCACCACACCCGGCTGCACCAGCGGGATCGGATTCGTGTCGATCGCGGGGAGGCCCGGATTTGCATAGGGCCCGTGCTTGTCGCAGTCGCGCGTCGGCTCGGTGCCCGAGATGTAGAACTCGCTGGTGACCAGATTCCGGGGGCAATACGGCGTCTGCAGCAATCCGCTGCTTACATCCACCTCACGCGTCACGATCGACAGCGGCTTCGGCCAATCCGGTGGCGCCGGCTTGCGGCGGTACACCTCGGTCATGAATGTCGTCCACGCCGGCGCGGCAAGAACGCCACCCTGCGCGTTGTCCTTGATCTTCGACGGACGGTCGAGTCCATACCACACGCCGGCGATGAGATCGGCGGTGTAGCCGACGAACCAGACGTTGGTGCCGTCGTTCGTCGTTCCCGTCTTTCCACCGGCGGGAAGATGAAAACCCGATTCCCAGACGCCCGCCGCGCTGCCGCGACGGATCACGTCTTTCATCATGTCGACCATGATCCACGCTTCCTCCGGCGACAGCACCTGCGTCCGCGTCGGAGTTGGCTGCCACAGGATCTCTCCCTTCTGGTTCTCGACCCTGATGATCGCGTTCGGGCTCGCGCGAACGCCCAAGTTGGCGAATGCGCTGTAGGCCGAGATCAACTCGATCGGATAAACGTCGGCGGCGCCGATGTGGATAGATGGATACGGAGGAATCACAGTGGTGATGCCGAAATTCCTTGCTTCGTTAATGACGGTTTGTTCGCCGAGCTCCATGCCGAGGCGGACGGTGGAGACGTTGCGGGAGAGGTAGAGAGATTGCCGAAGCGGGATCTGCCCCAGGAATTTCAGATCGTAATTCTGCGGGGCCCATTCCGGTTGACCTGGCACCTGGAGCACGAGCGGGCTGTCGTTGACTAGGTACGACGGCGAGCGGCCGTTCTGAATCGCGGCGGAGTACACGATCGGCTTGAATGTCGAGCCCGGTTGCCGCAGCGCCTGGACGGAGCGATTGAACTTGGAATCGTCGAAGTCGCGTCCGCCAATCATCACGCGCACCGCGCCGTTGCGCGGGTCGAGCGCGAGGAACGCGCTCTGGAGATACGGTGACGTGCCGCTCCCTTCGTCGCCTTCGCGGTGCGCGAGATAGTGCTCGTACGTTTCGTGACTGTAAGGTCCGAAGCGGCCGGATTCTATGGCGCGCGCCTGGCGCTCGAGTGCCCGTTCCGCCGAGCCCTGCATGTCGAGGTCGAGTGTGGTGTAGACCTTCAGTCCCTGCTCGTACAGCTGCTTGCCGAACTGCGCGTCCAGCTGCTGCCGCACCCATTCGACGAAGTACGGAGCGGTCTCGCCTGAGATCGTCTTGTTGGCGAGCTGGAGCGGATACGCCTTCGCCCTGCTCGCGTCGGCGTCGCTGATGCGTCCGTTCTGGCGCATCAGCTCGATGACGGTATTGCGACGCTGGATCGCTCTCTCGGGGAAACGCACCGGATTGTACCGCGCGGGAGCCTTCGGAAGCGCCGCCAGGGTCGCGGCTTCGGCGAGGTTCAGATCGCGAACCGACTTGCCGAAGTATCGCTGCGATGCGGTCTCGACACCGTAGGCGCCGTGGCCGAGGTCGATCTGGTTGAGGTAAAGCTCGAGGATCTTTTTCTTGTCGTACTTCGCTTCGATCTCGCGCGCGACCTTCGCTTCCTTGACCTTTCGGATGATGCTCTTCTCGCGCGAGATCTTCTCGGGGAAGACGTTTCGCGCGAGCTGCATCGTGATGGTGGAGAA
>DATHHC010000083.1:0-6425 GCA_035317285.1 Gemmatimonadaceae bacterium | reverse complement strand
TGGTGGACCTGCTCGCGCAGCTGAAGCTCACGCCGGCTCAGATCAAGTACGTCGGCATCAGTCACTATCACGGCGATCACACCGGACAGGTGAGCTCACTCCCGCAATCGACGCTACTGATCGGCAAAGGCGACTGGGATTACGTGAACGACCCGAAGACTGTGGCGGCGAGTGCCGCACCGTTCGCCAATTGGATCAGCGGCGGTGGAAAGGTCGAGCCGCTGACGGGTGATCGAGACGTGTTCGGTGACGGCACTGTCGTCATGCTCAACACTCCTGGCCACACGCCCGGCCACCACAGCTTGCTGGTGCGACTGAAAGAGATGGGCAACGTGCTCATTACGGGCGATCTCGCGCACTTTCATGAGAATTACGACGGGAACGGCGTGCCGACCTTCAACACGGATCGTGCTGCGACGCTCGCCTCGCTCGATCGTTTCAAGAAGATCGCTACGAATCTGAAAGCGACGGTGATCATTCAACACGATGCGCGCGACGTCGCCAAGTTGCCGGCGTTTCCAGCAGCTGCGAGGTAGCGAGCTGGGTTGAGCGCCTGGCGCTCAGATTCTGCACTCGTGAAGAAGTGTACTCAGCTCGCTGCCTTCTTCACGAGTGCGCCGATCGTTGACTCGTCGGCGACGGTCAATTCCTTGAGCGCGAAGGCGGTCGGCCACATATTGCCTTCATCAAGGGTCGCCTTGTCGCTGAAGCCGAGCGTTGCGTACCTCGTCTTGAACTTTTGCGCGTCCTGGAAGAAGCAGACGACCTTGCCGTCCTTGGCATAAGCGGGCATCCCGTACCAGAGTTTCGGCGAGAGCCCTGGTGCGCTGGCTTTGATGACGGCGTGGAGCCGCTCGCCCATGGTGCGATCCGGTGCCGACATTGCGGCGATCTTCGCGAGCACAGCGCTTTCCTCGTCCGCCTTTCCTGCGCGCGCACCGGCCTTCAGCTCCTGGGCGCGCTCCCGCATCGCTGCGAGTTCCTCTTTCGTGAATCCCTTGGAGGCCTTGCCACTCGCGGTGGTGCTCCTGGCGGGTTTCTGCGTGCCCTTCTTTGCGGGTTTCTTTTCAGCCATGTGTCCGCTGACCTCGGCGAGAGCGGTTAAGAGTGCTTGTCTGTCGCAACGTTCGTTAGGTAGCACTCAGTTGCATACTACGTAAGGCTACGTATTGGTCGGACGGGAGCGTCAGCCTACCCTGTGACGCATTGGACGCTGGCCAACCGCCGAGGAGGTTCGAATGCGCGCTTATGTCTCCGCAGTCCTGCTGACTTCAATCATCCCCTGTCTTGCCTTCGCGCAGAGTGAGCCCCTCTCCAGCCTTGAACGAGGTGCCAGAATCCGCCTCACCGCGGCAACCGTTCCCGACGCAGAAAGAATTGGTCGGCTTAGTTCCATCAGCGCGGACAGCATTCAGTTTCGCCCGGATTCCCACCCGGTCACGAGGTCTCTTTCGCTGAAAAGCGTAAGCACACTCGAGGTCAGCAAAGGAACGCGCACGCGCCGATCGGAATACGCGCTAGTCACGGCGATAGTCGGTGGAGTCATAGGATACGTTGCCAGTAATCACAACGGGCAAGGACTCGGCACCGGCAAGACAGACTCCTCGCAGAACGCCATGGTCGGAGGGATTGCCGGTGTCGCACTTGGCGGCGGACTGGGTTGGTGGTACGGAGGCAAAAAGAAAACAGAGAACTGGCGTCCCGTCGATCGATGAGAGGCGGCCCAATGTTGTTCTACGTTTCGAGCCAGTAGACAGAGCTCGCGACAGGTCTGGTCCCGACGAGCTCTTCAAACGCATAGCTGTTTACCACAACATCCTCAAACCGGTCGAAAGTGGGTGAGTCGAAGCTCCACAGGTCCCACTCGAGTAGACGCTTCTTGCCTAGCTGAAACGTCATCTCACACACAACGCCACCGATCGGATGCAACCAGTCCTCGACCGGCTCGACAACCTGCCTCACGAAGATGAGCGAAACGGTCCCATCGGCGTCGTCTCGAGAGATCTGAACGCTCACACCTGGGTCGGGCGATTCGGCCACGCTTCGGACGTATTCCTTGAACAGAACCCAACCGCGCCAAGGGGTTAGAGTCTCAGGTGTAAGGCCATGGGCGGCGATGGCCAGAAGCAATGTCTCGAGAAGGATCGGTCCACTTCTCATCGCACCCCCGGCTTGACGCCGAATACACCGCAGGCAAAGGTGAGTGCGGCCACGGCCACCCACGCGACGCCGAAGCGCCACACATAACCTACGCGAGACCAGGACTCAGATGCCTGGCTGGCCCAGGCACCGAGCACGATGCCCGCCATAAGAACGAGGGCAGCTGCTCTACCTTGATCATAGGGACTGAGACCAATCACCGAGCCGCCGCCAAAAAGCAACACAGTTACGACGACCACGATCACGGCGCTCGTGACGATCGGATGCTCATTGTGCTCGGGATGCCTCAAGGTTGCGCCGAAGTAGTCGGCCGTTCCTGCGCGCGAGGCGACACCCGATGCAGGAGGTGTCCGCGAACTGATTCGATGACGCGTGCGCGCTCACTCACCTCCGTCAAGGTCGCGGTTCCTCGTACAGACCGAACTCGTTCCCCACGGGATCCGCGAACACAGCAAAGGCGCCCATTCCCGAGCCGATATTGGTACGGCGCGTCATCACCCGCCCACCCTCGGCCTCGATTCGCTTCAAAGCATCGGCGATGTCATCTACCATGATGTACGTCCGCGTGCGCTCGTCCGGTGTCCGGTCGCTCTCCTTTACCCACGTTCCGCTAACGCCACCCGTGTCATCGAAGGCCAGCTCGCCATCTCCCCGTTTCCTGACCTTCCAACCGAAAATGGTGCTGTAGAAGTCGGCGGAGGCTTGGGCGGTCTTGGCGGGTATTTCCAGGTAACAAATCTTTCCGTGGGGCATGGGGTCTCCGTCAAAGAGGAGTCTGCATCATGGAATGGATGTGTCAGCCATGTGACTCTAACGCTTCCGTGATCGCGCCTTCACCCAGGCAGCATACGTCTTTGGAACATCCATGGACTTAAGCTTCGACCATGCTTTAATGGCTTGCTCTTTCGCGGCTCCGGTCTGCGCCCCCAGGAAGTCGCTCATGAAGTTGATGTATCGCCCATGAGGCACCCGGGCGAAAGGCTCAGTGGATTGATTGAGGCGAACGTACTCTTTCACCAAATCGCCGTACGTGACGTGGACGCCCTTGAGGATCTGCGCCTCGCGCCATCTGTTGAGGCGATACCGTGCGCCCGACCTGCGCTTCAAACCGGGCGCGAGCTTCTGCGCCTCCAGGTCGAGAAAATGTTTGGTCTCCGCGTTGTTGATGTAGCCAACGACAGGTAAGTCGAGATGCAGCCCCAGGTCTACGTCCCTCTTGGTCGCTGCTGAAAGATTTCTCGTTGGGGTTTTAACAATCGCGCCGGTCCGTAGGAAGATTCGGATCGCACGTTCGAGTTCGTCCTTCCGAAGCTTGCTCGATGATGGGATTCCGAGCTTCTTCGCGAAGTCCTTGAGTTCCGTCGCGTACCAGTACCCGTGATCGAACTGGGTGACGGTCATTGATGCGGAGAGCTTCATCTTGCGACTCAATCGGCCGGTCTCTGTGTCGCGACCGATGTTGAACCAGGAAGCTCATCGACGACGAGACGTCCCACTCGCCCCGTCGCACCGGTGACGAGGACTGTGCCCGCGCTTGGGTGCGTCACGGGGCGCTCCGATGCCGAGCTAGCGCCGGTGAACTTGAATCCAGATCGGAGCCGACTGAGGACCGACGAGCTGGGAAGCGAACGTATTCGTTATGAGCTGCACTTCGCGACCCTGATTATGCAGAATGTTTGTCGCAATGAGTTCCGAGAGCAATGGAAGGTCTTCCTCTCGACTGCGGATCTCCACTTTTCCGGAATCCGGAATCTGGACCGTCCGATACCGATCGAACGCGTCGATCTCGCGGACGAGAGTCCGGCCGTCGGGCGAATAAATGAAGCCGCGTTCGCCTCCGACACTCGACGGCGTCCGGCCCATCAAAAGGCCAGCAGGCAGGAGCCACACTTCGATAGTGTCTCCATCTGTGCGAATCGAGAACGGAGCGAACTGGCGCTTCCCATCCCGGAACGAAGGAAATCCTTTGAGGACGCCCTCTTGCGAGGCGCGCGATTCGGCGAGGATCGCGGTCGTGTCGACCGGGCCCAGGTAGCGAGCATTCGTCGCAACGTCCACCACACGGAGATTTGATGCCTTCGTGAAAGTGCTGTCCGGAGTGAAGAATACGCCGAACACTCGTCCATCCACTCGCAGACATTGTCCCCGCCGGCCGAGGGAATCGGGCGGACCGAACAGTCCATCTGCGCGCGCCTGGGCGCTCCGGCGCGCGCAGCCGACAGTCGCGATCAGCATTTGTGACGCGCGATCCAGGCGATCGAAGGCGGCTGCCCGACTGGAGTCGGACAACGGTGTTTTGGTCTGAGCCTGGATGGGACGCGCGCAGAGGAGTGGGCCTGCAATTGCGAGCGACCAGCACAATACTTTCACAGCGTGTATCGGCCGACCAACCAGGCGGACGAGAGAAGACGGAGCGTTGATCGCATGCGACCTCCTTTGCGATGCGAATGCATCGCCCTACGCCCTACAATGATTGTGCCCAATGAACATTATCACGCACCCCCAAGGCTTGCGGCAAGGCCCCCGTGCGAGTTCAAGTGGAAATCCTTAATTTTCGCACTATGTGTCGGCTCGGCCGAGCCGTACGCCACGACGAGGCGCACAACTTCTACCTTGGAAGGTGCGGAGACCAGTAGCAACGAGGTTACCATGTCGAGGAAAAACTTAGCGTTGGGCGCCGCCGCGGCGCTCCTCGTCGGCTGCACGGCCGACAAACCCGCGCCGACCGCGGTCGAGATGCGTGTCCCACTGTTCGTCAGCGCCATCAGGGGCGGGAATGGGGATTTCAATCTCGGTACGCACATGACCGGCGCCGAGGAAGTGTTCACGCCAGTGCCGCCGAGCACGGCGACCCCGGCCGACTCACGGGGTCAGGGCGAGGCGATCTTCCGTGTGAGCGATGACGGTAGCACAGTCGACTTCCGCCTTATCGCGTCCAACATCGACAACGTGATAATGTCGCACATCCATTGCGGGCGTCCCGGACAAAATGGTCCTATCCGGATGTGGCTCTATCCCGTGATTGGGCCGACGGGGGCGCAAGGTCCGAACGCCTCGGGACCACAGAACGGCGTGCTGGCGTCGGGCACATTCGCGCCAGCTGGAGTTGTATGTCCGGCGAGTGCGGTTGGCGTGGACATGCCGCTACTCGACGCGATCCGGGCTGGTCTCACCTACGTCAACGTTCACACGAACGACGGCGTGGCTCCGACGAACACCGGGCCAGGCGACTTCCCGGGCGGAGAGATCCGCGGACAGCTCGACCACGGCCGGTAATTGATGGCGGGAATGTGACGGGCGTGTTTGCCGCGCCCGTCACATGTGCGCCTAACGAACATTATCACGCACCCCCAGGCTTGCGGCAAGCCCCCCGTGCGAGTTCAAACTTCGCGCTCATTCCGAACCAGGAGTTGCGATGACCGAACACGCGGTCGTGATCGCCGGAGGCGGTCCGACGGGGCTGATGTTGGCAGCCGAGATGGCGTTAGCGAGCGTCGACGTCGCGATTGTCGAGCGGCGCGCCAGCCCGGATCTCGCCGGCTCACGCGCCGGCGGCCTGAGCTCACGCACCCTCGAGGTACTCGATCAGCGCGGAATCGTCGATCGGTTCCTTGCGGAGGGACAGAAGGCTCAGGTCACGGCCTTCGCCCCGGCGCATTTGGACATCAGCGACTTTCCGACCCGGCATAACTACGGGCTCGGTCTCTGGCAGAACCACATCGAGCGCATACTCGCTGGCTGGGTCGGTGAGCTGCCGGTGACGTTCTACCGCGGACGTGAAGTGACCGGCTTTGCGCAGGATGACACCGGCGTCGACGTCGAGGTGTCCGGCGGCCAGTCGCTGCGGGCGCAATATCTCGTGGGGTGCGATGGTGGACGCAGTCTGGTCCGTAAAACGGCCGGCATCGAGTTCCCCGGCTGGGATCCGACGATGAGCGCGCTGCGCGCCGAGGTCGAGATGGCCGAGGAGCCGGAAACGGGCATCCGCCGCACTCCATCCGGCATGCACGCCATTGGCAAGGTGGCGTACGAGATCGTGGACGGCGCGGTGGTCTACAAAAAAGGGGGAACGGTAGGGGTCATGCTGACCGAAGCGCACGTTGGAAACACCGACGAGCCCACCTTGCGCGATCTCAGCGAGGGCCTCATCGCCGTGTACGGGACCGACTACGGGATCCACAGTCCCACCTTCATCTCCAGATTCACCGACATGACTCGGCAGGCCGCGACCTATCGCAAGGGACGGGTCCTGCTGGCCGGCGACG
>DATHHC010000082.1:0-26140 GCA_035317285.1 Gemmatimonadaceae bacterium | reverse complement strand
GGCGAGTACCAGTACCGCGTGCAGGGCGAGCATCACAACTGGAACCCGATGACGATCGCGAAGCTTCAGCACGCTACGCGCGGTGACAGCTACTCGACGTTCAAGGAGTTCAGCGCGCTCGCCAACGACGAAACTCTGCGTGCATCGACGCTTCGCGGCCGGCTGGATTTCGTCGAGCGGGAATCGGTGCCGTTGGACGAAGTCGAGGCGGCGAGCGCGATCACACGACGGTTTTGTACCGGCGCGATGTCGTTCGGGTCGCTGGGCGCCGAGGCGCATCAGACGCTCGCGATCGCGATGAACCGGCTCGGCGGGCGCAGCAACAGTGGAGAGGGCGGCGAAGATCCCGCCCGCTTCGGCACCGATCGCAACAGCGCAATCAAGCAGGTCGCGTCGGCGCGGTTCGGAGTCACGGCCGAGTACCTCGTCAATGCGAGCGAGCTGCAGATCAAGATTGCGCAGGGCGCGAAGCCCGGTGAAGGAGGCCAGCTCCCCGGTCACAAAGTCGACGCGGTGATCGCCAAGACGCGGCACTCGGTGCCTGGCGTGACGCTGATCTCGCCGCCGCCGCATCACGACATCTACTCCATCGAAGATCTCGCGCAGCTGATCTACGACCTCAAGGCGATTGCGCCAAAGGCGTCGGTGTCGGTGAAACTGGTCGCCGAGGCGGGAGTGGGAACTGTCGCCGCGGGCGTGGCGAAGGCACGGGCAGATCTGATTTTGATCTCAGGAGACTCGGGTGGCACCGGAGCTTCGCCGCTCTCAAGCATCATGCGCGCGGGGAGTCCGTGGGAGCTTGGGCTCGCCGAGACGCAGCAGACGCTGGTGATCAACGGTCTGCGCGCCCGCGTGCGGCTTCAGACGGACGGCCAGCTCAAGACCGGGCGGGATGTCGTCGTCGCCGCGCTGCTCGGCGCCGACGAATTTGGGTTCGCGACCGCGCCGCTCATCGTCGAGGGCTGCGTGATGATGCGGAAGTGTCATCTCAATACCTGTCCGGTCGGCATCGCGACGCAGGATCCAGAATTGCGCGCCCGTTTCAGCGGTCAACCAGAACACGTAGTGAACTACTTCTTCTTCATCGCTGAGGAAATCCGGGAGCTGATGGCTCGACTCGGCTTCCGCACGATGGACGAGATGATCGGGCGCACGGACGTGCTGCGCGCCTTGCCGTCGACGGACAATGCCAAGGCGAACACGCTCGATCTCTCCGCGCTCCTGCATCTGGCGATGCCGGCGATGCGCACGCACCCCGATCGGGTGGCGCGCCATCACGTGAGATTGAGGCTGGACCAATCAGAGGAAGAGGGAACGCTGAACCGGCGGCTCGTCGAGCTTGCACAGCCGGCGCTCGCGCATGGCGAAACCGTCAAGGCGACGCTGCCCATCACGAATTCCGATCGCGCTATTGGCGCGACGCTCTCGGGAGTGATCGCTCGCCGCTACGGCAATGCCGGCCTGCCTGACGACACGATCTCGTTGAAGTTCACAGGCTCGGCTGGTCAGAGCTTCGGTGCGTTCACCGCGCACGGCATGACGCTCGAGCTGGAAGGCGAAGCGAACGACTACGTCGGCAAAGGGCTTTCCGGCGGACGCCTGATCGTGCGGCATCCGCGCACCGCGCAGTTCATCCCCGACCAGACAGTTCTCATCGGCAACACGGTGCTCTACGGCGCGACGTCGGGTGAGGCTTACTTCGCTGGAGTCGCGGGCGAGCGATTCGCGGTGCGCAACAGCGGGGCGATCGCGGTGGTAGAAGGTGTCGGCGATCACGGCTGCGAGTACATGACTGGCGGAACGGTCGTCGTGCTCGGCCGCACAGGCCGGAACTTCGCCGCGGGAATGAGCGGCGGCGTCGCGTTCGTGCTGGACGAGTTCGCGGAGCTGGAGCAGCAGTGCAACAAGGGGATGGTGGAGCTGTCGCACGTGACGGATTTCGGCGAGCTCGAAGCGCTGCGACGTCTGGTTGAGCAGCACGCGCGGTACACCGGCAGCGCCCGCGCGAAACGCGAGCTGGGACGGTGGGACCGCGCGCAGAAGCTCTTCGTCGCCGTCGTGCCGACAGAGTATCGGAAGGCGCTCGAGCGTCGGGCCGATGCGGATGCAGCCGCTGCTAACGTGGCTGGGCGTCGCGGGTTGGTAGTCGGGGAGGCGCGTCATGGCTGATCCGAAAGCATTTCTCACGCTGCGTCGCGCGACACCGGGCAGGCAGGCGGTGGAAGACCGCGTCCGCCACTGGCGTGAGTTTTACGGTCCGGTTGCCGAGGACGCCGTGCGCACCCAGGCGGCGCGTTGCATGGACTGTGGGGTGCCGTTCTGTCAGGGAGATTCCGGTTGTCCCGTGCGGAACATCATCCCCGAGTGGAACGGTCTCGTGCAGCGCGGTGAGTGGCGCGACGCGCTCGAGTCACTCCACGCGACGAACAATTTCCCGGAGCTCACCGGACGGCTCTGTCCCGCGCCGTGTGAGTCGGCGTGCGTGCTTGGTATCGTGAACGAGCCCGTGGCAATCCGGCACATCGAGCAGACGATTGCTGACCGCGGGTTCAATGAAGGATGGGTCGTGCCGCGTCCGCCGCGGAGAGTCTCCGGATTCAAGGTCGCGGTGATCGGATCGGGGCCCGCGGGCATGGCTGCCGCCCAGCAGCTTCGTCGGCAGGGACATGCTGTCGTCGTATTCGAGAGGGATGAGCGGGTTGGCGGTCTGCTTCGTTACGGAATTCCCGAATTCAAGTTGGAGAAGTCGGTACTCGATCTCCGACTCGGCCAGCTCGAAGCGGAGGGAGTGCAGTTCCGCACGGGGATCGACGTCGGCGAGGACGTCACCGCCGAGGAGTTACGCGAGGAGTTCGATGCCGTGTGCGTCTCGACGGGAGCAGGCAGGGCGCGCGATCTCGACGTTCCCGGTCGTGAGTTGGAGGGAGTCCACCTCGCGATGGATTTTCTGACGGCGCAGAATCGCCGGCTCGAGGGTCGTGAGCTCGTGGGAGCGGACGACGCGCGCGATCGGCGCGTCGTGATCATCGGCGGCGGTGACACCGGGTCCGATTGCGCGGGCACGTGCGTTCGTCAGGGAGCGCGCAGTGTCAGGCAGTTCGAGCTGCTGCCGGCACCACCCGCAAGCCGCGCGACAAGCACGCCTTGGCCGCTGTGGCCCATGCAACTTCGTACGTCCCACGCGCATGAAGAGGGGTGCGATAGAGACTGGAGCGTCGCCACCACCGCGTTCTCCGGTGAGGATGGAAGAGTGCAGCGGATCCACGCCGCGCGCCTGGAGAGAAAGACATTCGCCGACGGTCGCACCGACTTCGCTCGTGTTCCGGGGACTGACTTCGAGCTGGAGGCGGATCTGGTACTCCTGGCGATGGGATTCACGGGCCCGGTGAAGAACAGATTGCTGGTGGATCTCGCCGTCGAGCTGGACGGTCGTGGGAACATTGCGACCGATGGCGCGCATCGCACCAGCGTGCCGGGAGTTTTTGCCGCCGGCGATGCGCGCCGAGGGGCGTCGCTGATCGTGTGGGCGATTCGCGAGGGCCGCGACGCGGCGGATAGCATCGATCACTGGTTGCGGGAACTGGCGCCCTAGACACTCTTCTTACTGGGGGCCACGCGTCGTATGTTGGCCCGAGCCCTCATGCCGTCCGCCACTCATCCGATCGCCATCCACAAGTTCGGCGGCGCCGCGCTTGCCGGTGCCAGCGCGATCGCCCACGTCGGCGCGCTGCTGGCGGAGCCGTCCGACGAACGGCGCGTCGTGGTGACTTCGGCACTCCAGGGCGTGACCGACTCTCTTCTTCGCGCCGTTCACTGCGCGACCGAAGGTGATTCGCGCGGGGCCGAAACCATCGCGCGGGAGCTCGCTGACCGGCACACAAGTGTCGCCGACGCGTTGATCACGGGAAAGGAACGCATAGTGGTGGAGAGAGCGCTCGCGACACTGGCCGAGGCGCTGTCGGAAAACCTGGCCGCCCTCGCGCCTCCGCATACCGACCGGGCGCAACGTCGTGATGCGGTCCTCGCGCATGGCGAGCGCGCCGCCGCGCAGATCGTCAGCGCAATGCTGCGCGCGGCCGGGACGCCCAGTGTGATCATCGACTCGACGGAGCTAATCGAGACCGATGGGCGTCACGGAAACGCCGCACCAGACCTCGCGCGCAGCGAAATCGCCGCCCGGTCCGTGCTACTTCCACGGCTGGAGGAAGATGTCACTGGCATTGTCGTAGTGCCCGGCTTCATCGGCATGGGCCGCGATGGGCACGTCGTCACGTTCGGGCGCGGCGGATCGGATCTCACTGCGACAGTGCTCGGGCGCGCGCTCTCGGCGCGAAGCGTCACGCTGTGGAAGGACGTCCCCGGCGTGATGACTGCCGATCCGCGTCTCGTCCCCGGCGCGCGGGTCGTGCAGTTTCTCGACGTACGCGAAGCCTCGGAGCTCGCGTATTATGGAGCCAAAGTTCTGCATCCACGCACCCTGATGCCGCTGCTCGGCGGCACAACGCTCAGGCTCCGTCCGTTCGCCGATCTCTCAGCGCACGGGACATCGATCATCGCGGGCCGGTCCGTCAAGGGCGCGCCGGTACGCGCCATCTCCGGCATGCCCGATCAGGCGATGATCACCGTGAGTGGTAGCGGGATGCTCGGCATCCCCGGGGTAGCGGCGCGAGTGTTCGGCGCGCTTGCACATGCGCACGTGTCGGTGTCGCTGATCTCGCAGGCGTCGTCGGAACAATCCATCTGCTTTACGATCCCCGGCAGTCGCGCCGACGAGATCACGGCGTACCTGCGCCACGATCTGCGTGAGGAGCTGGCGCGGCACGAGATCGAGGACATCGCCGTGCAGTCGGGGCTGACGACGATCGCGGTCGTCGGCTCGGGGATGGCGCACATGCCCGGCATCGCGGCTCGCGTCTTCGGCGCAGTTGCCGATGCGTCGGTGAACATCATCGCGATCGCACAGGGGGCGACCGAGCGCAACATCTCATTCGTCGTCGAGGATCGTCAGGGCGGCGACGCGGTGCGCGCGGTGCACGCTGCGTTTCGACTCGACAAAGTTGGAGGCGGACGCGTCGCGAGCAAAGCGGACGCAGCCGATGTCATCATTCTTGGAGTCGGGCGCGTCGGCGGAGAGCTGGTCGCGCAGATTCAGGCGCTCTCCTCGCGCGAGGCGCCGCCGCTACGGATCATCGGGCTCATCGATCGATCTGGTTTCCTGTACAACCGGCGCGGACTGACGAGTCGACAGCTCGAGAGCGCGCTCCGCGAGAAGCAGACTGGTCGCGCGCTGGAGAACGTCACGGGCGGAAAGCACGCGACCGCCGAGGCAGCGGTGGCGTTCATGACGAGCCACGCGATGGTTCGGCCCGTTCTCGTGGATGTCGCGAGCGGAGATACATCCGCCGCGTTGGCCACGGCGCTCGACCACGGACTCGACCTCGTCCTCGCGAACAAAGTGCCACTCGCAAGTAGCTTTGCGATCTCGAAACGAATCCTCGGCGCGCGCGATAAGGGACGCCGAGTGTTGCACGAGGCGACAGTTGGTGCAGGATTGCCGGTCATCGACACGATTCAGCAGCTCGTTGCCTCTGGCGATCGCGTCGAGGCGATTGACTGCTCGCCGTCCGGCACGATGGGCTTCGTGTTCAGCGAGCTCGGCAGAGGGCGAGCGTTCTCCGATGTCGTGAAGCAGGCGATGTCGCTCGGATACACAGAGCCGGATCCGCGCGACGACCTCAGCGGGATCGACGTTGCACGGAAGGGGCTTATTCTTAGCCGCATGCTCGGATACGCGGGAGAGATGGATGATGTCGAGATCGAGTCTTTGATTCCTGATGCGTTGCGCGATGTTACGCGCGACGAGTTTCTTGCTGCGCTACCGGACTCGGATGCATCGTGGGCTGCGGCCGTTGAAGATGCCCGGGCGAACAATTCCGTCGTGCGCTATCGCGTGCGTGTCACGCGCGGAGGCGTGCGCGCCGGTCTTGCGCGCGTTCCGGTGGGAAGCCCCCTCGCATCGCTCGATGGAACCGACAATCTTTTCGTGTTCATGACTAAGCGATATCGGCAGCGTCCGCTCGTTGTGTCCGGACCAGGCGCGGGTGCGGTCGTGACTGCTGCCGGCGTGCTCGGCGACGTCCTTCGCATCGTGACGGCGTGAAGGATTCACCCGACACGGTATTTGGGTCGGGCCAACGCCAGCGCGGGGTTACGGCGACTGCACCCGGTGGAATCGGGAATATCGGTCCCGCCCTCGATGTGCTCGGTTGTGCTCTGGCTGGGCCACGCGATGAGGTCAGCGTCGAATGGCGCAGCGAGCCAGGCATCGAGGTGATGGACCCTGGCCATCCCGAGCTACCGCGCGATGCGACGCGCCATACTGCCGCGCTTGCCGCCGCTGCCGTGCTGCGTCGCGCGGACATGACATTCGGCCTCAAGCTGTGGTGCCGCAAGGGGCTTCCCCTCTCGGGAGGACAGGGAGGGAGCGCGGCGTCCGCGGTGGCTGGAGCCTTCGCGACCAATATGCTGCTGGGAGCGCCGCTCGGCACTGACGCGTTGCTCGCGGCGTGTCTCGACGCGGAATCAGCTGTCGCGGGACGTCATCTCGACAACATCGCCGCGTCTCTGCTGGGCGGGATCGTGCTCGTCCGCACGCTCGATCCAATCGAAGTGATTCGCCTCCCCATTCCATCGGGATTGATGTTGGTGCTCGCGCATCCGGCGCAACGACTGCTCACCGTTGATTCGCGGCGTGCATTGCCGGAGCAGGTGTCACGCGCGGACGTCATTCACCAGATTGGGAACGTGGGCGCGATGGTGGCCGCCTGCTACAACGGCGATGTCGCGCTCTTCGGCCGAGCCGTTGACGATCGCATCGCTGAACCGGCGCGCGCACCGCTGCTGCCGGGGTTTCTCGCCGCGAAACGCGCGGCATTGGACGCAGGGGCTTACGGGGTGTCCATTTCCGGCGCGGGGCCAAGCGCGTTCGCGGTGGCGTCGCTCGCGACCTCGAATCGCGTTGCTGAGGCGATGCGCGCCGCCTATGTCGCGGCCGGGATCAAGTGCGAGACACGCGTGACGCACATCGATCCGAAGGGCGCGATGGCGCGCGAAGACGACGATTCCAGTCCTGGCAATTCGGCTCGAGGTCTGACATGACGGGCGCGACTGTCCTCCGCTGCGAATCGTGCGGCGTCGAGCATGGTGACAACCTCGCCAGCGCCACTTGCCCCAGCTGCGACGGGCTACTGCTCGCCGAGCATGCGCCACCGGCGGTGCGTGGGGTGGCGTTGCGCGCGCTGTTCGATTCGCGCGTTGTTCCTGGCGCGGCGCCTGCTCACAAGAGATCGGGTGTGTGGCGCTTTCACGAGCTCGTGCTCCACGTCGCCGACGACGCGATCATCAGTCATCCGGAGGGAAACACGCCGCTCATCACGCGTCCGGCGATCTCCGAGTACGCTGGCGTCGACAGTCTGGTCATGAAGCACGAAGGTCACAATCCGACCGGATCGTTCAAGGATCGCGGAATGACTGTCGCGCTCACGCAGGCGCGGCGCGTCAACGCCCGAGCTGTTGCTTGTGCGTCGACGGGAAATACATCGGCGTCGCTGAGTGCGTACGCGGCGCAGGCCGGGATTACCTCGTTCGTGTTCGTTCCGGCCGGCCAGATCTCCGCGGGGAAGCTCGCGCAGACGATCGCGTATGGCGCGCGTGTCCTACCGATCGACGGCGATTTTGACGACTGTCTCCGACTGGCGCGTGAGGCCGCACCGCTCGGGATCTACCTCGTGAATTCGGTCAACCCGTTCCGCCTTGAGGGCCAGAAGACGATCGTGTTCGAGCTACTCCAGCAGCTCGGCTGGCAGTCGCCCGACTGGATCGCGCTCCCTGCCGGCAACCTCGGCAACACATCCGCGTTCGGGAAAGCGTTGCGCGAGGCGTACGCGCTCGGGCTGATCGACCGCGTGCCGAGGTTGCTCGCGGTGCAGGCCGCGGGTGCGGCGCCGTTCGCGAAGGCGTTTGCCGAGGGGTTCGTCACGCACCATCGCGTGCGCGCGGAGACTCGCGCCACCGCCATTCGTATCGGCGACCCCGCGTCATGGGCTCGCGCGGTCACCGCAATACGCGAGACTGACGGGCACGTGACCGCTGTGAGCGACGAGGAGATTTTCGCCGCGAAAGCAGTGGTCGATCACGCCGGAGTCGGGTGCGAGCCCGCCAGCGCAGCGAGCATCGCGGGCGTTCGCAAGCTGGTGGCGTCAGGCGAGATAGCGCCGAACGCGCGTGTCGCTGCCGTGCTTACGGGCCACCTGTTGAAGGATCCGGCCGTGCCGGCAGATTCCTCGCTTTCGACGCCGTTGAGCTATCAGGCGGCGATGGATGTTCTGCGAGCGCTGACGCGGTAGCCGAACGCGCGAACAACGCAGCGCCAACCGCATCGAGAGAGTACGAGGGAATAGTCATGGGCATCGCTCGGGCGTGTCAAGCTTTCGACTGCAACTGCAAATGAGGAACACCTGATTGGAGCGGAAGAAGCAGGGCGTGGATGTCCTTCTCGTCGAGCTGCTTTTTCCGGTCGGCCAGCTCCTTGAACTGAGTGAACACTAGACTGAGCTCGTCGTCGGTAAGCGCGTAGCCGAGCGCTTCGGTTTTGACGCGCAGCGCGTGGCGTCCCGAGTGCTTCCCGAGCACGAGCCCGACACCATCCCACCCAACCGTTTCCGCGCTCATGATTTCGTAGGTCAGACGATTCTTGAGCACGCCATCCTGGTGGATCCCGGCCTCGTGCGCGAACGCGTTCGCGCCGACGATTGCCTTATTTGGCGGCACGTCGATTCCCGTACACTCCGAGACCAGGCGCGATGTGCGGGCAAGCTCGCGCGTCTCGATGTTCGTGTAAAGGCCGAAGAACTGACCGCGCGTGTGCAGCGCCATCA
This sequence comes from Gemmatimonadaceae bacterium, assembly GCA_035317285.1. Taxonomy (GTDB): domain Bacteria; phylum Gemmatimonadota; class Gemmatimonadetes; order Gemmatimonadales; family Gemmatimonadaceae; genus UBA4720. Next base: position 17,204 of record DATHHC010000082.1, on the reverse strand, counting down.
CGAACTCCTCGAGCGCCGCATTCCCCGCGCGCTCACCGATGCCGTTGATGGTACATTCGGCCTGCCGGGCGCCCGCGCGCACTGCGGCAAGCGAGTTCGCGACCGCGAGGCCGAGGTCGTCGTGGCAGTGCGCGGAGATCGTCACGTTCTCGATGCCACGCACGTTAGCCCGCACACCGGCTACCAATGCGCCGTATTCATCGGGTGTCGAGTAGCCGACGGTGTCCGGTACGTTGAGCGTCGTCGCGCCGCATTCGAGCGCCACCGTCAGGACCTCGTAGAGAAACGTCGGATCGGACCTCGCCGCATCCTCCGCGGAGAACTCCACCTGGGCGCCGAGCGAGCAGGCGTGAAGGACGGATGTCGCCGCGGCCGAGAGGACCTGCGCGCGCGTCATCCCCAGCTTGTGCTTCATGTGGAGGTCGGACGTCGCGAGGAAGATGTGGATCCGTGCGTTGGCCGCGGGCTCAACCGCCGTCCAGCATCGCTCGATGTCGCGCTCGTTCGCGCGCGCCAGTCCGCAGATGTCGGGACCGTAGACTCCGCCGACCTCCCGAGCAATGTGGTGCACTGCGGCCCAGTCTCCTTCCGATGCCGCCGGGAACCCCGCCTCGATGATATCCACCTTGAGTCGCGCGAGCTGGTGTGCGACCGCGAGCTTCTCCTCGAGCGACATCGTGCATCCGGGCGCCTGCTCACCGTCGCGGAGCGTCGTGTCGAATATCCGGACGCAGCCGTCGTCGTGCTTGCCCCCGCGCGATTCATCCGCGCGCGCTACGTTACCCTTCGGCGCCAGAGTCATGCGCTCGCCGCGCCCGGAAGCACTTCCTTGGCGTTCACGAACGGCATCATCCGGCGCAGCGCTCGTCCGACATCCTCGATGCGGTGCTTTGTTTCCGTCGACCTGGTGCGCTTGAAGCCCGGCAGCCCCGAGTCGTTCTCTGCGATCCACTCGCGCGCAAAGGATCCGTCGCGGATGTTCGCGAGAAGCTCGCGCATCACTTCACGCGTGCGCTCATCCACTATCCGCGGCCCCGCGACGTAGTCGCCGTACTCGGCCGTGTCCGACACCGAGTAGCGCATGTAGCTGAGCCCGCCCTGGTACATGAGATCGACGATCAGCTTGAGCTCGTGCATGCATTCGAAGTAGGCAACTTCCGGTTGATACCCGGCGTCGACCAACGTGTCGAACCCTGCCTTGACGAGCGCGGATACTCCACCGCACAGCACCGCCTGTTCGCCGAACAGATCGGTTTCGGTCTCTTCCTCGAAGGTTGTGATCAACGCACCCGCACGCGTAGTGCCGAGCGCCTTGGCGTAGGCGAGAGCGTCGTCGAGCGCGTGTCCCGATGCGTCCTGATGCACGGCTACCAGCGCCGGCACGCCGCCGCCCTGCTGGAACACTTCGCGAACGCGGTGTCCCGGGGCTTTCGGCGCGACCATCGTGACGTCCACGCCCTCAGGCGGAATTATCTGCCCGAAGCGGATGTTGAACCCGTGCGCGAACATCAGCGTTTTGCCCGGCCCGAGGTGGCGCTGAAGGTGATCGCAGTAGATTCGCGCCTGCCCCGTATCGGGCGTGAGTATCATCATGATCTGCGATTGCTCGGCCGCATCGTCTACGCTGGCGACGGAGAGTCCGGCAGCGCGCGCGGAATCACCACTGCGTGAGTCCGGCCGCAGACCAACGACGACATCGACGCCGCTGTCTCTCAGGTTGAGCGCGTGCGCGTGCCCCTGGCTGCCGTACCCGATGATCGCGACTCGCCGACCGTTGAGACGGCCGACATCAGCGTCCGCGTCGTAAAAGAGTTTGGTCATTATTTCCTCAGGAGATTCCGTCGGCCTGCGACCACCAATTGCGCGCAGCATCTTCCGGCGCGGGGGCCGGGGCCCGCGGGGCGGGCCCTGCAAGTGCCATGGCGAGACTTCCGGAGCGCATGGTTTCGCACGCGCCGATCGCCATGACGCGCGCGATCATCTCGCCCAGTCGATCGGGCGTATCCGTCATCTCGACGACGACAGTCTGCGGTGAACTCCCGACGATTCTTGCGCCGAAAACATCCGCCACCGTCTTGATCTCTTCGCGCTTCGGTTCGGCCGCGTGGATCTTCACCAACGCCGTTTCCCGCACGACATACTCTGCATTCGTCACGTCTGTCACCTCCAATACCTCGATTAAGCGGTTTAGTTGTTTGATCGTCTGCTCGACGGATTCCGTATCCACGAGCACCGTGGTGCGCTTGACACCCGGTGTCTCGCTGTCGCCGACAGCAATGCTGTGGAGACCCAGCCCGCGCCCGCGCAACAGCCCGAGCACTCGGTTCAGCGCGCCGGGTCGGTCCTCGACGAGCGCGATCAGTGTGTGCCTCATGCGGGCGCTTCGCGTGTAATCATCTCGCCAATGCTCAAGCCCGGTGGCACGAGCGGAAACACGTTCGCCTCACGCTCGACTCTGAAGTCGAGAACCACAGATCCGTCGTGATCCCACGCCGCGCGTATTGCCTCTTCGGCATCTTCGATGCGGTCGACCGTGAACCCGCGAAGGCCATACGCCTCGGCCAGTCCCGCGAAGCTCGGTCCGGTGAGAGGAGTACCGCTGTAGCGCCGCCCCTCGAACAACTGCTGCCACTGCCTGACCATTCCCAGGTAGCCGTTGTTCACGATCGCGACCTTCACGTTTTTGATTCCTTCCTGACCGATCGTCGCCAGCTCCTGATTAGTCATCTGGAATCCGCCATCCCCGACAATTGCCCAGATCGTCTCGTCGGGATGCGCGATCGCCGCTCCCATCGCGGCCGGCACTGCGAAACCCATCGTCCCCGCGCCGCCGCTCGTGATGTGGGTGCGCGGTCGCCGCCACTCGATGAGCTGCGCGGCCCACATCTGGTGCTGGCCGACATCGGTGATGACGCGATATCCGCCGCGACCATTCAATGCCGCATTCAGAGCAGCATAGACGTCGTGCGGCATCAGCTCCTTCGTATCCGGCCTGCGGAGATACGGCTGGCGGTGCTGGTGCGTCGCCTGCGTCTCCCGGATGTTGCGCAGCCAGATCGCGGTATCGCGCGGCTTGATCTCGTCGAGCAGCGCGGAGATGGCCGTGCGCGCGTCGCCCACAATCGCCAGAGCGACTTTGACGTTCTTTCCGATCTCCGATGCATCGATGTCGATATGGATGACCTTTGCGCGCGGAGCAAACGTGGATGCCTTGCCGGTGACGCGATCGTCGAAGCGCGCGCCGATACTGAGGAGCACGTCGCACTCCTGAATCGCGCGGTTCACGTGAACCCATCCGTGCATACCCGGCATCCCGATGCTGAGCGGATGGTCTTCGGGGAAAGCGCCGATGCCGTGCAGCGTCGTCACCACGGGAATCCCCGTGCGCTCGGCCAGCGCGCGCAGCTCGTTGGCGGCGCCGGAAATGATCACGCCCTGCCCCGCCAGGATCAGAGGCTTACTCGCACCCGTGAGAAGCCGCGCCGCTTCGCGGATGGCGCGCGGGTCGACTCCGAGTGGAGCGCTGAAACCCGGGACGTTGAGTGTCACGTTCCAGTCCGGCACCACGCGCGCCTGCTGCGCGTCCTTGGTGACGTCGATGAGAACTGGCCCGGGCCGACCTGTGCGCGCGATGTGGAACGCCTCGTGAAACACGCAGGGCAGATCCTCCGCGCGCGTCACGCGGTAGTTGTGCTTCGTGATCGGCAGCGTAATGCCGGTGATGTCCGTCTCCTGAAACGCATCTTTGCCCAGCACGACGCTCGAGACCTGACCGGTGATGGCGACGAGGGGCGTCGAGTCCATCCACGCATTGGCGATCGGAGTCACCAGGTTCGTCGCTCCGGGTCCGCTGGTGGCGACGCAGACGCCGGGTTTTCCCGTGGAGCGCGCGTAACCTTCCGCCGCGTGACCGGCGCCCTGTTCGTGGCGACACAGCACGTGACGAAGCTGATCGCGGTATTCCCACATCGCGTGATAGAAAGGCATGATCGCGCCGCCCGGAATCCCGAACATCACTTCGACATTCTCGCGAAGGAGTGCCTCGCACATGACTTGTGCGCCGGTGCGTTCCTCGGAAACCGGGGAAGCGGGAAGGGGGAAGGGGAAAGAGGGAACAGCCTTGGCGGTCATGTTGCACCCGCCAGAGGCCGGTACCGCTCGCGCGTCGAATGCGTGATTGCGTCGATCGCGAGCACTCCTCCGTTGTTCGTAGCTTCGACGGCATCGCGCGCCGCTGGGGCCTCGAGCACGGCGCCGCGTGCCGCATTCGTCACCATCGCCGCGTAGCGCGACAGCCAGCCACGCGCGTAGCGCGGCTCGGGTGCAGTCCACTCTCTCCGTCTCGCGCGCAGCTCCGACGGGGAAAGCTCGACATCGAGCTTGCGCTCGGGCAGATCGATACAGACCATGTCGCCATCGCGTATGAGGCCGATCGGACCGCCCTCGGCGGACTCGGGCGAGACGTGGCCGATGCACAGCCCGCGCGTGCCACCCGAGAATCTTCCGTCGGTGAGCAGCGCCACCTCGCCGCCAATCGGCATTCCCTTGAGCATGCTCGTGAGCGACAGCATCTCGCGCATTCCCGGCCCGCCGCGCGGACCTTCGCCGCGCACGACCACGACTTCGCCGGAGCGGATCCCGTTCACGCGCACTGCTGCAATCGCCGACTCTTCGTCCTCGAACACGCGCGCGGGCCCGCGGAAGGTGAGCTCGTGGTGCTCGACCGCGCCGATTTTGATCACCGCTCCATCTGGCGCAAGGTTTCCGAAGAGAACGCAGAGCGAGCCGCGCGGGGAATGCGGATCCGCAATCGGTCGAATGCACTGCTCGTCGAGATTCCTGACGCCCTCGATATTCTCCGCGACGGTCTTGCCCGTGACCGTGAGCGCGTCGAGAAAAAGAGTTCCCGGCTTTTGCGACAGCTCCCTGAGCAGCGCGGGCACGCCACCGGCGGCGTCGACATCCTGAATGTGCCACTGCCGATTCCCATCCCAGGCCGGCGACACTTTCGCCAGGTGCGGCACGCGCTCGGCCACTTCATTGAATCGCGCCAGTGGATACTCGACACCCGCTTCGTGTGCGACCGCGATGACGTGGAGTAAGGTGTTGGTCGAGCCACCCATCGCGACGTCGAGTGCAACAGCGTTGTCGATGGCGTCGGCGGTGACAATGTCCCGGAAACGAATGCCCTGACGCAGAAGCTCGAGTAGCTGATGCGCGGCGGCTCGGGCGAGCTCATGACGCTTCGGCGATACGGCGAGGATCGTCCCGTTGCCAGGCAGCGCGATGCCGAGCGCTTCGCAGAGACAGTTCATGGAGTTGGCGGTGAACATTCCGCTACAGCTTCCGCAGGTCGGACAACCGGCGATCTCCAGCTCCTCGAGACGCGTGTCGTCGATCGTGCCGGCCGCGCGCGCGCCCACCGCCTCGAATACTGAAATCAGATCGACCTTCTGCCCACCGCGATCGACTCCCGCGGCCATCGGCCCGCCGGAGATGAAGATCGTCGGAATATTCGCGCGCGCCGCGCCCATCAGCATTCCCGGCACGATCTTGTCGCAGTTCGGGATGCACACCATCGCGTCGAAGCAATGCGCCTGCGCCATCGTTTCCACCGAGTCCGCGATGATCTCGCGCGATGGCAGCGAGTAACGCATGCCCTCGTGCCCCATCGCGATTCCGTCGTCGACGCCGATGGTGTTGAACTCGAACGGAATTCCGCCGGCCTCGCGGATCGCTTCCTTCACCACTCTGCCGAACTCCTGTAAGTGCACGTGGCCGGGGATGATGTCCACGTACGAATTGCACACCGCGATGAACGGCTTGTCGAAGTCGTCCTTGCTCCGGATCTGGCCGGTGGCGCGCAGCAGACTCCTGTGCGGCGCGCGCTCGAAGCCCTTCTTGATCGTGTCGGAGCGCATTACGGTTTTTTTGTTGGCGTCGGAGACATGAAAGACATAAAAAGCCGAAGGGCCTCTTCCCGTGGTGCGGGAGAGGCCCTTTCGAAATGTCACCGAGCGCCTCTCCCGTTGCGGGAAGAGGCGTGAGTCTGCGCTACATCTTCGCTAGACCAGTTCTTTTCCCAAAGCCGATAAGCCCTACCCCAATAAGGAGGAGGGACGAAATAAGGCTGAGGAGGAGCTGGCTGTTGCGGATCACGATTTGATTGATGTCGTTGGTGTCGATGTGAAACTGGATCTGTTGGGCAGCATAACTCCGTATGGACGAATCTGTCAAGTTCCGGTTTCGCGCCTGCCTGATCAAACCGTCCCTAAAACGGGCGAACGCCGGAATGATGACAGAACTGTGCAATTCAGACACCAGTTTGAGTCGTTTCTGGCTCTGTACCGCATTTTAATGGCAGTTTGTATTGTGTTTTGTGCGGTTTTAGCAATATTCTCTTGACATGAGGATAGGGGAGGGCTACCCTTTCCCACGTTCGGGTATCTCGTTGTCGTTCGCAACCATCAGCTCGTTTAGCAACCAGATCATGCTGCCTGCTCGCCGCGTCTCGCTTCTCAATCCGGGAAATAATCGACCGCTCCCACAGAATGTGTGGGACGTGATCGAACGTTCCGGGTAGAGCCGCCATGAGCTAGCACCACAGCTCGATTTCCATTGCCCTCGCGTTTCGATCGATGAACGCGGGGGCCTTTTGTTTTTTTGCGGGATCCGCTTGTACCGCGCCACTTACCCAAAGGAGGTCGAGATGCTTCATCGAACATCAGCAGCCGCTCGCGTGTCGGTCCACCCGTCGAGAGCCGGCCCGGCGCGCACGTTCTGCCTCAGCATCGCGTTCGCACTTTCGATTGAGGCGACGGCCGATGCCCAGGAAGCGAAGGCACAAGGCGCCCAGCTGATCGCCGCCGTTCCTGCGCGTGCCGATTCCGCCAAGACGACCGCGGACAGCATGGCCTCCACCACCAAGGCTGCTGCGGAACTCCCCAAGTGGTTCAACGAGCTCGCGGTCAACGCCTTCGTCTCCACCGCCTACGAGTACAATGGGAACCGTCCGGCGGCGGGCGCGACCAGCTTCCGCGTCTTCGACTTCAATGACAACTCCTTCAACCTCGACGTCGCCGAGCTGGTGGTGCAGATCGCGGCATCCAAACCAAACGATGCCGGGTTTCGCGTGGACTTCGCCGCGGGCAACTCGATCCCGCAGATCACGAAGACGCAGGACCAGAACGCTGCGCAGTTCGACCTTCAACAGGCGTTCGCGAGCTACATCGTGCCCCTCGGCTCCGGCCTCCGCTTCGATGTCGGGAAGTACGTCACGCACATGGGCTACGAGCTGATCGAAGGGTACGACGGCTACAATGACAACTACAGCCGGTCGATCCTGTTCGGCTACGCGATTCCATTCACGCACACCGGCGTCAAGGCGAGCTACGCCTTCTCGAGCAAGGTGGCCGGGATGGTCGAGGTCGTGAATGGGTGGGACCTCCTGCGCGACAACAACCGTTCGAAGTCCGTCGGAGCGCAGCTCACACTGACTCCGGTCGCGCCGCTCACCATGTTCCTGAACTGGATCGGTGGACCCGAGCTCGCGAACGACAACCACACGAAGCGCAGCGTGTTCGACGTCGTGGCCATCCTGAAACCGACCAGCGCCCTCACGCTCGGCGTGAACGGCGACTACGGGACAGAGGACGGCACGAGCGCGGTGAATCCCGGATCTGATGCGACGTGGAAGGGGATCGCCGGCTACGCGACATACGCGCTCACGAGCAAGTTCTCCGTCGGGCTGCGCGGCGAGACGTTCCACGACGAGGATGGTGTGCGCCTCGGCACGGGCACACGCGCGACGCTGTCGGAGTTCACGTTCACGCCGGCGTACAAGTTCACGGATCACGTGCTGCTTAGGGGAGAGGCGCGCTACGACACGTCGAACCTGCCGATCCTCACCAAGCGAGCGACGCTGGCCGATAGACAGACCACCGTGGCGGCTAATGTCATCTTCGTATACTGACTGATAACCGCAACTGAACAGGCGAGAGGCTCGAGTAGTAGAGATATCAGTTTCTTAGTTCACTACGCCTCGACTGCACTAGTGGCGTGCTGGCCACAAGCAGTCCCTCTATACGCCACAAAGGCAAGTCCCGGCGTCGTGAACTAAAAAACTCACAACTACACTACTGACGCCTCTCGCCTGTTCAGTTGCCGAAGAACCGCGTCGCCCACCTCGACGGTTGAGTGGGTGCGCGCTCCGGCCGGCGCGATGTCGCCCGTTACACAGCCTTGATCGATAGTCTCGGCCACGGCTTGCTCCACGGCTCGTGCCTCTTCCTCGAGGCCGAAAGAGTGTCTGAGCATCATCGCCACGCTGAGAATCGTGCCGATTGGATTTGCGATGCCTCGGCCGGCAATATCGGGAGCCGAGCCGTGGATCGGTTCGTAGAGTCCGCGCCGCACGCGTGGGCGTTCTCCATTTCCTGCAGCTCCGACCGACGCTTCCCGCTTCCCGCTTCCCGCAGTATCATCGCCCAACGAGGCCGATGGCAGCACACCCAGGGACCCGGCGAGCATCGACGCCTCGTCGGTGAGGATGTCGCCGAACATGTTCTCCGTCACGATCACGTCGAAGCTCCGCGGATCGCGCAGCAGCTGCATCGCACACGCGTCAACCAGCAGGTGGTCGAGCGCGACATCGGGAAACTCATCGCGCAAGACGCGAGTGACTGTCGATCTCCAGAGCCGCGAAGTCTCTAAAACGTTCGCCTTGTCCACGGATGTCAGCTTGCGCCTCCGCGTGCGCGCGAGCTGCGCTGCTACGCGCGTCACCCGCTCGATCTCAACGGTCGTGTACACACACTCGTCCACCGCGCGCTCGCCGCCCGGCACTTTTTCGCGACGCTTGTCGCCGAAATACATTCCGCCCGTAAGCTCTCGCACGAACACGAGATCGACGCCCTCGAGCCGCTCGGGGCGCAACGGCGACGCGGCAGCGAGTGACGGATGCACGGTCACCGGACGCAGATTGGCGTAGACCTGCAGCTCGCGACGTAGCCCGAGCAGACCTTGCTCGGGGCGCTGACGTGCGTCGGGGTTGTCCCAGCGCGGACCACCGACGGCGCCGAGCAGAACGGCGTCCGACGATTTGCAAAGCTCGATTGTTTCAGGCGGTAACGGAGTTCCTCGTGCATCAAGCGCGCAACCTCCGATCGATCCCTCGCGCAGCTCGATCGCGTGCTCCCACCGCTCGCCCACCGTGCGCAACACGCGGACGCCCTCGGCCACGACCTCCGGGCCGATTCCGTCGCCCGGCAGCACCGCGATTGTCAGCGTGTGCACACGCGGCTCGCATGCGTTGATTCGTAAGCGGCGATCGCGGCGTCCTGTCCCAGAAGGAACCCGAGCTCGTCGACGCCGTTCAGAAGACAGTGGCGCGCGAATGGATCAACCGCGAAGGCGTGCGACGTGCCGTCGGGGAGTGTCGCTGTCTGCGACTCCAGATCGATCGTGACTGGCGCGCGCGGCGATTCCGCGAGCTGATCCAGCAGCGCGGCGTGCGCGGAGGGTGTCAGAGCGACGGGCAACAATCCGGTTTTGAGCGCGTTGTTCCGGAAGATGTCGGCGAAGCCGGTACTGATCACAGCGCGAAAGCCGTAATCGAGCAGCGCCCAGGGTGCGTGCTCGCGTGATGAGCCGCAGCCGAAGTTGTGCCCCGTGACGAGGATGGCTGAATCGCGCGCAGCCGGCGAGTTGAGCGGAAACTCGGGACGATTGAGCCCCTTCTCGTCGACGCGCCAGTCCGCGAAGAGATGCTCGCCGAGTCCGCGGCGGCCGATCGTCTTGAGAAAGCGCGCCGGGATGATCTGGTCGGTGTCGACATTCTCCGCGGGCAGCACGATGCAGGTCGACGTGAGAGTGGTGATCGGCTCCAGGCTCTCCGCACTCATGAGAGCGCCCGGATGTCGGCGATGGCGCCGGTCACTGCCGTCGCAGCAGCGGTGAGCGGACTGGCGAGAAACGTCCGCCCGCCCTTGCCCTGCCGTCCCTCGAAATTGCGATTGCTCGTGCTCACCGCACTTTCGCCTGGTCGTAGCTGATCGCCATTCATGGCGATGCACATCGAGCAGCCCGCTTCCCGCCATTCGGCGCCCGCTTCCTTGAACACTCGATCGAGACCTTCCGCCTCCGCTTCGGTCTTTACCGTGCGCGAGCCGGGAACGACGAGCATCCTCACGCCTGGCGCGACGTGGCGCCCGCGCATCACCGCTGCCGCCTGGCGAAGATCCGAGATGCGCGAGTTGGTACAGCTTCCCACGAACACGACATCGACAGCGTGGCCGATCAGCGACTGTCCCGGCTCCAGCGCCATGTAGCGCAGCGCCTTGTCGAGATCCGCCCGCTCGGCCCCGCTCGACGCAGCGGCCGGATCCGGCACGCGCCCATCGATTGGAATCGCCATCGATGGATTGGTGCCGAACGTGATCATCGGCGCGAGATCCTTAGCTTCTAGATGCACCGAGCGGTCGTAGCGCGCTCCCTCGTCGCTCGTGAGCTTGCCCCACCGTGAAAGTGCCGCGTCCCAGTCCGCGCCAACAGGCGCGAAGGGACGGCCAGCGACATACTCGGCCGTCGTGTCGTCCGGCGCGATGAGGCCGGCACGCGCGCCAGCCTCGATCGACATGTTGCAGATGGTCATCCGCTCTTCCATCCCGAGTGCGCGAATGGCCGACCCTGTGTACTCAAGCACGTTGCCCGTAGCACCGCCGATTCCAATCTTCGCGATGATCGCAAGAATGACATCCTTTGCCGTAACCCCGACGGGAAGCTTACCATCAATGCGAAGCTCCATGTTTCGAGGTTTGCGCTGTAGCAGCGTCTGCGTCGCGAGAACGTAGCCCACTTCCGACGTGCCGATCCCAAACGCCAGAGCACCGAACGCGCCGTGCGTGCTGGTATGGCTGTCGCCGCAAACGATCGTCATCCCCGGTTGCGTGAGGCCTTGCTCGGGTCCGATGACGTGAACGATTCCCTGCCGGCTGTCGTCGAGATCAAAGAGCCGGATCCCGAACTCGTCGCAGTTGGTCGCGAGCTGATCGAGCTGCGCCGACGCCTGAGTGTCGAGCACCTGGAGACGTCCGGCCGAGCGGGGAGTGGTCGGCGTCGAATGATCCATCGTCGCGAGCGTGAGATCCGGCCGCCGAACGCGCGCGCCACGATTCCGCAGCTCGGCGAATGCCTGCGGCGACGTCACCTCGTGCACGAGATGGAGATCGACGTACAGCACCGCCGGGGTGCTCTCGCTCTCGGGGCGGACCTGATGATCGTCCCAGATTTTTTCGAACAGAGTTCTAGGTGAGGTCATAAGTTGCAGTTTCCAACAAAAAAAAGAAGCGGCCCACACTGTACAAGAGGGGCCGCCATTCAATCCGGTTCGCGAAAGACTTACACGTGCGCCGGTGGGCCGCCTCCCTTTGCGAGAGCCGTGATAAGTCGAATAAAGAGATTAGGAACGCGGAGTTGATGCATGATCGAAGCGTGGTGTCGCGCCGGCGCGAAGCGCGCCAGCTGGTTTGGCAATGTATTTCTCGCCCACTTGGAGGTCAAGCGAGCAACATCCATCTCCTTCTTTACTTTTCCGGCGTCCTGATCTAGCTTGCCCTTTATGACCAACTCCTGGTTTAGCGCGACCTATTACTACGTCTTTATCGGTTACAACCGATGGGGGCCCCGGTCGCGCGTGCGGTAACGTTCAAGCTTCACCCTCGCAAACAGACCTCGGGCCTCCGCAAATGCGGGGGCTTTTTCTTTCCCGAGCCCCGCGAAACGGAAGACCGAAATTCCAACTCTCACGTCGGGGCAGTCATGGCAATATCCGAGTCGATTCACGCGAAGACCTTAAGACCTCCGGGAAATGGTGGATTCCCTTCCAAGGATCTGTCGCGCCCATATCGCCTGGCCGCGCATCCCCCTGGGCTACGAATGACGCGACCCGTGCGCGTGACCAACACCGTGACGATCGGCGGCGCCGCAATCACGATGATCGCGGGACCATGCTCGGTTGAAAACGCGGAGATGATCGTCGACGTCGCGAATCGCGTGAAATGCCTCGGTGCCGTGATGCTGCGAGGCGGTGCGTTCAAGCCGAGGACATCACCGTACTCTTTCAGCGGGCTGGGGGCCGAGGCGCTGGGCTTTCTCGAGACAGCACGCGCTACGAGTGCGATGCCGGTTGTGACGGAGGTCATGGATACGAGGCAGGTCGAGATCGTCGCTCGCACCGCCGACATGCTTCAGATCGGCGCCCGCAACATGCAGAATTTCTCCCTGCTGGAAGAAGTGGGGCGGTCCGGCTTGCCCGTGCTTCTCAAGCGCGGTCTCTCGGCGACAATCACCGAGCTGCTTCTCGCAGCCGAGCATGTGATGGCCGCGGGAAACAGCAACGTCGTGTTGTGCGAGCGCGGCATTCGCACTTTCGAGAGCTCGACGCGCAACACGCTGGACATTTCGGCGATCCCGGTACTCAAAGAGGAGACGCACCTTCCTGTGATCGTGGATCCGAGCCACGCGGGAGGGCGCGCGCGGCTCGTCATCCCTCTCACGCTCGCGAGCATTGCCGCCGGAGCGGACGGCATCATGGTCGAGGTCCATCCGGATCCGGAGGCCGCGCTATCAGACGGCGATCAGTCGCTCACGCTCGAGATGTTCGCCGAACTAATGCGCGCGGCTTCGCCTGTAGCGCGCGCGGTGGGGCGAACGCTCTTCAGTCCCCCGGACTTGCTATCCTGACGCAATGCTGGGCGCTGCTAAAGCAGGTTGACGGCGCGAGCAGTGAGGAGTATCACGGTTCCAAATGCCATCGCGGCCTGAAGCATCATCATGAGCTTCGCCCATCGCGTGAGGACCAGTGTGTCCGTCGGAGAGAAGGCCGTGCACGTATAGAAAGAGACCGCGAGGTAGTCGATGAAGCCCGGTCGCCAGTTTTCGGCTTCCGCGAGTGACACGCCCTTCCTTCCCGGCGCATCGACGGACATCTGCGGAAAAAGGAACGCGCCTTCCATATGAGCTTTGCGTCCGTCACGCGCGTGCGGACCGCCCGCATCGAGTCGCCAGTACCAGGCGGCAAACACGATGACGTTGGCGAACCAGAGGACGGTCGCCGAACGCAACAACAGCGGCGCGGATTCGGCGTGGTGCAGCAGTCCGACCACGAGCATTCCGAGACTGTAAAGCATCGACAGCGTCAGCACGCCGAGGTTGGCGTAGCTGAAAATGTCAGTCAATTTGATTCGATTGTGCTTGTGAGCGAGGATTGCGCCGGTCAACAAAACGACATTCGTCGACACCAGCGCCAACGCTGGCGCTAGAGTAAGCGAGCGAGGCAATGCCAGCGGCAGGATTGCCGCTCCGAAGAGAGCAATTGCGGCGGGCCAACGCGGTTCGGGTTGCAGGTTAGTCTGCGGGGCCAAGATGCTCCTCGTACGCATGTGGATAGAACAGACTTAACTTAAGTCGATTATGGCGACTCAGGTGATCTTCCTCTTCGGCCGCCCGGGCGTCGGCAAGCTCACCGTCGGTGAGCTGCTCGCGATCGACACCGGCTACCGGCTCCTCCACAACCACGCGGTGGTGGATCTGGTGACATCGCTCTTCTCATTCGGATCGCCCCCCTTCGTCGCGCTCCGCGAGAAGCTGTGGCTCGACGCCATCGACGCCTGCATCGCCGCGAAGCAGTCGGGCGTGATCATGACGTTCGCCCCGGAATCGACGGTGACGGACGAGTTCATTCCCACGCTCAAGAAACGCGTCGCCGCCCGCCGCGGCTCCATCCGCTTCATCGAGCTGTGCTGCGACGACGTCCGGCTCGAGGGCCGGCTCATCGCCGAATCGCGCGGGAAGTTCGGCAAGCTCCGGGATGTCACGCTGTTCCGGAAGCTCGACAAAGCTGGCGTTTTCAGCCGGCCAAAGATGCCGTTGGCTGAATTAACGGTGGATACAACCGACCGCGAGCCAACCGAGGCGGCACAACTGATCGCGAATCACTTGCGGCAGGTCGGGGTCAACCCCAGGCGCACGCGGAAGAGCTCTTAGGGGCCCCTTCCCGCTTCCCCCTTCCCTCTGTACGTTGGGTGACACTCCAAGAGACCGATGCCCGTCTCTCCGTGATCAGCTGCCTTACTCATTCTGGGGATTCCTCTATGAAGTGGCGCGCTCTCTCACGATCGCTGCGATTCCCTGTCCTTCTCGCGGCCCTCTCCTTCGCTCCAACTCTCCTTCACGCGCAGGCCCAGGCGACGACTGGCGTCATACGCGGCATTGCCGCTGATTCGAGCGGGAACCCAATTCCTGCCTTCGTCACTGTCCGCAACACCGAGACGAACTACACGCGCACGGTCAAAGCCAGCGACCAGGGCGTGTTCGTGACTACGCTTCTCCCGCTCGGCAATTACAACGTGTCGGCGCGTGCCGTCGGCTACTCTCCGACGACCAAGTCGAACATTGCCGTAACCCTCGGCCAGACGGTTGATCTTCCCCTCACGCTCGCACGCACGACGACGCAGCTCGCAGGCGTCACTGTCGTCGCTGCGGTTCCGACAGTCGATGCTACCCTCTCGGCGGAAGCGACCCACCTTCCCGCCGCAGTCGTCAGCGCGCTGCCCAACAACGGTCGCAACTATCTCAACCTCACGCTCCTTACGCCGAACGTCGCGATCACGCAGGGGCCCGACGGCGATGTTCTCAGCGTCGGCGGACAGCGCGGCATCCACAACAACGTCTCGGTCGACGGCGCCGACTTCAACAATCCATTCTTCGGCGAACAGCGCGGAGGCCAGCGTCCGCCGTTTACGTTCAATCTGGACGCTGTCCAGGAGATGGTCGTTGTCGCTCAAGGCGCGAACGCCGAATTCGGAAGATCGAGCGGCGGATTCGTGAACGTCATCACGAAGAGCGGCACCAACGACATGCACGGCACGCTGCACTACTTCGGGAAGGACGGGTCGTTGTCCTCTGACGCGTCGCACGCGAATCTCACGCTCCAGCCCGATTTCCGGCAGCACCAGTTCGGGATGACGCTCGGCGGCCCTCTCGTCAAAGACAAGTTCTTTTACTTCGTCGCCTACGATCAGCAGGTCTACTCGGAAGTGAAACAGAAGAACCGCCCCGCGAGCGCCGCGCTGGATTCTCTCAACACCTACCTCGGCACGGCGTTCGGCGGCGTCCTGGCTCAGGATTTCGGGCCCATTAGTCGCACCAACGATGCTCAGGTTGCGATGGTGAAGCTCGATTGGCGCCCGAACGAGAAGCACAACGCATCGCTCAAGTACAACTACACGAACTCGCGGCAGGAGAATGGCACGTTCGACGTAGACACCTGGGGACTGAGCTCAAACGCGACCGAGAAAGATTGGTCGAACGCCGTCAACGGCAGCCTGGTGTCGCACCTCACCAACAACGTCGACAATGAGTTCCGGTTCCAGCTCTCCCGCGAGGACAGGCCCCGTCCCTATGATGGACCGCAGATCCCCGGACAGAACCGCCCGTTCTCCGATACGGGAATGGACTTCGCTTCGGGATTTCGTTTCGGAATGCCATTCTTCATTCCGGTTAAGTCCTACGACACGCGCGTGCAGGTGCTCAACAACGTCTCGTGGGTGAAGGGCACCCACATCTTCAAGGCCGGCGCCGAGTGGAACAGGACGGAGGAAAACCAGACATTCATCGGATTCGCGAACGGGCGGTTCATCTTCAATTCGGTGACCAGCTTTGAGAACTACGTCCAGTTCGGGAATAACTACGTGGAATGCAGCAACGCAGCCGGAGTGCAGGTGTCCACCTCACTCACTGGTACCTGCCCGCCTACGCTGACGATCTCGGGTCCGGTGCAGCTCTATCTGCAGCAGGCGGGGGTCGGCGGCCTCAGCGTGGAGGAAGCAGGGACGCAGAAGATCCCGCAGCACGATCTCGCCGTATTCGTTCAGGACAACTGGAAGGCCACGCCCAACCTCACCGTCAATTACGGACTCAGGTGGGAAGGTCAGAAGCAGCCAGATCCCATCACCCCGCCAGAGACCGTGTTCTTCAACGGGTTCATCGGACAGACTGTCACGAACTCAGCCGGCACCTTTGCTTTTCCATCGGACGGCAAAATCCCTTCCGATTTCAAGATGTTCCAGCCTCGTCTTGGCATCGCGTGGGACAGGAACGGTGACGGGACGGATGTCGTGCGCGCGGCGGCGGGACTCTACTACGCGCGCATTCCCGGACTCAACCTCGCCAGCGTGAGGAGCACCAACGGATCGATTGGACAGACGATATTCCGCAACAGCAACGCGTCGCCCTTCCTCGGCCCGCCGCCAGCCTACAACTCGTTGCTGCCCGCACCAACTGGTGCGCCGTTCCGCCCGGACATCTTCGTGATGGACAAGGATTTCCAGAATCCGCGCACGTTCAGCGCGTCGATCGGCTACGACAAGGAGGTCTTCAACCACATGGCCGCGTCGGTGGCGTACACGTACGCGGCGACCGACCATCTGACGCGCTTCATCAACCGGAACGACGCCGTATTCGGCTCGCCGTGGACGAGCGGACTCGATGGCACGACCAATGGAGTCGGCGTCCTCACCACCGTCGAAAGCTCGGCAAAATCACGTTACCAGGGCGTCACGTTCAGCCTCGGCAGATTCGCCGATCCGGATTTCCAGTACCAGGCCAACTACACGCTCGCGGTCGACAAGGCGGACGACGACAACGAGCGCGATCCATTCAGCTTCCGCTACGCCAACGCTGCCAGGCTCGATCGCGAGTACAACTACAGCGACCGGGACCAGCGTCATCGCCTGAACCTCTGGGCGCTGTACCATTTCCCGTTCGACGTTTACGCCAACACGCGCTTCTCCTGGTACTCGGCCCAACCGGCATCCGAGAAGTGCATCAACAACGCGCCGAGCGGGGAGCGGGCAACAGCTCCGGGCGACAGAATCTGTGCTAACGGGACGATCCTGCTACGGAACACGATTCGCCGCGACAATGCTTTCGCGAGCTGGGACCTCCGAGTCTCGAAGCCATTTCGCACGGGTCGACGCGGACAGTTCGAGGTGATGGCGGAAGTGTTCAACATTCTGAATCGCGACAACTTCCGCGATCCTTCGTCGGCGTCGCTGCTGTTCAACTTCGATGGGACGATTCGGAACGGGCTCGGAGATCCCCGTCAGTTGCAGATCGGGGTTCGATACGGGTTTTAGACGGCGCCC
>DATHHC010000081.1:0-6347 GCA_035317285.1 Gemmatimonadaceae bacterium | reverse complement strand
GCCTACGCTCAAGGAGCAGCAGCGCACGAATTACGAGCAGGGAGTGGAGCTGGCGCTGACGGTGAGAGAGCTGCAGCCGGAGGGCGTGAATATCTCGATCGGCGGCGAGATCGGCGAAGTCGGTACCGAGAACTCGACGGTGGAAGAGCTCGTGACCTACATGGACGGCTTCAACGAGACGCTCGCCAGGCGAGCTCCGGGCACCGAGGGACTCTCCAAGATCAGCGTACAGTCGGGCACCACCCACGGCGGTGTGGTTCTCGCTGACGGAAGCATCGCGGACGTGAAGATCGACTTTGACACCCTGGCAAGGCTTTCCAAGGTCGCGCGCGAGAAGTATGGACTGTCCGGAGCGGTTCAACACGGAGCGTCGACGCTCCCCGACACAGCTTTTCATAACTTTCCGCGCACCGAGACGGCCGAAATTCACCTCGCGACGAACTTCCAGACGATGTTGTTCGACAACATCTCGGACGCGCTGCGCAAAGAGATCTACGAGTGGCTCCGCGAGAACGCGAAGGATGAGCGCAAGGCAGGCGACACCGATGAACAGTTCTTCTACAAGACCCGGAAAAAAGCGATCGGACCGTTCAAGAAGAGGTTCTGGGATCTGCCGACCGACGTGAAGAGCCGTCTCGCCAAGGCGTACGACGAGAAATTCAGCTTTCTGTTCACGCAGCTGGCGGTGGTCAACACCCGCGAGGTCGTCGATCGATTCGTCAAGCCGGTCGAGCAGCACAAGCCGCAGCCGCACCCCGATCTGGCGGTGGTCGAAGCAGCGCCCGATGATGCGGACCTGAGTGACTGACGCGCGCCAGACGAAGGAACCGCCTGAGGCAGTTCGTGAGATAATCCGGCGGGCGGGGCACGAGCTCCGAAACGCTTTGAGCGGTGTGGCGGTAAATGTCGAGGTCGTGCGCAGCAGGCTCGGCAAGCAGGATTCACCTGAAGATCTGTCCCTGTTCGCCAACCGTGCATCGGCTCAGGTGGAGGAGGCGAGCGCGTTGACCGATGGACTGCTCGCACTGGTCAATTCGGTGCTGGCGGCACAGGCGGCCGGAACGCTGAAGAAGCCCGCCGGACATGGCGCCGGAAGTCGAATCGAGCTAATGATTTATGGTGATGCCGCGGCCGTCATTGTGTCCGACATCGAACGTCTCGCGAGCCGTGTCGGCGTAGGGGTCGAGCAACACGGCCCGAGCGTTATATTAACCATCTTACCAGAAGGAAAAAGCCATTCCAAAGCCTGAAATAAAGCGCGCCAAGGTACTCATCGCGGACGACGACCGTTCTATAACAGAAGGGTTGAGCGCCATTTTACGCGATGAGGGATACGAAGTCGCGGTCGCCGTCGATGGCCAGAAGGCCCTCGATCAGCTTGGGGCCGAGGCTTTTGGCGTGGTGCTCGCCGATCTCAAGATGCCGAAGGTGGATGGGCTGGCGCTCCTCAAGGAGCTCCAGCTCCGCGCCATCCCAACGGAGTGCATCATCGTGACGGGCCAGGCAACGGTTGATTCGGCGGTGCAGGCGATGCGCGAAGGCGCGTACGACTACGTCGAGAAGCCGCTGACGGCCGACAAGCTCAATCGCCTCAAAGCGCTCATTCCGAAAGCGCTCGAGAAGTTCAACGTGCAGCAGAAGAACCGCGAGCTGTCTTCCAAGCTCGAGGGGCTAACGCACTTCGGCGAGCTGACCGGGCAGTCGGAAGAGATGCGGGCGGTCTACCAGATCATCGAAGCCGTAGCGCCCTCGACCGCGAGCGTGTTGATCTTCGGCGAGTCAGGTACCGGCAAGGAGCTCGTCGCCCGCGCGATCCACGCCAAGAGCGAGAGATCGAAGGGTCCGTTCTTCGCCCTCAACTGCGCGGCGCTTCCCAAGGATATCCTCGAGAACGAGTTGTTCGGCCACGAGAAGGGCGCCTTCACGGGTTCGACCAACGAGAAGCCTGGCGCGTTCGAGATGGCCGACGCTGGAACGATCTTCCTCGACGAAGTCGCGGAGATGCCACCCGACATTCAGGTGAAGCTCCTGCGCGCGATCGAGTCGCGAACAATCAGGCGACTTGGCGGCAAGAAAGAAATCGAAGTCGACATTCGCATTCTGGCGGCTACCAATCGCGATCTCCAGAAGGCCCTTGCGGATGGCGATCTCCGAGAGGATCTGTATTATCGTCTCGCCGTCGTCGAGCTGTTCCTCCCGCCGCTCCGCGAGCGGATTGGTGACATCAAGCTGCTGGCCAACGAGTTTCTCGTGCGCTTCGCCGACCAGAACGGGAAGCCGATGACGGGCTTCGACGACGCGGCGTGGGAATGGATTCTCTCCCACAACTGGCAGGGAAACGTTCGCGAGCTGAAGAATGCGGTCGAGCGGGCCGTCATCATGACCCGCGGCGACAAGATCAAAGCGGCCGACATAATGCCGCGACACCTCCGCCGTGGCCAGGAAGTAAATGCGCCCTTAACCGTTCCGGCCGGCGCGACTCTGGCAGACGCACGCCGCCAATTGGTGCTTCGCGCTTTTGCCTCGACCAACGGAGATTACGCGCGCACCGCGACCATGGTGGGGATGACGGCCGCCGACGTTCGCGCGGAGATTGCATCACTACTGAACGGAACGGACAGCGATTCGCCGCCGGCGCAAAGCACCTCTAACGGCGCGTCACGCGCTGCCAGGGATTCTGACTCATCCGGTCCGGCCGCAAAGGGTCCCAAGGCACCGGCAAGAGCGTCCGCTAGCTCTGTCAAAGGCAAGCCCAAGAAGCGCTAACGAAACTGGAGGAAGGGAATGGACGAGGATGATTTCTACGATGAGGACGAGCCGTACTACGGCGGGCCATACGTCATTGTCGAAAAACGCGATGTTGGAATCGGTCCCTTTCTCATTGGGCTCGCCCTTGGCGCGGGAGTGGCGATTCTGCTCGCTCCGCAGAGCGGAGAGGAAACTCGCCGCATCATCGCGCGGCGGGCCCGGCGGGCGCAGGATGCGGCCCAGGGTTTCGTCGAGGACGTCAGCGGCACGGTAGCTGACAAATTCGACGAAGTCCGCGCGTCGGTCGGCGAGCGTATCGAGGCGACCCTCGACGCAGTCGACGACAAGAAGCGACGTGTGACGAACGCGTTCCACGCAGGGCGGGCCGCGGCGCGTGAAGCGCGCGGCGAGCTGGAACAGCGCATCGCCGAGAGCAAAGCGGCGTACAAAGACAGCTAGTGCCTGAGCGCGGGCTCCCGGCCCGGCTCGGTTGGCTGCTTCGCGACTATGCGAAGCGAGTTTGGGACAACAGCGGCGAAGACAACGTGTTCTTTCTGGCGGGCGGAATTGCGTTCAATATCCTGCTCGCCGCCGTCCCGTTTTTCCTGCTTCTTGCGACGGCGCTGGTGTATCTGCTCAACCAGTCGACCGATACGACGTCAACGGAAGTGCTGACGATCGTCGACAAGTTTCTTCCCCCTCATCCGCCGGGCGACTCGGGGCCGGCGGCCGGCATCCTCAACGAAGTCATCAAGCGGAGCGGCTCGCTGGGGGTGTACAGCGCCATCGGCTTCGTGTGGTTTTCGACCCGCCTGTTCGGGTCCCTGCGCACGGTGCTCGCCGCAATCTTCGATATCGACACCGACCGCGGCATCATCGCCGGCAAGATCTTCGACATTGAGATGACGCTCGTTTCGAGCCTTCTGCTCGTCGCCTACACGGTTCTGAGCGCCTACCTCGCAATTGCCACGACGCGCGGGTTCGTGGTTCTGGCCGACCTGGGCATCCGGAAGGAGCTAATGGGTCAGGTCGAGTACAACCTCGGCCAGCTGCTCGCGTTCTCGTTCATCGCGACGATGTTCTTCTCACTGTACAAGTTCCTGCCGCACCGCAAGATCCGGTGGAAGACAGCCCTCATCGCCGCGTTGTTCACGAGCGTCATGCTGGAGGTGGCAAAAAGGGCTTTTTCGGCCTATGTGCGCTCTTTTAACCCCGGGTCCTTCTATAGCGGCACGGTCGCTGCATTGGTACTGACCGTGGTCTGGGTCTATTACGCCTCCTTTATCTTCATTATTGGCGGCGAGGTAGCACAGGTCTACGAGCTTCGTCGCGTGCGGAAGAAGCAGCGCGAGGCATTTGAGGATTGAGCTTATTGGCGAGGCTGCCGGGTCTTCCGGCGAACATACTCTTTGGTGGGGGAGGGCGACTCGTGCGCAAGTTAGCAGTAGTGGCGGCCGTCATGGCCGTTGTATCGATCTCGGCTTGCAAGAAGACGGGAGAGGGCGAATACCAGGTTGAGAAGCCTGTCGTCGGAACGCAGACGGACACGATTCACACGCCGACGGTCGACGTCGGTACGCAGACCACGACGGTAGCGGTGCCGAAGGTCGTGATGGATTCCACGAAGATCAAGACGCCTACGGTAAAGGTTAAGAAGTAACTCACCTACCGGGCGAGAGCGCCGCCGGTGAGTATGAAAAAGGCCCCGTCAGAAATGGCGGGGCCTTTTTTCTTACTGCAACTACAACTGAAGACTACCTGCCGGGGGCTCTGGGCGGGCCGGCTGTCGGCTTCGAGCGCAAATGGGGAACGGATCTCTTCGCGGTCGGCTCCGTCCCTCGGCGATGTTGGCTGGAATCGACATCGCTGCCCGGCGCATTTGATTTTTAAGCGACGAATACCTGGCGCCGCGAATTTTCGTACAGACGCGATCGACTGCCAGGGATAGAGCATGAGCCCGGTGCCACACCTGGAGCTTTTTGAAATCTGACATCCCGCAGGATGAACCAGAGATACGTGCAGTGCCGCATCGAATTCGCGCGGGTGAAACCTCTCGAGATCTGTCCTCCGCAGGATCCCAAAGAGATCCGTTCAATGCTTCCTTTGAACTCGCGATGGTTGAAGCTCGAAGCCAATAGCCGGCCCGCCGACAGCCCCTGGCAGGTATTCTTCAGTCAAAAGATCCTAGGTTTGCTAGAAGCCAGTTCCGCTCCCGAGTCTCTAGCTGCGGCGCTATATTACGGGTGCCCCAGGTCCCGGAGGGCGTCAGCCCGTTAACTCCGTCAGGACCCCGAAGGTAGCAGCGGCATGCGGTGTCTAACGTTGCTCCGTAAGACCTGGGGTACTCCCGCCTCGCAATGTCTCTCGCACTCGCCCGCAAATACCGCCCAAAGCGTTTCGCTGACGTAGCCGTCCAGTCGCACGTGTCCAACACGCTGCGTGGGGCAATTGCCCGGGGACGCGTTGCGCACGGCTACCTCCTTTGCGGACCCCGCGGAGTAGGCAAGACGACGCTCGCTCGCGTCCTGGCGATGGCGCTCAACTGCGAGAACAAGCAGGGCGACGGTGAGCCATGTGGAGAGTGCATCTCCTGCCAGCGGATCTGGAGCGGATCGTCCAGCCTCGACGTCGTGGAGATCGATGCCGCCTCGAATCGCGGCGTGGACGACGCGCGCGACCTGCGCGAGAGAGCCATGTACGCCCCCTCGGGAGACGATCGCTACAAGGTCTATATCGTCGATGAAGCGCACATGCTGACACGTGAGGCGTGGAACGCGCTCCTCAAGATTCTCGAGGAGCCGCCGCCGCGCGTCATCTTCGTCTTTGCGACGACGGAGCCCCAGAAAATCGCGCAAACCGCCGCTCCGGTTCTGAGCCGCCTCCAGCGCTTCGATCTCAAGCGCATCGGACTCGCCGACATCGCGCGGCGGCTCTCGACCGTGCTGGACAGTGAAGGGGTCAAGGTGTCGGACGACGCGCTGTCGATGATCGCGCGCGCTGCCGACGGCTCCATGCGGGACGCGTTGAGCCTCACCGACCAGGTGATATCGATCGGCGAGGGAGCCGTGACCGCCGAGCGGGTCCGTGAAGCCCTTGGCCTCGTGCCGGAGGACGAGTTCCTCGCGATCGTCGACATCATCGCCGGCCATCGGGCAGGAGAGGTCTTCGGCGCCGTGAACAAGCTGGCCGACGCGGGTGTCGATTTCGGGGTGTTTCTCTCGGGCTTTGCCGACATGCTGCGGGCGCAGCTTACAATCGTCCTGAACGGCAAAGCAGACGGGGTCTCCTCGAGCGCAGCTGCGGCCCTGCGGGAGCGACGTGAACTCTTCACCGCCGGCGATCTGCTTCGAATGCTCAGCGCCATCAACGCGCTGGAGCCGACCTTCAAAAAGAGCTCTCAGCAGCAGCTCCTGATCGAGATGCTTCTGGTTCGGATGGCCCTTCTGGATCGCACCGTCGCCCTCGAGGATCTGCTCAAGGGCCTGGGCGGAGAATCGTCGCCCTCGGCCCGCGGATCCGCAGTTAGTCCGGAGTCCGCAGTCAGTCCGCAGTCCGAAGTCAGTCCGCAGTACGAAGTCAGTCCGCAGTACGAAGTCAGT
>DATHHC010000080.1:0-16823 GCA_035317285.1 Gemmatimonadaceae bacterium | reverse complement strand
CGACCGGCCAGGTGGGGCCCGACCTCTGGACGCAACCCGCACATTGCCATACATTTAGCTATGGCAACCACAACTCGGCCATCGAGTAAGCCCGCCTCTCCGGCAAAAGCCGGAAGCGGGCTTTCGCGCATCAAGACCTCGCCGGCCGCCGAACCAGGACTACACCGGGTCAGAAACGATGTCGTTCTGACCTTCGATGACGTGCTGCTGACGCCGCGTCATTCCCTCGTCCACCCCAAGGACGTGAATACCAGCTCGATGTTCACGCGCGGCATCCCGCTCAACGTCCCCTTCGCCTCCGCCGCCATGGACACGGTCACCGAGTCCGACATGGCGATGGCGATGGCCCGGGCAGGGGGAATCGGCGTCATCCACAAGAACATGTCCATCGACCGGCAGGCGGCCGAGGTGGATCGGGTGAAGCGATCGGAGAGCGGGATGATCCTGAACCCGATCACGCTCTCGCCCGATGGAACCCTCCGCGAAGCGGTCGCCCTGATGCGTCGCTTCAAGATCTCGGGCGTTCCCATCGTCGATCGCGACGACAAGCTCGTTGGGATCATTACCAATCGCGACCTCCAGTTCGAGCGCAACCTCGACCGTCCGCTACGCGAGGCGATGACGTCGAAGAATCTCGTGACCGCTCCCGTCGGCACCACGCTCGACGAAGCCGAGGCGATTCTCGGGAAGCACCGGATCGAGAAGCTTCCGGTGGTCGACGAGAATGGAATCCTCCGCGGACTCATCACGGTCAAGGACATCCACAAACGCCGCGATTTCCCGAACGCGAACAAGGATCAGCACGGCCGGCTTCGTGTCGCCGCGGCAATCGGCGCCGCGAACTATCGCGACAGGGCGAGAGCGCTCGTGGAAGCCGGTGTAGACGTCCTGATCGTAGACACCGCCCACGGCCACTCCGAGGGAGTGCTCGAAGCGACGTCGGTCGTTCGTGAGATGTTCCCGGACGTGCAGCTCGTCGCCGGCAACATCGCCACGCGCGAGGGCGCGCGAGCGCTGGTCGAGCGCGGCGTGGATGCGGTCAAGGTTGGCGTTGGACCCGGATCCATTTGCACGACGCGCATCGTTACGGGCGTTGGCGTACCCCAGCTGACGGCGATTTTCGACGCGGTCGAGGGCGCCGGCGACATTCCCGTTATCGCCGACGGCGGTATCAAATACTCCGGCGACATCGTGAAAGCTTTGGCGGCAGGCGCCGCCAGCGTGATGATGGGATCGATGCTCGCGGGCACCGAGGAGAGTCCCGGCGAATCGCTCCTCCTCGAGGGCCGCCGCTTCAAGATGATTCGCGGCATGGGAAGTCTTTCCGCGATGCAGGATGGAAGCGCCGATCGCTATTTCCAGGAAGGCGAAATGTCTGCCAAGAAGCTCGTGCCCGAGGGGATCGAAGGGCGTGTTCCATACAAAGGCCCCGTGAGCGACGTGCTCTTCCAGATGGTGGGAGGCCTCCGCAGCGGAATGGGTTACGTCGGCTGTGCCGACATCGAACAGCTCCGCACGGAATCAGAGTTTGTCCGCATCACGGCTGCGGGGCTCCGCGAATCGCATCCCCACGACGTCACGATAACGCGCGAGGCGCCCAACTACTCCCTGTAGTTTCCTTGACATTGCTTCACGCGTCTACACAACTTCTGACGCCCGTGCATTGTCAAATGTTTCAGAGTACCGGCGGCACACTACCCACGCTTTCGGAGTTTTCATAATGGGCTTATGGACTAAAAAGAGCATCGCTGTCCTGCAGGCTGAGGCGGCGGGCGAATCCACGGAGCACACGCTCCGACGCGCGCTCGGCGCGCTGAACCTCACGACGCTGGGTATCGGCGCGATCATCGGCGCCGGAATTTTCGTTCTGACAGGAACCGCCGCGGCGCAGTACGCAGGGCCCGCGATTGTGCTGTCATTTATTGTATCCGGATTCGGATGCCTTTTTGCCGGCCTGTGCTACGCCGAGTTCGCCAGCATGATACCGATCGCCGGCAGCGCGTACACCTACGGATATGCGACGCTCGGCGAGTTCGTCGCCTGGATCATCGGGTGGGACCTGATCCTGGAATACTTGTTCGGCGCGTCGACTGTCGCCGTTGGTTGGTCCGGATACTTCACGGCGTTCATGGACCAGATCGGGATTCACATGCCGGCTGCGTTCACGAATGCGCCCTTGCAGTATCATGAGAGCGCCGCGATCGACTCTGTGACGAAAGCGGTCCTCCACCCCGCCGGTTTTTCACAAACCGGGGCGGTAATCAATCTTCCCGCGATGGTGCTGATCGCCCTCATGACAACGCTGCTCGTCATCGGCATCAAGGAATCAGCGCGATTCAACAACTTTATCGTCATTCTCAAGATCGCGATCGTGCTTCTCGTAATCGGATTCGGATTCATGTACGTGAACCAGGCCAACTGGCACCCGTTCATTCCACCCAATACCGGGGAGTACGGACATTACGGCTGGAGCGGAATCGTCCGCGGTGCCGCGGTCGTCTTCTTCGCTTATATAGGATTCGATGCCGTGTCTACAGCCGCGCAGGAGGCGAAAAATCCGCAGAAGGACATGCCGATAGGAATTCTCGGATCGCTCGCGATATGTACGGTTCTTTATATCCTGATGTCGCTCGTCATGACCGGATTGGCGCACTACACCGAGCTCGACGTTCCGCACCCGGTGTTCGTCGCGATCGAGAAAGCCGGACCGGCGCTCTCCTGGCTCGGCAAGTTCATCAACATTGGCGCTATCGCAGGCCTCGCGTCGGTCGTGCTGGTGATGCTCATGGGTCAGCCGCGCATCTTCTACTCGATGGCGCGCGACGGGTTGCTCCCGCCGGTGTTCGGCAAGGTTCATCCGAAGTTCAAGACACCGTACGTCACGACGATCCTCACGGGTATCGTCGCCGGCGTTGTCGCTGGACTCTTCCCGATCGGCCTGCTCGGTGAGCTGGTTTCTATCGGAACCCTGCTGGCGTTCGTCATCGTCTGCGCGGGAATCATCGTGCTGCGTTACAAGTCGCCGAATCTGGCGAGACCGTTCCGGACGCCGTTCGTTCCACTCGTTCCGATTCTCGGAATTCTTATCTGCGGCTACATGATGTCGAGCCTGCCGCGGGCGACGTGGGAGCGACTCATCGTCTGGATGATCATCGGCCTCGTGATCTACTTCTTCTACAGCAGATCGCATTCGAAGCTGGCCCGCGCGGAAGGCAGTGCTTGACCTTCTAAGCGTCCCCCAGCAACGACGGGAGGCGATCGAGCGTCTCGCGCAGGAGCTCCGCGCGGGACGCTCTGTTGCATTGTCCACCCATATCAACGCGGACGGCGACGGCTGCGGTTCCGAGACGGCGCTGGCGCGGCTGCTTGGGCAGATGGGAATCCGCTCCAAAATCGTCAACCCCACGCCGTGGCCGGAGATGTACAAGTTCCTCCTCGGCACCGACGTTCGGGACGCAAGCGACACGGGAGCGAAGGGCCTCAAGGACGTCGACGTGCTCGTGGTGCTCGACATCTCCGACGTGAAGCGCCTCGGCATTCTCGCGGATGCGGTTCGTAAGCTCACGATTCCAAAGCTGGTGATCGATCATCACCTGCCGAGTGACGAGCCTCCCAGCACCAAGATGGTTGCCGACACAGCGGCGTGCGCGACCGGAGAGCTGATTTACGATTTTGCGACGGTCATGGGGCTCAAGGTGACGCCTGACATCGCGCGGGCGTTGTACGTCGCGTTGCTCACCGACACCGGCGGATTCAGGTTCAGCAACACGTCGGCGCGCTGCCTCAGCATCGCCGGGCAGCTGATCGCGTCAGGGGTCGAGCCGGAGGAGATGTACGGACGGCTCTATGCGTCGATGCCGGTTGGACGCCTACATCTTCTGCGAGATGCGCTGGCGACGCTGGAAGTCGATCCCGAGTACGGAATCTCCTGGATCTCAGTCGCGGCAGGCGCGGCCGAGCAGTACGGGTTGCGGTCCGAGGATCTGGAGGGGATTGCCGAGCATCCGCGGTCGATCGGCGGCACGCGGCTCGCAGTTTTTTTCCGGGATCTCGGGCACGACAAGGTAAAGGTCTCCTTCCGCAGTACGGGCGATGTGGATGTGAACAAGTTCGCCAAGCAGTTCGGTGGCGGTGGCCACGCCCGGGCAGCGGGTGCTCTGATCGATGGAAATCTCGAGACGGTTCGGCGAAAGGTCGTCGTCGCCGCGCGGGAATTCCTGCGTGCGGAGGACAAGGAGGGAGTGGCGTGAGCGCAAGACCGTAGCAACTCCTCCTTCCCATGTCTAACTTGCGGTCATGAGCGTTCTCCGCCGCAATCGATCCCGCCCGCAGAAAGACGTCGAGCACCAAATCCGACACGAGCTCGCGGAGATTCTGCCGATACTGAGGATCGAGCAGTGCGCCATCGAGCTGCTGACCTTCGATCCTGCAACGGGAACCGCCGTGCTCGTGATCAGGGGCGGCTGCCCGGATTGCGAGGTATCTCCCGCCACCTTCATACAGGGCATCGAGGTCCAGCTCAAGCTCAGGGTCTCGGAGCTCAAAGCCGTCCTGGCCACGGAAGAACCAGCAGGGTGACCGCGAATCTCCAGGAACGCGTGACGGATGCCCTTTCGCGCATCCGGAACAACCGCGTCGGCACCAACGTGCTCGAAGCCGAGATGATCCGCGATATCGCGACCACTACCGATGGCAAGGTGAGGCTCAGTCTGTTGCTCACTCCGGACGACGACGCCACCGTCGTGCGCGAGGTCAGGCAAACGCTTCAGCAGATTCCGGGTGTCACCGATGTGCGCGTGGATGTGAAGGATGCCTCGCAGGCGAACAAGCCTTCGACGCGCCCGCCCGCGGCCGGGGGGGCAACGCCAGCCGCCGCAGCGCCAAACGCGTCTGCTGCCCCGCCAGCGCCCAAGGGCGCATCCCGTACGCTCCCCGTCATGGGCCAGGAGCCGCAGTCACAGCGCGCTGCCGTGCCCGCGCCCACGCCCATCGCCTACCCGAACCTCGGAAAGGTCATCGCGATCTCGAGCGGAAAGGGAGGCGTCGGTAAATCGACCGTCGCATCGAATCTCGCTATCGCCCTCGCAAAGCAGGGCGCCCGCGTCGGACTGATGGACGCCGACATCTACGGCCCGAACATCCCGCGCATGATGGGCGTCAACGCACCGCCGCCCGTCGAAAACGAGAAGATCATTCCGCTCCAGGCGCATGGCGTCAAAATCATGAGCCTCGGCTTCATGATCGAGCGCGACCAGCCGGCCATCTGGCGCGGCCCGATCATCATGAAGATCATCACGCAGTTCCTGCGCGACGTGCAGTGGGGCGAGCTCGATTACTTCCTCGTCGACATGCCGCCCGGTACCGGCGATGCGCAGCTCTCCCTCGTGCAGGCGACGATGGTGCACGGCGCGATCATCGTGACCACGCCCCAGGAAGTCGCATCGGGTGACGCGCTGCGCGGTGCGAAGATGTTCCAACGGGTCGCCGTTCCGGTTCTCGGCATCATCGAGAACATGAGCTACTTCATCTGCCCGAACTGTGAGGAGAAGCACAGGATCTTCGGCAGTGGAGGAGGGAAGCGACTCGCCGAGGAGCTAAACGTCCCTCTGCTCGGCGAGATTCCGTTTTTCGGAGGAGTTCTCGAAGGGGCCGATCGCGGCGAGCCGATCGTGGTCAGCGAGCCGAAAACTCCGGCCGCGCAGGCGCTATTCGAGCTTGCTGGACGCCTTAAGGGACTGCTCTAGACAGCTACAGCGTTCTTCTTGGGCCTGCTGCGCCACCAGGATAGAATCACCGCGCCGAACCCCGTGGCGACCGCAACGAACGTCACCGAGAAGGCCAGCATCCGAAGTACCGAGCCGAGAATCGGGAACCAGGTGAAGGCCGCGGCGACAATCCACAGGGCGCTGAAGGCAAGAATGCCGGTGTAGAGATACTGCAGCTCCTGCCCGGCCGGCGTCTCCGCCTCTCGCTTTCCCGCGATCGCGATTCCGGTCACCTGTGCAACGGCGAGAAAGCCAAGCATCGCGATTCCGGAAATCGCGATCATGAAGGCCGCGGCTCCGATCGGGATGAAGACGATTCCGATGATCGTGATCGCCATGGCCACTACGAGCACGACGAAAGCTGGAATAGATGCGAGTCCTCCAATCACTCCCGTGACGAGCGAACGGCCGGTCTCGTTGGTGATGACTTCGACCGCGCGCTTGAAGTAGTCCCGCATGAAAAAGAGGACGAACGTTCCGACGAGAAGCAGTACCACGAGCCAGATAACTGCCGAGAGGAGAGAGCCGAGCGTCGTCCGCGGTCGTCCGCCGAAGCTCACGGTCGAGCGGTTGTGCGTCGCGCCCACATCCTTGACTACGCCGAGGATCGATCCGCCTTCGTTGCGGACGTGCCCGCCGAGTGCGACGGCTCCGCCACGAACTCTTCCGCCATCGTGCACGATCACGTCGCCCAGGATCGCGGTGGCTGCGCCATCGACGTTTCCATAGACGTCGAGATCGCCGCGAAAAACCATTACTGAGCCCGATGTCGTGGTGCCGGCGGGAATGGTGAGGTCACCGGTCGTAACCTGCGCGTATCCCCTGAACCCGGAGAATCTGACGCCATCGCTCCGCTGAGCATGCGCATCCTGCGCGGCCACGGCCGCAGCCAACAGTGAGACTCCGAGCAGGATGGATTTCATTTAAGCTGCCTTGCGTTGGGCGATTTGAGCCGCGGTGTGGATCGCGGCATATCCGCCGAACAGTCCGACCGCGAGCGTCATGTAGAGGACAACGGCCTGGACCGAGCCGGCCTGGAGGTAAGCGATTGTCGAGGGTCCCAGAACCATTGCGCCGATCTCAGAACCAGCCGCCGCGATCGCGAATGCGTAATTGGTCGTGGCGCCGCTCAGGATCGCGGTGAGGATATCGACTTCGAGGAACATGAATGCGGCGACGGTGACCAGGGCCACACCTGCCGCGACCTTCCCCGTTGCCCGCATGACAGTCATCGGGCGGCGCCGAACGACCGCCTGCTGACCGCCCTGTTGCAGCTCCAGATGCCTGGAGGCTCTCAAGGGGGCCACAACCTCGGCGGGCTGCAGACGGTCTATTCTCGCGACTATGCGATCAGCAAAGTCGCGGGATGGCGTCAAGTACGGCAGTCGCTGGAGCTCCGCCGCAATGGGAACAAACTCTTCGGGGAAATCGTGCTCTATCATGGGTTCCTCACGTGATGACCTACGGGTTCGGTACGGGTCAGGTTTCAGCTTTTTTCAGGTTTTTTTCGGGTCTTTTTGAGGCCTTTTTGGCAGTCATTTTTGGGGCCATTTCAGGGCTGAAATCGGGGATCCGCAGGGTCATCTCAAATCCCCCAGGTACTCTCTCAGCTCCTGCCTCGCGCGGTGGATGTACGTCTTCACCGTACCGAGCGGGAGCTTCACGATTTCCGCGATCTCGTCGTACGAGTAGTCCTCTACGTGGCGCAGGATTATGCAGGCGCGATACTCCGGTCGCAGGCGCGCAATCGCCTTTTCGATCGATGCGCCTAGCTCCTTCGACTCGAGCTCCTCGAGCGGGGATTCGCCGCCGCTCGTCACCGTCACCGACGTCGCGCGCGCGCGTTCGGCGGTCACAGCATCGGGTGATCCCTCGATGCTGATGGTATCGATCTGCCGGCGCCGGAGGTGATCGATCGTGATGTTGTTTGCGATCTTGAACAGCCAGCTCGAGAATTTGAACTCGGGGCGGTAGCGATCGATGTTGTTGAGGACCTTGATGAAGGTCTCCTGCGCGAGGTCCTCAGCCGTCTCATTGTCGCGCACCATGCGGTAAATGAGCGAAAACACAGGTCGCTCATAGCGCTTGATCAGCTCACGATAGGCGTCCTCGCGCCCTTCCTGGGCGAAGACGACCACCTGCTGGTCGGATACGTCGGTGTAGGACTTGGGCGTCATGTGAGGGGGCGCGAGTAAGATAGCTTGCCCCGCGCACGGTTGCCGGGCAACTTTCGGGCGATGCTGGTCACCGACATGGACAGGGCGACTGCCAGTGCCGCCGCTGCCGGTGGCGCTGAGAAGCGCGCGTACGTACAGCGCATATTCTCCGAGATTGCGCCCCGCTACGATCTGCTCAATCACGTCCTCAGCCTCAACATCGACCGGCGCTGGCGGCACCGGGCAATCGCGTCGCTCGGCGTCGAGCGGGATCAGGCGGGGCGATATCTCGACTTGTGTGCGGGAACGATGGATGTCGCTTCGGAGATCTCGAGTCTTCCCGGCTTCCGTGGTCTGGTCATCGGAGCTGATTTCGCGGAGCCGATGTTGAGGGCCGGCGCGGACAAGGTAAAAGGCGGGCGAATCGCACCGGTGACGGCGGATGCAGTTCAGCTTCCGCTGCCGTCGGGCCAGCTTGCCGGCGCGATCGTCGCGTTCGGGATCAGGAATGTGGCCGGTCTCGAGGCGGCACTCGAGGAAGTGTTTCGCGTGATTGCTCCCGGCGGCCGGTTCGTGATTCTCGAATTCTCGACGCCTCGCCTTCGCGTCGTACGAGCGCTCTATCAGACATACTTTCACCACGTGCTGCCGCTGATCGGTCGCCTGGTGAGCGGACACCGCACGGCGTACCACTATCTTCCCCGATCAGTTGCGAATTTTCCCGTCGAAGAGGAGCTCGCGAAAAAGTTGGAGAACGCCGGATTCAGGAAAGTGACGTGGTCGAGCCTGTCGTTTGGAGTCGCGGCGATTCACGTCGGAGAACGTCCCATCAGCTCCATCGGAGCCAAGTGAGTCTCGACAACATCTCGCAATTCCTGTCCGCTATTGACCGCGCCGGTGAGATGGTGCGCGTCAGTGAGCCGGTAAGAGCGCGTCTCGAGCTGTGCGAGATCGCGGATCGCGTCATGAAACAAGCCCGCGGCGGAAGCGCTCTGTACTTCGAGAATGTGATCCTGGATAACGGCGAGCGATCTCAGTATCCGGTCGTCATCAACCTCTTCGGCTCGATGCGACGGATGTCCCTCGCACTCGGAGTCGACGATCTCGACGAGGTCGGTGCGCGCATCACCGAGATGCTGGATCTCAAGGTGCCGGAAGGCATCATGGGCAAGCTCTCCATGCTGCCGCGGCTGCTCGAGTTGGGAAAGTTTCCGCCGCGGGTGAAGAGCGGCAAGCCGGCGTGCCAGGAAATCGTGTTGAAGGGCGACGAGGTGGATCTGTCAAAGCTGCCGATCATGACGTGCTGGCCCGAGGACGGTGGGCCGTACATCACGCTGCCGATGGTGATCTCGAAGGATCCAAAGCGCGGGATTCGCAACGTCGGCATGTATCGCGTGCAGGTGCTTGGACCGCGCACGCTGGCCATGCACTGGCAGCGACACAAGGTTGGCGCGGCGCACTGGCGCGAGATGGCGGAGAAAGGCGAACGGATGCCCGTCGTGATCGCGATCGGTGCCGATCCGGCGTCCGTCTACTCGGCATCGGCGCCGCTGCCGCCTACCATCGACGAATTCCTGTTCGCGGGATTCCTGCGGAAGCATCCGGTCAGTCTCGCGAAGGCAGTCACGTGTGATCTGGAGGTTCCGGCAGAAGCCGAGTTCGTGATCGAGGGTTACATCGATCCGTCGGAGCCACTGGTGGTCGAGGGCCCGTTCGGAGATCACACGGGTTTCTACTCCGAGGCAGATTTGTATCCGCAGGTGCACGTGACGGCGCTGACGATGCGGCGCTCGCCGGTATATGCATCGACGATCGTCGGCCGGCCGCCAATGGAGGATTACTACCTCGGGCACGCAACTGAGCGAATCTTCCTGCCGCTGCTCAAGCTCACCGTTCCCGAGATAGTCGACTACCACATGCCGGCCGAGGGGATTTTTCACAACCTGGTGTTCGTCTCCATCGACAAGCAGTATCCAGGGCAGGCGTACAAGGTGATGAACGCGATGTGGGGACAGGGTCTGATGTCGCTCGCGAAGGTGATCGTTGTGCTCGACAAGGAAGTAAACGTTCGGAACGTGCAGGAGGCGTGGTGGGTCGCGCTCAATCATATAGATCCGGAGCGCGACGTCAGATTCTCGATGGGGCCGATTGATGTTCTCGATCATTCGAGCAGGGCGTTCACCTACGGATCGAAGATGGGAGTTGACGCGACGCGGAAGTGGCCAGAGGAGGGATTCACGCGCAATTGGCCGAAGGTGATCGAGATGGATAGCGAGACCAAGAAGCGGGTCGACGCTGTGTGGGCGAAGCTGGGAGTGGGGGAAGGGGGAAGGGGGAAGAGGGAAGGGGAAAGGGGGAGTTGATGCCCATTAAGGATCCACAGACATCGCCGGCGGCGCGCGAGGGGCAAACGCTCAGCGGGCAGGGGTTGTTTCTGCGGCACGCGAATCTCGTTCGCCTGCCGCATACCGTGTTCGCGCTGCCGTTCGCGCTCGTAGGAGTCGTGCTCGCGAGTTACATCGCGCCGATCACACTCAACGATGTTGTATGGGTAGTGGTCGCGTTCACGACCGCGCGCTTTGCGGCGATGGGATTCAACCGGATCGTCGATCGCGAGATCGACGCGCGTAATCCCCGCACGCGGTCGAGAGAGATACCCTCAGGGACGATGAGCGTGCGCGAGGCGAGCGCGGCCGTCGTCATTGCCTCGGCGATCTTTCTGGTGGCGGCGTGGCAGCTCAATAGCCTTTGCCTGATTCTCGCACCCCTCGCGCTCGGGTGGGTCTTGTTCTACAGCTACACGAAACGGTTCACGCGATGGTCGCACCTGGTGCTCGGCGTCGGCCTGTCGATCGCGCCGGTCGGCGGATACCTCGCGATCACCGGCCAGTGGAGCGATCCGTGGTGGATGCTCGTCGCGCTGGCGATTGCGGTGGCGACCTGGGTCGGTGGCTTCGACATCCTATACGCGCTGCAGGACGTCTCGTTCGATCGGGAAAACGGGCTCTACTCGGTCCCTTCGACTTTTGGTGAGGCGAACGCGCTCGGCATTGCGCGCTTGCTGCACGCGGTCACAGTCTCGGCGCTTGCCGTTGCGGGGTTGGGGGCCGGCGCCGGGATTCTCTACTACGTGGGAGTTCTCGTGGCGGGGCTGCTGCTTCTGTACGAGCACTCGCTGGTAAAGGCCAATGATTTTTCACGGCTCGACGCGGCATTCTTCACGATGAACGGCGTCATCAGCATCGTCTTTCTGGGCTTCGTGTTCACGGAGCGGCTGCTGAGGTGACCACCACCCCGCCGATCGTCGTTGGGATCACAGGTGCCTCAGGGGCGCCCTACGCGGTGAGACTGATGGAGCAGCTCGTCGCGGCGCATCGGCCTGTGTCGCTGATCGTGTCGAAGTACGGATTGCGACTGCTGGAGACAGAAACCGGAATCGCCTCGATCGACGCGCTGCGCGACACTGTCGGCAAGCATGACTGGGATTCGTGCGTAAAGACTTATTCCAACGAGGATCGAGGTGCGCCGCCGGCATCGGGTTCCGCGGTCACGGCAGGGATGATCGTCTGCCCGTGCTCGATGGGGACACTATCGGCGATCGCTGTGGGTGCATCGCGCTCGCTGATTGAGCGGGCGGCTGATGTCACCCTGAAAGAGCGGCGGAAGCTCATCCTCGTTCCGCGCGAGACGCCGCTCAGCGCGATCCACCTCGGCAACATGCTCCGCCTCGCTCGCGCCGGGGCGGTAGTCATGCCCGCGTCGCCCGGGTTCTATCACCGGCCGAAGGAGGTGTCCGACCTCGTCGATTTCGTCGTCGCCAGAATGCTCGATCAGCTCGGGGTCGAGCAGAGTCTGGTTTCGCGCTGGAAGGGCAACTAGCCCGGATCAAACGCTTGGTGTAGCTGGATCCGCCCGCACCCTGTCACCCTGCTCCAAACGGCGAAACCGGCTGGCCAGCACCAGGACACATGTGAACCAGATCGCGCAAATGACTCGCTGCAACAGCCCGGCCCATGGGTGCAGGGGAGTGCCGTCGTCGATGGCGAACCTGCCGAGCGCTACGAACAGCACCGCCATCGTCGCGCCGGTAAAAAGGGTATAAAGAGCCAGGTCACTCCAGCGATCGTCTGTTGCAAGACGCCGCGAGAACACCATTAATCCCAGAGACGTCGAGCCAAAGGACGTTATCGCCGCAGCGACGTGCGCGGGCGTCTCACTGGGAACGCCATTCACGAGCACCCACGGAAAGATGCCGGCGAACACGATTCCGATTCCGCCAAGGGCAAGCAAAGCGAAACCAACGGCGCCGAATCGCGAGGGTGCCACCCGGCGGTGGAGTCCGACGGCGAAGACAACCATTAGGATGCCGGTAACACAGAAATTGAACCTTTGAACCCAGCCGGCCGGCCATGCCGTGAGAGCGCTGATCGGCATTGCGACGTGGCTATAGCCGTCCTGGAACCCCTGGACGATCACCAGGAGCGTGAACCAGATCGGTGCGATCAGTCCGGCGAGAGCCATTAGCTCACTTGCCTCGTCCGTTTCATCTCCTTCGGGAATCTCCGGAACCACGACGATAGCAACAACAGCTCGTCGATCTCGTGGGTCGGCACCTGCGCCGGCGGCTTGTCATCCGGCGAGAAGATGTCCTCGACCAACTGCTTCATCGTGCGGCGATCTTTCGAGGACTTCGGCTTCGTCACCTCGGCGCGCACGACTCCGCGCCGAATGAGATAGACCTTGTCCTCTCCTTCGTGTCCCGGCACCGTGTACACGAAGGAGAGATTCTCGACCGCGAAGCGCAGGCGCCCGAACTGCGCGCGCAGCGCCTCCAGTCGCTCGAGCTTGTCACGATAGACCCCGGCCCGCTCGAACTCCAGTGCCGCGCTCAGCCGCTCCATCTCCCCGCGGAGCGTGTCGATGGGGCCATCGTCTGATCCCTCGAGAAACGCACGGGCGAGCCCGACGCGCTGATCGTATTGCGCCGCCGAGCATCCGCCGACGCAGGGACCGAGGCACTTGGATATCTCGTGGCGGATGCAGCCGGGCGTGCGGGGCGAGAGCTGAAACAGCTCGACCTGGTCGCTATAGAACATCTTGAGATCAGCTCGGCAATCGCGGAGCATCAGCGCGTCGTTCAGCTCCCGAACCGCTTCACCAACTCGCTGCGCGCCGACGAATGGACCGTAGTAAATGCCGGCTTCCTCGCCGGATGCTCCGCGCACGACGAGGAGTTTCGGTGCCGTCCCTTTCGTCAGCTTGATGAACGAGTAATGCCTCGCGTCGCGCATCATTGCGACGTTGTAGCGCGGCCGGAAGCGCTTGATCAGCCGCAGCTCCTGCAGAAGCGCCGCGAATTCGCTCGGCGTGTAATCCCATTCGATGGTCTCGGCCGAGCGAAGAATGCGCGCGCCTTTGTCTTCCGGGAACTCGCAGCGGAAGTAGCTCATGAGGCGCGAGCGGACGCGCTTCGACTTTCCGACGTACACGACTTCGCCTTCGCTCGAGAGCATCCGATAGACGCCGGGCCTGTCCGCCGCCGTGTCGCGCACGTTGTTCCGCATTATCGCGAGTTGTGCATCGCTCGTGTGTGGCCTCTCGAGCCTCGCGGCGGCGCGACTCATTTCAATTCTGGCATTTGACGCACATCGTCGTGGCGCGGCCATCGATCGCGTGCGTGGCGACCAGCTTCGATCCGCATCGTCGGCAAGGGAGTCCGCCCCGTCCGTACGCCTCGAGCTTGTCTACGAACGTGCCCCGTTTTCCTCGCGCATCGCGGTAGTCGCGAAAGCTCGTGCCGCGTGCCTGGATCGCTTCACCCAGAACGGCGACGATCGAATCACGAAGCAGCTTCGCCTGCTCCGGCGTGATTGCCGCACCCGGACGTGATGGGTCGATGCGCGCTCTCCAGAGCGCCTCGTTCGCGTAGATGTTGCCGATGCCTGCGATTTTTCTCTGCTCCATTAAGACTTTCTTGACGGGCTGGCTCGTCGCCCGCAGAACTGCGGATAGATGGTCGGCCGTAAATGCACGGTCAAGTGGCTCGATGCCGAGCTTTCCCGAGTACTCTTCGAAACGATCGGCATCCATCAGCGCAACTGTGCCGAGTCTCCGGACGTCGGCGTAGTGCAGAGCTCTGCCGTCATCGAGGTCGAGCCTCAGCGTCGAATAGTCGAGCTCGGAGCCCGTGAAAGTGCCGTCGTCGATCAGGAGCGCGCCCGTGAAGCGTGGCTGTACCACGATTCGGTCGTCCGTATCGAGATCGATCACCACGAGCTTGGCCCGGCGCCAGCTGCGAAGGATCGTGGCGTCGCGAAGCCGCCGGGCAATCGAGCGCGCGCTCACCTCGCGCAGCACGTCGGCTTTGCGGACGGAAACTTTCTTTATCGTACGTCCTCGGATCGCGCCGTCGAGATCCCGCGCGATCGTCTCGGTCTCAGGTAGTTCGGGCACCGCGCGTCACCTCCCGCCACCCGATATCGCGCCTCAGCTGCTTTCCCTTGAACGCCACCTGCTCTGCGTAGGATCGTGACATCTCGGCGGCTTCGATGAGACTCGGCGCGACCGCGGTCACGGAGAGGACGCGGCCGCCGGCGGTGACGAGCTCGTTCGTCCACGGATTCAGCGCGGTTCCAGCGTGGAAAACCTCGACACCCTCCTCCGGCGGTGGAAGGTGTATCGTGTCGCCGGTGCGCGGCGCGTTCGGATAGCCCGCTGCGGCAACCACAGTCGTAACAGACGAGAGAGGCTTCCAATCAGGGGCCTTCGCGCGGCTGAGAGAGCCTCCGCCGGCGACCGCCGCAATTAGTTCGAGCAGGGACGAATCCATTAGTGGCATGAGAGCCTGCGTCTCCGGGTCTCCGAACCGGCAGTTGAATTCCACGACCTTGGGTCCCTCAGTCGTGACCATCAGCCCGGTGTATAGAAGACCCATGAACGGCGAGCCGGCGTCTCGCATCGCGGCGAGTGTGGGGCGAACGATCTCGGACATCGCGTGCGCAACGAGCTCCGGTTTTGCGAGAGAGGTCGGAGCATAGGCACCCATCCCACCTGTGTTGGGCCCGAAATCCCCCTCGAGCAGTCGCTTGTGATCCTGCGCTGCCAGGAGCGGCAGAGCCTGGTGACCATCCGTAATCGCGAACAGCGAGACCTCTTCGCCTTCCATGAACTCTTCGATGAGGATCTCGCGTCCCGCCGCTCCGAACACGCGGTCGCTCAACATCGCGTCGATCGCGCGCTCCGCCTCGACGGCGCTCTGCGCGACGATCACGCCCTTTCCGCCGGCGAGCCCCGAAGCCTTGATCACGACCGGCGTGCTGAAATCCGCGAGCGCCGCCTTTGCCTCCTTTGCGTCGCTGTGTTGCACCGCCCGCGCGGTCGGGATTCCGGTGCGCACCATCAGCTCTTTCGCGAATCTCTTCGACGTCTCGATCCGCGCCGCTTCTCGTGTGGGGCCAAAGATCGGGAGGCCGCGCCCCTGAAAGAGATTCACGATCCCCGCCTCCAGCGGAGTCTCCGGCCCGACGATCGTCAGGTCGACCTTCTCCTCCTCGGCGAGATGGGCGAAGTCCTTGAGCTTTTCAATGCCGGAGAAACATCGCGCGAACTTGGCGATTCCCGGATTTCCAGGAGCGGCAATCAGCTCGAGGCTGGGATCATCACGGCGCAACTTCCAGGCGAGAGCGTGCTCCCTCCCGCCACCGCCGACGATCAGTACCTTCATGCGAACGCTTGCTCGAGGTCGGCGATGAGGTCTCCAATGTCTTCGACTCCACATGAGAGTCGAAGCAGATCGTCCCTCAATCCCAACGCCGCTCGCCGTTCGGCTGGGACTGAAGCGTGAGTCATCGAAGCAGGGTGGCTGATCAGACTCTCGACGCCGCCGAGTGACTCGGCGAGTGAGAAGACGCGAACCTTGCTGAGGACCTTGGCTGCCTTCTCCTTGCTCCCGGTGAGAACCGAGATCATTCCACCAAAGCCCTTCATCTGACGCTTGGCCAATTCGTGCTGGGGATGGGACGGCAGGCCTGGGTAAATCACGTTTTCGTTTCCCAGCTTCTCCGCGAGCCACGCGGCGATCTTGCGGCCGTTCTCGTCGTGACGCGGCATTCGCAGGTGCAGCGTCTTGGTTCCACGAAGCACTAGCCATGCGTCGAACGGCCCTGGCACAGCACCCGCCGTATTCAGAATGAACTGCATCCGCTCCGCCAGATCATCGTCCCGCACGACGGCGATTCCCCCGACCATGTCGCTGTGCCCGTTCAGGTACTTGGTGGTCGAGTGATAGACGATGTCAGCGCCGTGGTCGAACGGCCGCTGGAAGTAGGGCGAGGCGAAGGTGTTGTCGACGATGAAGAGCGCGTTCTTCCGCTTGGCGATTTCACCAACGGCTGTCAAATCAGTTAGTCGCATCATCGGATTGGTCGGCGTCTCCATCATGATCGCGGCCGTGTGCTCGTTGCATGCGTCCTCCACTTTCTGCGGATCGCGGCTGTCAACATAGGTGAAGCACAACCCGAATTTCCTGAGAATCTTGTCGAACAGCCTGAACGTGCCGCCGTAGCTGCTCTCGCCGGCAACGATATGGTCGCCCGACTTGAACAGCTTCATGATGGAATCGGTCGCGCCCATCCCGCTGCTGAATGCAAAGCCGTGGGTTCCCCCCTCGAGCGCTGCAACGTTCCGCTCCAGCGCTTCACGAGTAGGGTTCTTGCCGCGAGCATACTCATATCCCTTGTTCTGGCCGAGTCCTTCCTGAACGTAGGTGGACGTCGTGTAGATCGGCGTCATGATAGCGCCGGAGAGGAGATCGGGGCGCTGGCCCGCGTGAATCGCGCGGGTGCCGAATGAGACCTTCATGTCTTCGTCAAAGATGCGGGTCATGCGCCTTTCACACTGGAAG
>DATHHC010000079.1:0-15631 GCA_035317285.1 Gemmatimonadaceae bacterium | reverse complement strand
TGATCGGTGTTGGCTACAAAGCGGAGCCGCGGCCGTATGGCTTGCAGCTGGCTCTCGGCTTCTCGCATCCGGTCAAGTACGAAGCGCCGAAGGGAATCAAGTTGAGCGCGCCGCAGCCGACCCAGATCGTGATCGAAGGTGCGAACAAGGAAATCGTTGGCCAGGTCGCGGCGGAGCTGCGCAGCCTCAGGCCACCCGAGCCTTACAAGGGCAAGGGAATCAAGTACGTTGGAGAACAGGTCCGTCGCAAAGCTGGAAAGGCGGGCAAGGCGGGAGCCAAGTAATGCCGAAGATGGCCAGACCAAAGTCGCGCGATCAGCTTCGTACGCGCCGTCATTTCCGACTTCGCAAGAAAGTAGTCGGAAGCGCGGACCGTCCACGCCTGGTCGTATATCGTTCGCTCAAGCACATCTACGCGCAGCTGGTGGATGACACGACTCAGCGCACGATCATGACCGTGACCGATTCGGGTCTCGAGGGGAAGCCGACCGAGAGATCAGTAGAAGTTGGAAAGCGCATTGCCGCAAAGGCCAAGGATGCCGGCGTCAAGCGTGTCGTATTCGACCGAGCTGGATACAAATATCACGGCCGCGTGAAGGGTGTGGCCGACGGAGCCCGCGAGGGCGGGTTGGAGTTTTAATAAATGGCAGACAACGAGAGTCCCGAAGGAGCTACGCCGGCATCAGCGTCCGATGCGCCGGCACCTGAACGTCCTGCGGCACAGGAACGCCCGCGAACCGGCGGTAGCGCCCGTAGCGGTGGCGGTGCTGGTCGCGGTCGCGGCGGTGGCGGTGGACGCGGCGGGCCCGGAGGCGGTGGTGGTGGCGCCGGCCGCGGACGTGGATCCGGCGGCAGTGGTGGTGGTGGCGGACAGGGCGGCGGTGGCGGCGCGCGGGGCGAAGGTGGCCAGCGCGGCGGCAGAGGCCGTGACGGCAAGGGGCGCGATCGCGACGGTGGACGCGGCGATGGTGGCAGCGAGCTCGTCGAAAACGTCATTGCCATCAACCGCGTGGCCAAGGTCGTGAAGGGCGGACGTCGCTTCTCATTCAACGCGCTCGTCGCGGTGGGTGATGGACAGGGCCGCGTCGGGTTCGCGACCGGGAAGGCGAACGAAGTGTCGGAGGCCGTACGCAAGGCTGTCGATGGAGCGCGCCGCAACATGGTCTCGATCCCGATGACCGGCGGAACGATCCCGCACGAAGTCGTCGGCACTCATGGGGCTGGCAAGGTTCTAATGAAGCCGGCAGCGCCTGGCGCCGGTGTGATTGCTGGCGGAGCGGTGCGCGCGATCATGGAGTGCGCCGGCATCTCCGACATTCTCACCAAGAGCCTCGGCTCGACCAATCCGCACAACATGGTACTGGCGGCGTTGGACGGCCTGCAGCAGCTGACTACAGTTGAGCAGATCGCACGCGAGCGCGGCATCGAGATCTCGAGTCTCGGCTACCGCTCACGCGCCAAGTCGAAGGAGGCTGTCGCTCATGCCTAGAACACACGTGTGGTGGAGGACGAAGGGGCCGAAGGTGACCCCCAAGGAGACCATCACGAAGGGAAAGGTTCGGATCAAGCAGGTGAGAAGCGGCATCGGCCACTCGTGGCGGATGCGGCTGACGCTGGAAGCCCTCGGGCTCCGGCATCACCAGGCTGAAGTGACAAGGCAGGACTCACCCGCATTGCGCGGACAAATCAAGCACGTGCGTCACCTCGTCGAAGTGACGCCGGTAGAGGATTAACGAGTGGCAACCAAGACAACACGCCGGGTTCGCCCTGCGTCCCGCGAAGGCGCAGCGGCCAGCGATGGCGCCGCCAAGGCGACGCCGCGCATCGGCTTGCACAATCTCGCTCCCGCTCCCGGGTCGCACCGGAATCGCAAGAGACTCGGACGCGGTCCGGGCTCCGGCACCGGCAAGACGTCGGGCAAGGGACACAAGGGTATCAAGGCGCGCTCAGGCCACCACGGCCCCGGCGGCGGCAAGCCCCAGTTCGAAGGCGGCCAGATGCCGCTTACTCGCCGCATCCCCAAGCGCGGTTTCACGAATATCTTTCGGATAGTGAATCAGGTCGTCAGTTTCGACGACCTTGGCAAGCTGCCGAAGGGCGCTGAAGTGACGGAAGAGACGCTGGCCGAGGCGGGATTGATCCGCAAGGGAAAGGGTCCAGCCAAGCTTCTCGCGAATGGCGACGCCGCAAAGGGCGTCATCGTGCGCGGCGTCAAGATGAGCGCAGGTGCCAAGCAGAAAATCGAATCGGCCGGAGGCCGGATAGAGAACTAATGGCCCAATCAGCCCCAGCGGCCGCAGTAAGCAACATCTACAACACGCCGGAGTTGCGAGACAAGATCGTCTTCACGTTCATCTGTCTCGTGATCTACAGAATCGGGGCGCACATCACCGCGCCGGGCATCGATGTCGTCGCGATGACCGACTTCTTCAACAATCAGGGAAAGGGCGGGTTGTTGGGTCTTTACGACCTTTTCGTCGGCGGCGGACTGTCGCACGCGACGATCTTCGCCCTCGGCATCATGCCCTACATCTCGGCCAGCATTTTCATGCAGATCGCCGGCGTGGTGATCCCGACCGTCGAGAAGCTGCAGAAGGACGAGGAAGGCAGAAAGCGCGTGACGCAGTGGACGCGCTACGTGACGGTCGTCCTCGCCATTATCCAGGGTTGGGGATTCGCGCTCTTTACGGCGTCCCTCGAGAACGCGGTGATCAACCCCGGGTTCGGGTTCAAGCTGCAGATGGTGCTGGTGCTGACCACGGGCGCGCTGTTCGTGATGTGGCTGGGCGAGCAGATCACTGAGCGGGGTCTCGGAAATGGCGCTTCGCTCATCATCTTCTTCTCGATCGTCGAGAGATTCTGGCCCGGAATCATCAGTACGCTGGGCTTCGTCAAGACCCAGGCGGTCGGTCCCTTCTCGCTGGTGGTGCTGGGGATCGTCATGGTCGGAGTCGTCGCCGGAACCATTGCCATCACGATGGCGGCTCGCAGGGTGATGATCCAGATCCCGCAGCGCACCATGTCCCGCGGGCGGCAGCGCGAGGCGGCGAAGAACTTCATCCCGCTCCGGGTCAACGCGGCCGGCGTGATGCCGATCATCTTCGCGTCATCGGTGATCGTCGTTCCGGGCGCGGTCGCGCAGTTCAGCGGCAACGAGACCGCGCGGATCATCTCCGAGTACTTCCAGCCCGGCACGTGGCTCTATTACGTGTTCACGGCGGTTCTGATCGTCTTCTTCACGTACTTCTACACGTCGATCATCTTCAACCCGGTCGACATCTCGGAGAACCTGAAGAAGCAGGGTGGATTCATTCCGGGCGTGAAGCCCGGCGCCAAGACGGCCGAGTACATCGATCACGTAGTGTCGCGCATCACGTTCCCGGGCTCGTTGTTCCTGACGTTCATCGCGCTGCTTCCCGTTTTCATTGCCGACATGATCAACGTTCCGTTCAGATTCGGTGGAACGTCGCTCCTCATCGTGGTGGGTGTCGCGCTCGACACCATAACGCAGGTCAATCAGCACCTGCTGCTCAGGAAGTACGATGGCTTCATGAAGAAGGGGCGAGTGCGATTCCGCGGCCGCTCCTCCAGCGGCGGCGCTTACTAGATTCCAATCGGAGGAGCCAAAAGCTCCTCCGACTCTTTTGCGGGTATCCCATGATCATCGTGCTGCTCGGCCCGCCCGGGGCGGGTAAGGGAACGCAGGCGGACAAGCTCGCCACGCGTCTCGGGATTCCAAAGATTGCCACCGGCGACGTACTGCGCGCGGCGCTCCGTGCGGGCACCAAACGGGGCCTCGAGGCAAAGTCCTACATGGATCGCGGCGATCTGGTGCCGGATTCGGTCATCCTCGGTATTCTTCAGGATGTGATGACCTCGCCCGAGACGAAAAAGGGCGCCATCCTCGATGGCGCGGTCCGCACGGTGCCGCAGGCCGAGGGCCTCGGAGTCATGCTGAGCGAAATCGGCAAGAAGGTGGACAAGGTGCTGCTGTTCGATGTGGACGACGACGAGCTCGTGAAGCGACTGAGCACCCGCACAGTTTGCGAGGGCTGCCAGACGCCCTACATGGGGCGCGCGTCAGGATCCAGCTGCGAGAAGTGCGGCGGAAAGCTCGTGCGCCGAAAGGATGACGAGCCGGAAGCAATCCG
This sequence comes from Gemmatimonadaceae bacterium, assembly GCA_035317285.1. Lineage (GTDB taxonomy): Bacteria > Gemmatimonadota > Gemmatimonadetes > Gemmatimonadales > Gemmatimonadaceae > UBA4720. The sequence goes on along the minus strand of DATHHC010000079.1, from coordinate 11,480 downwards.
GAATCGGCTCGAAGTCTATCGCAAGCAGACGGCGCCCGTGATCGACTGGTATCGCGACAACAAGATGAAGGTACTGAAGATCGACGCTGACGCTCCGGTCGACGAAGTGACAGCTCGCGCCGTCAAGGCGCTCGGGAAATGATTCAGATCAAGTCGCCGCGCGAGATCGACATCATGGCGCGCGGGGGCCAGATACTGGCGGCGACGGTGGAGCTGCTGGAGAAGAGTGTGCGTCCGGGCATGACGACGATGGAACTGGATAAAATCGCGGACGACTTCATTCGCGGGCATCCCGGCGCGACCCCGGCCTTCAAGGGCCTCTACAATTTCCCCGCGAGCATCTGCACATCGATCAATCAGGAGATCGTGCACGGGATCCCGTCGAAGAAGCGTGTGATCGAAGAGGGAGACCTCGTCTCGATAGACATCGGGGTCAAGCTCGATGGCTACTACACGGATTCAGCTACAACTGTTGCCGTCGGGAAAATCGATGCGGAGTCGAAGAAGCTGCTCGACGTCACGAAGAAGTCACTCGCGGCGGGGATAAGAGCTGCGACTGCCGAGAATCACGTCGGCGACATCGGCGCGGCAGTGCAGGAAGTGGTCGAAGCGGCCGGCTTCAGCGTTGTTCGCGATCTTGTTGGACATGGCATCGGTGTGGGATTCCACGAAGATCCGCAGGTGCCGAACTACGGGAAGCCCAAGCGCGGGGTCCGACTGCAGTCTGGACTGACGATTGCCATCGAGCCGATGGTGAACGTCGGAGGGCCGGGCACGCGAACGATGCCGGATCGATGGACGGTCGTCAGCGTGGACGGGACGCGCTCCGCGCACTTCGAGCATACGATTGCGATCACGGAAAACGGACCGCGGATTCTGACGACGCTGGAGCGCTAACCCGCCCCGGTTTTCGCCGCTTACGGCTTTGGCGGTATCAGCCGTCCCAGGGGCGTCGCCTTGATGTAGCGGCTCGTCTGACCGTCCCATGTCAGCTGAAGGGTGTCGCCCACCACCGCGAACCGTACGGCGCGGTCGCCCCCTCCCGGTCCCGGAAGATGCATCATCGCCGAGTCGCGCAGGGCGGTGTAGGTGCCTTGCAGCGTGCGGATCGGTACCCGCAGCCTGAAATCACCGCCGGGCGTGTATTCCTCGTATGCAGGGACGCCCGTGTAGTGGAGGTAGGTCCAGCGGCCGATCACGGGATCCGCGCCGCTTACAGGCGGCCCCACCCGCGTCTCGCGCTGCTCGTGTCCCTCGTTGATCATCACCAGCGTGTCCCGCAGGATCGAGACTCTGAACGCATTCACGCCGTTCTGTGGATCGATGATGTAGAGGCTGTCGCGTGCGCGCTTGTACTTCATGTCCACCAAGGTGCCGAGCGTGAAGCTCATCGTGTTGTCCGGCGCGAATGAGATCGTCGATCCCAGTCCACCTGCCGAGCGCGTCATCGCATCCCAAGTCCCGATCAGCATCGACGGGTTGGAGGGCGGCGCTACCTGAGCCGCGGCTACATTCAGCGCCAGCAGGGCGGGCACCAGAAGAAATGCGCGGCGACGTATGCTCATGCTGTACTCCACGTTGAGCTTCAACCGGAGAGCGCTCGCTCGACGATCGAGGTGGCTCGTTGGGCGTGCTCGTCGGCTCTCTTTACCAGCTGCTCCACCTCGCGCGCGAGCGACTGACCCTTCGACTTGTCCTCGAGCGCCTGCACATTGACCCGCACGTTGTACGCCGCGCCTCTGGCTGCGGCGGCCGCGAGCAGCGCGGCGACGCCGGCATCGGTTACCGCGTTGGTATTCCCCTTCTCGGCAACGAGCGCCGCGAGCTGGGCTACTTCAACAGCGGCGCGGGCCGTCTCGAGGGGAACTTCGGCAGCCTTGAGCAGTGCGTTGGTCACGGTCTCGGAACGGCGAGCGGCTGCGGCCGCGGGCTCTTTCGGCAGTTTGTACGCTTCGGAGACGAGCGCATACGCCTCTGCGTCCCTTTTTACCAGCGTCGAGAGCTGGTTGCCGAGCGCTACGGCTTTGAGGGCGGCCTCCTTCATCTCGGAGTCGACCGCGGCGTATTTCTTCTTTCCAATCGTGAGGCCCGCCACCATCTGCGCGAGGGCAGCCGCCAGCGCGCCCGCGTGCGCGGCGACGCTCCCACCACCGGGTACCGGATTCGACGACGCCACCGAGGCGAGGAATCCGCTCACGCTCTCGCCTCCGCTCATCACCTCGCGCACCTGGCGCTCGAGCAGCTGCGCCGGTGTGAATTGCCTGAGCTGCAGATGACTGACAGCGGCGTCGAATAGCACTTTCTCGGGAACGAGCCCGACGATCTCGCTCCACGTCACCTGCGCGCCCTCGGCTTCGGCGCGCATCTTCACGAAATCGAACGCATTGTGAAGCGGCGTCTTCTCGGTGTCGACGAGATTCATCGACACCTGGGCCTGCCCATCGACGTCGAGGCCGAGTCCCTTCACGTACTTGAAGCCGCCGGATGATCCGCGCACGCCCTTGGCGATGTTCTTGGCGATCTGAAGATTCGAAGCGGGGCCGAGGTAGACGTTGTACGCGACAAGGAAGGGTCGCGCGCCGATCGCGATCGCTCCGCTGGTGGGGTGGATCGCTGTCGGCCCGAAATCAGGATTGCGCGCGGGGTTCTTGCCCAGCTCTTCGCGCAAACCCTCGAACTCGCCGCGGCGAACGTCGGCAAGATTCTCTCTCGAAGGCGTCGTCGCCGCCCGCTCGTAGAGATAGACCGGAATCTTCAGCTCGCGCCCGACGCGCTCGCCGAGTGCACGCGCAAGCGCGATGCAGTCTTCCATCGTGGATCCTTCGAGCGGGATGAAAGGCACGACGTCGGTGGCGCCGATGCGCGGATGCTCGCCGCTGTGCCCGGAGAGGTCGATTTTCTCCGCTGCAGTCTTGATTCCGGCGAAGGCAGCGTCGACGGCTGTCTCAACCGGGGCTACGAACGTGATAACCGATCGATTGTGTGATGGGTCGGAAGACACGTCGAGAACTGACACACCATCCACTGCCGCGATTGCATCCCGGATTGCGCTGACGACTTCAGGGCGGCGGCCTTCGGAGAAATTCGGAACGCATTCGACCAGCTTCATTCAGTCTTTTTCCTTGCTCATGTTGGCGCGCTTTACCGTCTGGAGCAGCCATGCATGCATGGCTGGGTTTCCGGCGACGAAGGACTCGGCGTCGAGGCGTGGCGGATTCCCCTCGATATCCGTTACCACGCCCCCCGCTTCCTGCACCATCAGCAATCCGGCGGCGACGTCCCACGGTGCCAGGACGAGCTCCCAGAATGCGTCGAATCTACCGCATGCGACATTCGACAGGTCGAGCGCCGCCGAGCCGGCCCGTCGAATTCCAGCCGTCCCGCGCGTAACCAAGCTGAACTGCGCGAGGTATTGTGGCAACTTGTCGAGCGTCTTGAAAGGGAAGCCGGTGCCGATGAGGGACTTCTCGGGCTCGCGCAAACCCGAGACCCGGATGCGCTTGCCGTTGAGAAAGGCACCGCCGTCTCGCCTCGAGGTGAACTCCTCGTCACGGGGGACGTTCAGGACGACGCCCGCGCAGAGCACGCCATTGCGCGCGATGGCGATCGATACCGAGTACTCCGGATAGCCATGGAGAAAGTTGGTGGTGCCGTCCAGCGGGTCGGCAATTACGACGATTCCCTCGCTCGCGATGGCGGTCGGCGAAAGCTCCTCGCCGAGCACGGTTGCGCCGGGGAGGCGCCGGGTGATGACGCCGTCGATTTCGCGCTCGGAGGCTTTGTCTACTTCGCTGACGAAGTCCGACTGGCCTTTCGGCTCCCAAACCAGCTTCCCGCGCTCCGCCGTTGCGTCCCGAATGACGCGGGCTCCCGCGCGAGCCGCTTCCACCGCGATGTCGAGCAGCTCGGAATCGCCGTTGTCAGTTTGTGAAATTGCTTGCAACTCCTCTCGCTCGCTCTTTAATTTCGCGCAATGGCCCGCATCTTCAGCGGCATTCAGCCCTCCGGCTCCCTGCACATCGGAAACTACCTCGGCGCCGTCAAGAACTGGGTTGAGCTGCAGCACAAATACGAATCGTTCTTCTGCATCGTGGACTACCACGCCATCACGGTTCCGTACGAGCCCGCCGATTTACGCGCCCGCACGGCTGACATGGCGTTGTCGCTGCTCGCTGCTGGACTGGATCCGTCGAAGTGCACGCTGTTCGTGCAGTCGATGGTGCCGGAACATACTGAGCTAGCCTGGATATTCAACACTCTCACTCCATTGGGCGAGCTCGAGCGCCAGACCCAGTTCAAGGAAAAGGCCAGCCGTGAAGAAAGCGTTCCGGCGGGACTCCTCAACTATCCGGTACTGCAAGCCGCGGACATCCTGTTGTATCGCGCCGAACTGGTGCCGGTGGGAGAGGACCAGCTTCAGCATTTGGAGCTGTCGCGTGAGATCGCGCGCAAGTGGAACGCGCGGTTCGACCTGTTGAGCGTTCGCGAGAGAGTGACAATCGAGCTCGGAGACAAGGAGCCCGGATTCTTCCGTGAGCCGAAGGCGCTTCTCACGCCGACGCGGCGCATCATGGGACTCGATGGACAGGCGAAGATGTCGAAGTCACTCGGGAACACGGTTGACCTGCTCGAGGAACCAGCGTCGATCTGGGAGAAGTTGAAGCCCGCGATGACCGATCCGGCGCGCGTGCGGCGCACGGACCCAGGCACCCCGGAAGTCTGCAACATCTATCACCTGCACAAGGCGTTCAGCCCGCCGGCGACGGTCGAGCACGTCGCAGTCCAGTGCCGGACCGCGGGTTGGGGATGCATCGATTGCAAGAAAGTTCTGCACGAATCGATGGAAAAGGAAATCGCACCGATTCGCGCGCGGGCGAAAGAGATCGCCGCGAACCCGAAGAAGTTGAAGGACGATCTCGCCGCCGGGGCCGATCATGCGCGATCGGAAGCACAGAAGACGATGAAGGAAGTGAAGAAAAAAATGGGACTCACCTAGACCATTCAGCGTGGCTCCCGCCGATCTTGTTCAGCGCGCGAAGGGTCTGCTCGAAGAGCTGGCGCGAACCCCGAGATTCGCCGGGAGTCCTGAGGAATCCGCGGCGAGGGCGCTCTGCAGGGCCGAGCTCGAGCGCGCCGGATTCGAGTGCCGCGAGCTGCCATTCGACTACTCGCAGTGGCCCGGACGCTGGGGACCGCCCATCGCCGCCGCATTTCAGGCCCTGACAATTCTCGCGGTTGCGCACATGGCCGTTCATCACGGCCCCCTTTCAGCGCTGATCGTCGGAGCGGCCCTCGTGATTGCGCTCATGCTCGCCTCCGGCGATGCGAAGCGGCGCTGGACCGCGATCTTCCCGCTGCAGCGCGCAAGCTCCACCAACCTCGAAGCGCAGCGCGGCAACCCCGAGGTTTGGCTCGTCGCTCATGTCGACTCCAAGTCCCAGACCGTGCCGATGCTGATTCGAATAGCGAGCTCGATTGTGCTGGCCATCGTCACTGCAGCTTCGTTCATCGTCATCCTGCTCTCCCTCGTGGGAGTGACCTTCGCTCCGACGGTGTGGCACGGGCTCGCTCTCGCGGCGGTCTTCGGAGCGCTTCCTTCGATGTTCTGCCTCGTCAGAAATGGGTCTGCTGGGGCAGTGGACAACGCCAGCGGCGTGGTCGCTGTTCTTACTGCGGTCAGGTCTGACTCCGCCCCCCGCGACCTCGGCGTGCTCATCACCAGCGGCGAGGAGCTTGGGCTGGCGGGTGCGCGCGCCTGGGTGCATGCCCATGCGCGGGCGACATCCGCCCAGCCCGGAATCAGAGTCCTGAACTGCGACACCGTGGATGACGCCGGCGCCTGGCGATGCATGTACACGGGCCCCCGGCCCAAGCGGATCGCCGCGGCGGCTGAAACAATCGCCAGCGTGCTGGGCGTACGGCTGACTGTGGGTCGACTCATTCCCGGGATACTGGCCGACAGCATGGCCTTCGCCGATCTGGGTATCGAAGCGGTCACGCTGAGCAGGGGAACCCTGTCTACTCTCGCGCGCATTCATACACGGCGCGATAATTCCAATGCCCTTACCGGAAATGGCGCCGCGGACGCGGGTGTCCTCCTTTCTGCTCTAGCCAAGGAACTGGGCTGATGTATCTGCTGATTCTCGCTGCCGTAATCCTGGTCTCGCTGATCCTGATCGTCCTGGGCCTCCCGGGGCTCTGGATAATGGTGGCCTCAGCGGTCGCGTACAATCTGATCGTCCCCGGTGAGCCGATCGGCTGGATAACCCTGGTCTGCGTCGCGGTTCTGGCTTTCGTCGCCGAGCTGCTCGAATTCTCGATGACTGGCCGCTATGCCCGGAAGTACGGCGGCTCGCGCCGCGCGGGTTGGGGAGCGATTCTGGGAGGCATCGTCGGGGCGATCGTCGGAATTCCTGTGCCAATCATCGGATCCGTGATTGGAGCATTTATCGGCTCATTTCTCGGGGCGCTCATTGCGGAATTCACGGGTGGATCGTCTGCAGGAGATGCCACTCGCGTCGCCAAGGGAGCTCTGATCGGACGCGTGGTATCAACAGTGCTAAAGATCGGTATTGGCTTCACGATTGGCGTTTGGATCTTCATTTCAGCCGCGAAGTAACCTTCCCCGCCGACCAGACTATGACTGCAGCCGAGAGCGTCAGCGCACCAACGGACTCAGCCCCCGTCGACGGGAAGTACGTCTACTGCATCATACGGAACGACCGCTCGCGGGAGTTCGGCGAAATTGGCATTGGTAGCGGTGCCCGCGTGTACACCGTCAGCCACAAGGACCTCGCGGCGGTGGTCAGCGACACGCCGATCGTCATCTACGATCCGACGCGCGACAATGTTCTGGCGCACGAGTTCGTCAACGAGACCGTGATGCGGGAATTCACACTCATCCCGATGTCGTTCGGCACGATATTCCGCTCCGAAAACGACGTGCGGGCCCTGCTCAATTCCACCTATCAGGCGTTCACTGACGTTCTGGACAAGATGCAGGGCAAGATCGAGTTCGGGCTCAAGATCCTGTGGGACCGGGACAAAGTCGTGGCCGCAATCGAGCGGGACAACGACGAGATTCGCCGCCTCAAGGACGAGATCACACGCAACGCCGCCTCCTCGACTTACTTTGCGCGGATGCAGCTGGGCCGACTGGTCGAGGCCGCAATGGAAGAGGCGAGCAACCGCTATGTGAACGACATCCACGAGCAGCTGAAGGGCGTCTCCGTCGCCAGCCGCAGCAGCAAGGTCATTGGCGACCGGATGATCCTGAACGCCGCTTTCCTGGTCGAGCGCAAGGACGAGAAGGCATTCGACGAAAAAGTGAAGACAATCAGCCTTCAGTACGAGGAGCTGCTAACCTTCAAGTACACGGGACCGTGGCCACCGTACAATTTCGTGAACATCAAGCTCAAGCTGGAAAAAGCGACCTGAGGCGGGTCTCACCCATGGGAATTCTAAGCACCATTCTGCTCGCGCCATTTATGGGCCCCGTCTGGGGAACGAGATGGACGCTCGAGAAAGTCGACCGCGTCGTGCGCGACGAGCTGACCGACGACACGCCCATCAAAGAAGATCTGATGGCGCTTCAGCTGCAGCTCGAGATGGGCGAGATCGACGACGCCGAGTATGTTCGCCGCGAGGCCGAGATAATGACGCGGCTGCGCGAAGTCCGTGAATGGCGTGAAAAGTACGGGATGTCCACGAGCGGTGGCCCTGTTCGCGTCGCCGAAAGCGACGAGCAAGAGTAGTCATCGCCGCCGCGGCCGTGACAGAGAGTCTGTGCTACGTGTACGGAGTCGTCGGCCCGTCGGTTGAAGCGGGGACTGCTCCGGCGGGCATAGATGGTGGCCAGGTGAACCTCATTCCCAACGACAATGTCTCCGCGCTCGCCACGTCGGTCAGCGCTGGAGACTATGCGCCGGACAGGGTCGAAGCGCTTACAGCGGACGTGGACTGGGTGAGCGAGCGAGCCATGACACACGACAAAGTTCTCACCTGGGCGTCCGACAATGGAGCAGTAATTCCTTTCCCTATGTGGACGCTCTTCCGCGATGCCAAGGCGGTCAAGTCGATGCTGTCGAAGCGGATGACAGAGCTGCAGACGACGTTCGCGCGGATTGCAGACGGCAGGGAATTCATCGTCCGGGCGTACGTGCAGCCAGGTGTCCTCAAGGATCGGCTCGGCGAGCACAGCGCGGAGCTCACGTCGCTCCAGGCGGAAGCGGCGAGGGCAACGCCGGGCCAGAAGTATCTGCTCGAGCGCAAGATCGAGAATCTTCGTCGCGACGCGGGTCGTGATGTGACTGCTAAGGTTGCCGCAGAGATTCATGACGCGCTCCGCGGCGCTTCGATGGAGTCGGTTCGGGAGCAACCCGTCAATTCCGGCGCTCCGCGCGAGCAGGGGCGCGCGGTTCTCAACGCATCGTTTCTGGTCGCGCCCTTGCGCGTGGTCGAGTTTCAGCGGGAATTGACGGCGATGGTCAACAAGTTCGAGCCGTCCGGATTCAAGTTCGATTTCACCGGACCCTGGCCCCCGTATCATTTCGTGGGCGAGAGGTCGTCGTGAGGCACGGCGAGATACTCCCCATGAGGTCGTCGTGAGCCTCGACGACATATTCGGCGAGCCGCGGGTCGAGCTTTCCGAGGTCCTCAACCACATTCTCGATAAAGGCGTTGTCCTCAAGGGCGAAGTGATGCTCGCGGTTGCCGACATCGATCTGATCCGCCTTGATCTGGGACTGCTGCTGACGGCCGTGGAGTCAGCGACCAGAGTCCCACGCGTGGCCGGCGCCAGGTCGCTCGGACTTGCCGCGCCGCGGGCGGAGTCGGGCACGTCCGCCGCCTCCGGCTCGACGATGGAGAGCCAGGTGGTTGACTCTCTGGACGCACCGAGGGATGCCACTGTTACCCCCCTCGAAACCGTCGCTGAGAGCCTGCCCCAGCGCCTGAATACTGACCCCGACAAGATAGAGAACGGGCTCGCGAAGCTCGTCTTGACGTTGATTGAGGTATTGCGTAAGGTCTTAGAGCACCAGGCAGTTCGGCGAATGGAGGGGGGACATCTGAGCGACGCGGAGATCGAAAAGCTCGGAATCGCACTGCTCCGCCTCAACGACCGGATGCAAGACATGAAGGGGATCTTCGGCCTCACCGATGACGATCTCCAGATAGACCTGGGCCCCCTAGGCAAGTTACGATAACCCGGCGCACGAGCCGAACGGAGATGACTGCTTGGCAGACTTAGTATCCCCGTCGCGCACCTACGGCCTTGTCGACATCCTCGATCGAGTGCTCGACAAGGGCTTGGTCGTGGTCGGCGACATCAAGATCAATCTCGCCAATGTCGAGCTGCTCACGATTCAGATCCGCCTTCTCATCTGCTCCATCGACAAGGCAGAGCAGATTGGAATGGATTGGTGGCGGACAGACCCGCGCTTGAGCACGCACGCGAAGGCCGCCTCCATCCCACCGTCTACACACGCCGCCTCGGCAGAAAAACAACAGGAGTCAAGACATGGCAGTTGAGCGTTCCCCGAGCGGCAGCTCGCTTATCGATGTTCTCGATCGCGTTCTCGATAAGGGCATCGTCATCGACGCGTGGGTGCGCGTCTCACTTGTCGGCATTGACCTCGTGACGATCGAGGCGCGCATCGTCGTCGCTTCCATCGACACCTATCTCAAATACTCCGAAGCGGTGGGACTCACCGCGCCCGGTTCCCGCCCGCGCGAGCTCAGTGCCGGCGGGGCGGACGAGCTCGACCGGATGCGGGTAGAAAATGCAGATCTGAAGCGGCGACTTGAGCGACTCCAAGCGTGAGAACGCCGCGGTAGCCATCAGCCCGCAACTCAGCGGAGAGCGGCTGGCCGAGCTCCTCTCCGCGATCTCCGAAGCGCCCGATTTTCAAGCTGCCGCGACCTTCATGCTCGCGCAGTTTGCTGACATCGTGGGCGCGCGCCGAGCGCTAGCTGTGACGTTGGACAGCCCGCCTCAACGCTTCGTCAATACCGCCAGCATCGGCTTCGACGCAGAGACGTTGCCGGCGATCTCGCTTTCAACCGACGATCTCTCGAATCCTCTGACCCTTTCCGCGCTCTCGCTCCAGGCAGTGAGCTGCGATGGAGCGGTCCCGATGCCGGGGCTTCCGTTCGGCGAGTGGACCGCGGTTCCGTTCCCGCAGCCGCAGTTCCGCGGAGCCCCGCCAATCCTCTCCGAGACCGAGCTCGATCTCGTCCAATTGGATGGATGCCAGGTGAGACGGCGGGCGGGGATCGATCGCCGACGGAAACTGGGTCACGCGCCCGGCGGCGTCCTCCTCCTCGAGGCTTCGGTTGACGACGAAACGCTCTCGGCGCTGATAAACGCCGCGTCGCTGGCGGGACCGGTTCTGGCGCGCATGGCTGCTGTCGAGGAGTTCCGACTCTCGACGGGCCGGCTCGACCAGCAGCGTGAGATGTTGACGACGATCATGAACTCGCTGCCCGATCCGATCGTGATCATCAACGCCGACCGCAACATGATCGCCCAGAATCAGCGCGCCGAACACCTGCTGTCGACGAGTGACAAGGATTCCGAGGGCAGGCGACGCGCGGTTGAGATCAACAATCTCCTCTTCACTTCGCACCTCTCGAAGGCCGCGATGGGCGCCAAGGAGACAGCCGGCTCGCGCGAGCTGAACCTCGTCGACCCGGATGAGGGAACGGACCTGTTGTTCGAGGTTCTGACGCACGCCCTCGGTCCGGGCGACGGAGGTCACACTGGCTCGACCGTCTCTGTTCTGCGAGACGTGACTGACCTCCGACGCGCGGCCAACGAGCTCGAGCGCCAGGTGCAGCGCGTGCGGCTTGCCGAGATAGATGCGAAGCGCGAGCGCGATCGCCTGAACCTGATCCTCGAGAACGTCGCGGACCCGATCCTCGTTACCGACGATCGCTCGAACGTCATCCTGATGAACAAGGAGGCCGAGCAGCTGTTCGAGGCCGACGACAGCGAGAGCTGGGAACGCGCGGCGATGGTCCAGGCCAACGACACCAAGTTCACGACGTTCATTTCGGATTTCACCATCAGCCCGTCGGTAGCGCGTCGCGAGCAGATGAGGCTCCAGATCCCGGATACTGGTGTCGAGCTTCCGGTCGAAGTCGTCTCCGGCAAGATTCTAAACCGGCGCGGGGAACCCCTGGCCATCGTGTCGGTGCTCCACGATCTCACCGAGCAGGCCGAGAACGAGCGCCTGTACGAGGAGTTGAAGACGTTCTCGAGCCAGCTCGAGGAGCGCATTCAGGCGGCTACGGCAGATCTTGCCGAGCAGAACACGCGGCTCCAGTGGCAGTCGCGAGAGCTGGAGAAAGCCAACCGGCTCAAATCGGAATTCCTGGCCAGCATGTCGCACGAGCTGAGGACGCCGATCAACGCACTGATCGGCTACGCATCGCTCATGCTCGACCGGATCTACGGCGACCTCACGCCGCGACAGGAG
>DATHHC010000078.1:0-8923 GCA_035317285.1 Gemmatimonadaceae bacterium | reverse complement strand
GCCGTTGGCGGGATGATCGCGGTCGCATTGCCAAATACACTCAACTGGAACAGCGAATCGCCCTATCTCGATTCCGCGCGCGGCGTGGTGGACTACAAAAGCGGAAGCGGGCGCGGACGGCTGGCGCAGTACCAGAATTCGTTGCGGATGGCAATGTCCAATCCGGTATTCGGCGTTGGCCCGGGCAATTGGCCTGTAGAGTACGTTCGATTCGCTCCATCCAATGACAGATCGATCGCGGACGACGGAATGACGGCGAACCCGTGGCCGAGCAGCGACTGGGTAGCCTTCGTGTCCGAGCGCGGGTTCATTCCCACGATGGCGCTGATGGGAGCGTTCATCATTCTGTTCTTCAGCGCACTAAGGCGGTGGAGCGAGCTGGAGAATCCGGATGCCGTTCTTGCGCAGTGTGTGCTGGCCGGGACCATAGTGACGACGATGGTTGTAAGCGCGTTCGACGCCGTGCTCGTTCTCGCCGCGCCCTCCTTCATTGTGTGGAGCATCCTCGGCGCGACGCGAGGAATTCGCCGAAAGACCGAGGGGGCGAACGTATCGTCCGGCGTATCAGGGCTCGCGGCGACGGCGCTCGTGCTCTTTTCACTGCTCTCGACCGCCCGGAGCGTAACGCAGCTCATGGCGATGACATCGGTCGGTCGCGGGGCGTACACTGCAGGATGGGTCACGGGCGCGTTGTGGGATTCTGGGAGCTACCGAATCAATCTCCGGGTGGCTGAGCTCTACTCACGTCGCGGCCATTGCCGCGAGGCCCTGGGCTACGCTCATCAGGCCCTGTCGCTCTTTCCCCGCTCGCCAGCGGCACGTCGCATCGTGCGCAGCTGCGAATAGGGGCACCTGCGAGATTCGCGTAAACGACAGCTCACAATTCCCTTACCTGACGTAGACATTGTGCGGCGGCGCACGATTGTAGCGTTCTGACGTCTCCTGTCCGAACCCCAATTGGCCGTCAGCATGGCAATCTCGCTCAACGAAATTCGCGCATCACGCCGCGAGACCTACGATTCCTCGGATCTTAGACTCCTGTATCAGCTGTACGAGGAGGCGCAGCGATCGCGCATTGCTCACGGCGAGCGTTTGCGTGCCATTCTACAGGGGAGGTCGCCCTCCCATCTGGTCGGAAGCATCGACGACGCCGATCCAGTCATCAAGGCGATCGGGGAAGGGCAGACAGCAGGCGCGCCCAGAATTCTCGAGCGTGCCTATTCGCGCGCGGTTGACGACGAGGCAGCTGCCGCGGACGCGCTGAGCGAAACGATCGAGCAGCATCCGGCATGGCCTTGGCTGTCGAGTATCCGGGGCATCGGGCATCTCCTCGCGGCACGGCTGCTGTCGAGGCTCGACGTCACTCGTGCGGAGACGCCATCCGCTTTCTGGGCGTACTGCGGGCTGGGTACGATTCCAGGAGCCTCATATCGGTGCTCGCGATGCAGGCTCGAAGTCGCGTATCCGCTTGGCTATCAGGTTCCCGCAACGCATCGGACCCTTGCTGGAAGAAAAGAGTGCCCGGGCGAGCTCGACAAAGTTGCCGACAAGAATCCAACGCGAGTGGCTCCGCGTCGCAGCATTCTTGGCGGGCGCGCCAGCTATGACGCACAGGCGCGCATATCGTGCTATCTGATTGGCTTGTCGATGCTGAGGTGCAGGAGCGAGTACCGGTCGTATTACGATACGGCACGCGCGAGTCTGGCGGTCTCGCGACCGGGATGGACTCCGAAGCGCCGCCACCTATCCGCGCTTCGAAAAATGGAGAAGACGTTTCTGCGCGATCTCTGGCTTGCGTGGCGCACCGCGGTAAACCTGACCGTCGTGCCACCATACTTTCCGCGCCTGTGAAACCAACGCGTGCGTTTGAGCTGTGCTAACCGAAGCCGATGTCTATGAGTCACCCAATCAACCCGAGCGTTCATCGGTTAGCACGGCCGCGCATTCGTCATCGCTGGAACCGGTATCCGGCTTTTCGCACCGTAATGAGGTGGCGAGGCTGGGCTGGATCGGGCTCCAGCTTGTTCCGCAGCCGCGCTACGTGCTGATCTACTGTGCGTGACGTGACGCCAAGACTGTAGCGCCACACCTGCCGCATCAGCGTTTCGCGCGACACGATGTCACCACCGGAGTCGATGAGAAACGACAGGAAGTCGAACTCCATCGGGCTGAGATCGACCGGCTTGCCCCCGCGCAAGACCGTTCTCGTTCTCAAATCCACCACGACGTCGGAGAAGCGGTGCAGGGCGATTCGTGCTCCCGCGTCGCCCGTTGTTCCCCTGCCCGCTGGCGCCAGGCGTCGTATGATCGCTTCCACACGGGCCAGGAACTCCAGCACGCCAATGGGCTTGACGACGTAATCGTCGGCGCCGATTCGGAACCCCTGGACCTTGTCCACCTCCTGATCGCGCGCGGAGAGAATCAGCACCGCCGCGGTGCCGCCGCCCGCGCGATAACGCCTCAATACCTCGAAGCCGTTCAGGCCCGGAAGCATCAGGTCGAGAACGATCAGATCGGGATTGTGCTGGCTGAGCCAGGTGAGACCGTCGTTGCCGTCGGTGACGCACTCGACCTTGTAGCCTTCGACCTCGAGACTGGTTCGAAGGCCGAGTGCAAGCGTCTCGTTATCCTCGAGAATCAGAATCGAGCGGTCGATCGCGACATCGCTCGCTCCGGGTGACTGCCAGGAGTGTGTCATGGCGCCCCGCCGTTCTGGCTCCCGTGAAGCGTGAGCGTGAAACGGGTTCCCCCGCCGGGGATTTCCGAAAGATCCGCCGCGGCGTCCATTGCGCTTGCCAGATCGCGGACGATCGCTAGCCCCAGGCCCGCACCACCCGTACTGTCGTCCAGAGTGCCGCCCACCCGGAAGAATGGCTTCCAGACGTCTTCCCGCCTCGATGCGGGGATTCCAGGGCCACAGTCATCGACCCAGAGCCGAACGGTTTTTCCCTCGCCACGCACCCCAATGGTGATAGTCTGCCCTATCGGTCCATACTTGGCCGCGTTGTCGAGGACGTTGATGAGAATCTGCCGAACCGCGCCTGGATCTCCGCGCGCGATCGATGGTTCCGTCACGTCGAGCTCGAGCCGCATCTTGCGCGCCTCCGCCAGTGGCGTGAAAAAATCCGCCGCCGTCTTCACGACATTCGCGACATCGACCGGACCGGACGTGAGCTGCATCTCCGGCTTGGCTGCCGCCAGTACAGAGTTGGACAGCGCGATCAGGCGATGCGTCTCCCTTTCAATGATCTCGAGCGATCGCTCGCGCTCTTCCTCCGTGCGTGTGCGCCCGAGGCGTATCAGCTGCACGAACATCAGGATTTGCTGGAGCGGCGTCCGGAGCTCGTGAGAAACGTTGGCCAGAAACCGACGGCGCGAGTTGACGAGGCGAACCTCGCTGGCGAGAGACGCGAAGCCGGCGATCGCGAGAACAATGCTTCCCGCCAGGAAAAGAAGTGACGCGGGGACGCGTGACTGGGGAATGCCTCCCACAACGAGAAGACGGGCAATGTCCGGCCGCAGCGAGACATAGTAGTTGGTGCCGCCCACGAACTGGAGCGATGCCACGCCGTAGAAGTCAGAGCTGGGCCCATTCTTGGGCGCCTTGTAGATCGTCTTGTCCTCCGCGTCGGTCACCGTGAGGGTGAGCAGCGACTCGGCGGGCATTCCCATCGGCCAGTGGCCCGGCGTCGGTCCGGAACGCTTGGGTCCGCTGTCCAGAGCATGTCGGGCTTCCTCCTCGACGTAACCCGGAACCATGGGCGGGAGCACCCGGACGACTTTGTACATCGCGGCATAGTCAGAGGTGTCTCGTACTCCGTAGCACGAGCGGTAGCCGTACACGGCGATGAGCTTCTCAGCAGAATCGTACGCAGGGGCGTACGCGACGGTTTCCCTCCCTTCCGTCCCCTCAACGAACAAGTAGCCGAACCGCGCACCCCTGATCCATCTCCGATCGGCGAGTTTGGGAAGGGAGTCGCGGATGATCGTCTCGATCTGCGGCGCGGGACGCCCGCCGGCGTACGTTAGCGCGTGCGAGGGCAGCTCGAGGCGAAATTTGTAGATCGGCCACTTCTCACTCGGCCCGCATCGCTCCGTGGTGTCAGGTATCACCGGCAACGCCGTCACCGGCGGGAGCGCACTCCGGATCCAGGGCTCGCTCGGGTGAATCGCGTTGTACGCCTGGAACAGCGTCCGCTCCCGCGCCGACAGATAGGAGCGCGTCGAATACAGATAACTCGCGAACATCGCGTAGTCTCTGACGGTGCGCTCCGCGGCGGCCCTGCGCTCCCGCGTGTTGCGCATGGATTCCCGCACGGCGAGAGCGGACACCACGACAACCCCGAGAAGCGCGGCGCCAAGCAGCAGGGGCCGGGCTCCGTACGCTCGCATGTGACTCGTGATAGACATCGTATTGGACGGGTGTACCAGCGGGATACTATATGCCGCGCGTCAGGATTCCGCGCTGCGCGCGATGTATGCGAATTGTAAAAACTGCCGTGGGGCGGGCACGAGTGCTCCCTGGGCGTGCTAACTGACAACCGCGCCGCGCGCCGACATGTCGCGCCGCTGATCCCCGCCCGCGCGCCGACAATATGTATACAAATTCGCTACAAATCATTCACAGCTTAGGCACCGGCAAATCTCTTTCACGCCCCGGTGCCCACTCTCACATTGCGATCACACACCATCCAGGGAGAGTCGAGCTGTATGAGAAAACTACTCTTGTCAGCCATCACCGCATCTGCGTTGACGGCCTCGGCAGCGTTCGCCCAGAGCGGAACGACTGTGACGGGCCGGGTGACGAGCGATGCGGGCGTGCCCCTCGGGGGCGCGACCGTGTTCATCGCCGGAACGAATATCGGCGCCCAAACCAATGACGATGGGAGTTACACGTTCGTCGTTCCCGCTGCCCGGGCAACGGGTGGAAGCTCGACGATCACGGCGCGCGTCATTGGCTACACCGCCCGCTCGGTGTCCATCACACTGACTCCGGGCGCCACAGTCAACCAGAGTTTCAGTCTCCCGATCAATCCATTCCGCCTCGGCGAGGTGGTGGTGACAGGAGCGGGAATGTCGACGACGCGCGAGAAGCTCGGCGTCACGATCAACTCCGTGGACAGCGCCCTGATCCGGCGCGCCGCGGAGCCGCAAAACCTCATTTCGGCGCTGGCGGGAAAAGCTCCGAACGTCGTGGTTCGCACCCAGTCGGGTGAGCCGGGGGCGGGTGCGTCCGTGCTGATTCGCGGCGCCGCCTCACTCACCGGCACGAACCAGCCCCTGTTCGTCGTCGACGGGCAGCCGATCGACAACCAAACCGTCTCTACCGCGTTCCTTGCTGTGAACGGGGGCTCGCTTGGAGATCGACAGGGCGGCACGGCGACACCCAATCGCGCGGCGGACATCAATCCATCCGATATCGAGGCCATCGAGATTCTCAAGGGCTCGGCGGCGTCAGCGATTTATGGAGCGCGCGCGGCGAACGGGGTGGTCCTCATCACCACCAAGCGCGGACACGTCGGTCCGACGCGAGTCAGCCTCTCGTCGACCGTAAACTTCGACAATGCCCGGCTGGTCGACTTCCTCCAGCACGACTACGCGCAGGGCACGGTGGCGGGCGGAGTCCCCGACGCTGTCGCGACCTGCGGAGACACACCCGACTGCGCGCCGAGGGGAGGAAGAACCTCATGGGGCGCCAGGCTGCCGGCGGGAACGCCGACGTACGACCACATGCACGAGCTGTTTCGTACTGGTACGACCGCGGACAATAACCTGCAGGTCTCGGGCGGGAACGAGCGCACGAGCTTCTACTCCTCGGTGGGTCTCACCAATCAGATCGGTGTGGTGGAAGGCCCGAACAACAAGTACAACCGGGCCAGCTTCCGGCTGAAGGGCACGCAGGAAGTCGGGAGCAACATCACGCTCAGCGGCAACTTCAACTACGTGGACGCGCGCGGAAACTTCGTGCAGCACGGTAACGACGTCTCTGGTCTGCTCCTCGGTGCGCTGCGCACTCCGCCCGCATTCAACAATCTGAACTTCCTGACGGAGCGCGGGCTCCAGCGTCCGTACAGGTTTCCGAATCCGACAAGCGTGGAAGCATTCGGATGCTGCGCCTACTACGACAACCCGTTCTTCGTCGTCAACAGCCCCGGCAACCGGAGCGAGCTGGGCCGTACCATCTCGAACTTCAACGTCGACTGGCGGCCACTCCCATGGCTGACCGTGAAGGAGACGCTGGGTGGAGATTACTACAGCGACTCGCGTCTGCAGGCGCTCCCACTGACGTCGGCCAACGATGCCGCCGGCAGCGTCATTCGCGCCGAGCAGACAAACCTCGTGATCGATCACAATCTGATCGCATCGGCGACGGGCTCTCGCGGCCAGAATCTGAACGGCACGTTCACCATCGGTCAGAACCTCAACTCACGCCGCTACCGCTCGCTCTCGGGGCAGGGCGAAGGGCTCATCGCGCCCGTGCCGCTGGCGATCGAGAACACGGTCTCGCAGACGGGACTCGAGTTCAAGTCGCTGCGCCATATCGAGAGTTACTTCGGGCAGGGCGAGCTGAATCTCTACAACCAGCTCTACCTGAGCGCGGGTGTGCGCAATGATGGATTCTCGACCTTCGGTGCCTCGCAGCGCCGGCACAATTTCTACAAGGCATCGGCGGCCTGGACGCTGTCCAGTCTGCTCCACGGCGGAGACCAGACCGGTCTACTGAGCTTTGCCAAGCTACGTGCTGCCTACGGCGAGACGGGGCGCGAGCCCGATGTGTACGCGGCACTCAACGCACTCAGTACCATCGTTCAATTCGGCTCGGGTTACGGCGACGCTCTCAAGAGCTCGGTGGGTGGCGTGCCCGGCATCACGAGCAGCACCCGCGTCGGCAATCCGGCGCTTCGTCCGGAGTTGCAGCGCGAGTTCGAGTTCGGTGGTGATTTCGGCTTTCTGAATCAGAAGATCGATCTGTCCATCGTCGGCTACAACAAGCGATCGAACGACGTCATTCTCCCCATCACGGTCAACGCCGGTTCGACCGGATTCCTGAGCGCGTTCAGGAACACCGGTGCGCTCACGAACAAGGGGCTCGAGGTCGCTCTCAACGCGCGGCCGTTCACCAGCCAGAATCTGGCCTGGGAAGTCGGCGTCCAGTACGGCCGCAACAGAGGCAACGTCACCGATCTGGGTGGCGCGGAAATCTTCGATCTGCAGGAAGGATTCGGTGCGAGCTCGGCCGAAGGCGCGGATGTACTCGGCTACGCTCCTGGCGTGATCATCGGGACGGCGTTCGTCCACTGCGGACGCGCCATCCAGATCCCGGTTCCAGGGATCGCGGGAGGACTCGTCGCGCAGGACATCGATGCGCTGTGCGCCGCGACGCCCGGCGGATTCAAGAACGGCGCGCTCTTCCTGGCGCCCGACGGGCTGCCGATTACGGATCCGCAGGTTCGCGTGCTTGGTGATCCACATCCTCGTTACACGATGTCCTACACGAGCTCACTCAAGATCATGAACAGAGTGACGCTGTCGGGACTGCTCGACGTCCGGAAGGGCGGTGACGTGTACAACGGCACCCGTGGCGCGCTGTACGTGTTCGGAACACACGTCGATACTGATCGCCGCAGCACCCAGGGCCAGTACGGCGTGAACTACGACACCAAGAAGTATCCGGACGTAGCAGGCCCGGGCAAAGGAGTGGTCGGGCTGCAAACACCCGAGGACTGGGAGCGCTGGATGAGCATCGTCGGTACCGGTGGCGGCTTCTCCGGTCCCTCGGAGCAATTCATGGAGGACGGCGGCTTTGTGAAGCTTCGCGAGCTCTCGCTCACGTTGAATCTCGACCAGCCGGTCCTCAAGCGTCTGACGGGCTTCAGCTCTCTGGATCTGCGGCTCTCCGGTCGCAACCTCAAGACCTGGACGAATTATCGCGGAGTCGATCCCGAAGTGAACAACGCGGGCTCGGAATATCTGACGCAGGGACTCGACTGGTTCGCCAACCCGCAGACGAGGTCGTTCGTGATCTCGTTCAGCCTCAACCGGTAATGCCAAGGAGAATTGCAGTGATAAAACTTCGATATCTCGTCACGCTTGCCGCCGTGTTGATGGCGACCAGCTGCAAGAGTGACTTTCTGACGGGTGGCGATCTCAGCACGGACCCAAACCGTCCGAGCGCGGCTACCGCCAACCAGCTTTTCGCCGGGGCGGAGGGCGCCATTTGGGCACTCCTCGGGAGCGATCCGGCGCGCGTCACGGGAATGTGGGCACGTCAGTTCGCCGGCGGACAGAACCAGTATCAGAGCATCTACAACTACGTGTACGATGAAGGCATTCAGAGCGGATTCAACGCCGGGCTTTACGCGGCCGGCGGCCTCGTCGACATAGTGCACGCCCAGCAGATCGCGAAGGACGAAGAAAACTTCGCTCTGCTGGGGATATTGCAGGTGCAGGAGGCGATAACGATGGGGACGGGTGCGGATCTGTTCGGCAACCTCGTTTACTCACAGGCGTTGTCGGGTACTCCCAACCCAACGCTGGACGACCAGCTCGTGGTCTACGACTCTGTGCAGAAGGTTCTGAGCGCCGCGGTCGCCAACATGACGACGACGGATGCCACGAACTCTCCTCCGACCGCCGCGGACCTCGTCTACTTCGGCGACACGAATCTGTGGACTGCGCTCGCGCACACGCTCAAGGCGCGATTCTACATGCACACGGCGGAACAGCGTCCGGGTGCGTACGCCCAGGCGTTAGCCGAAGCGCAGCTCGGAATCGACTCGGATGGCGGCAACTTTGTCGGAGCGTTCACGTCGAACGCCGCGGAGCAGAATTTCTACTTTCAGTTCGAGGTGCCGGCAGGGCGCGCGGGATATCTCATTGCAGATCCGCAGTTCGTTGCGCTGCTGGCGGGCAGAAACGATCC
>DATHHC010000077.1:0-8736 GCA_035317285.1 Gemmatimonadaceae bacterium | reverse complement strand
ATGAACAAGGGCGATGCGAAGATTTCCTGGTTTCTCTGGGTGGACGGCAACGCCGCCGAAGTCACGAGCTTGCCCCATTCCATTCAGACGCTCGTCTTCTGACGTGGGTGCGCCGAACGAAATGAAGTTCACCGAAACTGCGTTGGCTGGCATTGCGCAGCCGGCGGTCCGCGCCATTGGTCTGGTTTCTATGCTCGTACTCTCCTGCGCGGCACCAACGCCCTCGCGGGCGATGTCGTGCCGCTCGCTGACGGGATTACGCCTGGAGGGAAACACGATTCTCTCCGCCGAGCAGGTAGACTCGGGGAAGTTCGTGGCGCCGACAATGATGCGCAGAGCATCTGCTGAATTCTTCACAGCGTTCAACACGTTGCCGGCGTTCTGTCGCGTGCGCGCCGTCGCCCGACCGTCTAGCGATTCGGAGATCAATATCGAGGTCTGGCTTCCCGTTGCCGGCTGGAACGGCCGCTACCTCGGCGTCGGAAACGGGTCATACGGCGGCTCGATCAACTATTACCGACTTGGGGAATCGCTCCAGAGCGGCTATGCGACTTCGTCCACGGACACGGGGCATCGAGGCCCGGCGAGCGAGTCAGCGTGGGCGACGAATCATCCCGAGAAGCAGGCGGACTTCGACTATCGGGCCGTGCATCTCACCGCGGAAACTGCAAAAACGCTCATTCAAAAATTCTACAACGCGGCTCCAACGCGGTCGTATTTCAGCAGCTGCTCAAACGGTGGCCGGCAGGGATTGATGGAAGCGGAACGATACCCGACGGACTACGACGGCATCCTGGCGGGAGCTCCGGCGACGCACTTCGGATTCAGGACATTCATTACCGGCGATTTCGCGGCGTTCGAGAAGCGGGGCGGCAGGATCATCATTTATCATGGCGGCAACGATCGGCCTGAAGCGAACCTCGAATTGTTCTCGTCGGTAACCAAGCGAATGGGCGACACGACCGTTCGCAATTTCCTGCAGCTCTATGTCGTGCCGGGCATGGGGCATTGCGGCAGCGGCGACGAGCCGAACGACATTGGCCAATGGATACGCCCGGGCGATAGTCCGCAACACAGCCTCTTCTCGGCGCTCGAGCAGTGGGTGGAGAACGGTGTCACACCCGATGGCGTGATCGCGACAAAATTTGCGATCGACGGCGATCCAAAAAGTCACGTCGTCAAAACGCGCCGGCTTTGTCCGTATCCGGAGGTCGCCGCTCCGAACCGTTTGGGCAGCGCTCTCGACGCGGCAAACTACGAGTGTCCCTGAGTGAGACGTTGACCGCCGGCGTCACCATTCGTCCCGCAACGGCGACAGATACTGCCGTCATTGGTCGACTCGGAGCTCTCCTCGTCCGCGAGCACCACGACTTCGACCCTCAGCGCTTCATCGCGGCAACGTCGCGGACTGAAGCGTCATACGGCGGGTTTCTCGGGACGCAGCTCGCGGAGCCGAACATCGTCATCCTTGTCGCCGAGCGGGAGGGTGAGGTGATCGGGTATACCTACGCGGGCGTAGAGGGACCCGATTACATGTCGCTGCGCGGGCCGGCGGGCGTGTTCAACGACATTGTCGTCGATCCTGCTCATCGCGGGCAGGGCGTCGGTCGAATGCTGCTCGACGCTACGCTGGAAGCGCTCAAGGCCGGCGGCGCGCCGCGCGTTGTACTCTCGACGGCGGAGCGGAACGCCGCTGCGCAGCGCCTGTTCGAACGCGCCGGGTTCCGGCGGACGATGATCGAGATGACGCGCGAGCTGTGAGCTTCAGTTGACTTTCAGTTGTCGCCAGCGAAACGTACTGGAATGGAGAAGCGTTAGGTCACCAATTGCAACGACACCCCATGAGCACGCGAGCTTTCGACACGGATAGGCTGTCGATCGGCGCACGTCAGTTCGTGCATCAATATTTGCGTGCGGGCCTTCGCACCGACGCGGCTGCTATCGCCATCACGCTCGCGGGTCTCTACGGCGCCATTCTGTGGCCCGAGAGTGCCTACTTGCTGCTGCTGACTGCCGTCGCGACGAACATCTGGTATCTCGGGCGGTCGCGGGCCCTCGTGCTCAGCATTGCCGTCATCCTGGTTGCCGGTGCCTTCATCGCGCCGACCGACAGGGCCCTTCTGGCGCGTGTGTTCAAGGATTTGCCTCACGTGGTGCTCTTCATCGCCATCGTGGGGCTTGTCGGAGCAGCGACCGAAGCGCTGCGCCGGGCTCGAGTGGACGCGGAGCGGAACGTTGCCGAGTTGAACAGGGTCAACGCCGATCTCGGGCAGCACATGGAAGAGGTACAGTCCATTTCCGACCAGCTCAGCGAATCGAAAGAGGCACTCGAAGATGCGCTGGTCGAGGCCGAGAGAACCGCCGCGCGGGCCAGCTCGCTGCAGGATGTGACGGCCGCCCTGTCGATGGCGAGCACCACCGCTGAAATCGCAACAGCGGTACTGACGCGTGGATTGCGCGCCATGCAAGCTACCCGTGGGCATCTCGTGCTCGTGGATGACGGCCGGATAGGTCAGGTCATCGGTTCGGTCGGGTGGTCGGACGGCGACAAGGAGCTGACGCTTGCCTACTCGAGGGGCGATGAAAACCTTCCGCTCGTCGAGGCCGTTCGGGAAGGGCGGTCGGTGTGGCTGCGCTCGACCGCGGAATACGATGCCTGCTTTTCGAAGGTTACGACGAAAACGGGCGCCGCCGGTGATGCGAGCGCGCACCTCGCGCTTCCCCTCATTCACGCCGGCGAAGTTGTGGGCGGACTGGCTTTCGACTTCGCGTTTTGCCCGGCGATCCACGCCACCGACGAGCTTTTCACGTCGTTGCTCGCGCAGGCTACAGCCGACGCGTTGCAGCGCGCGCGAAGCTACGATCAGGAACGAGAGGCTCGGCGAACCGCGGAGCTTTTGTCGAGGGCGCGCGAAGATGTGCTGGGTGTGGTAGCGCACGACCTGCGGAACCCGTTGAACCTGGTGTCAATGACCACGCAGCTTCTCCTGGAGCCTGATCTCACGCCGGAACGGCGCAAGTCGACAGTCGCGATCAACGCCCGGGCGGTAGCCCGGATGAACCGTTTGATCGGCGATCTGCTCGATGTCGTGCGGATGGAAGCGGGCCACCTGTCGCTCGACCTCGGCCCATGCGACGTCACTCGCGTGCTCGTGGAAACGATGGAAGCCTTTCAACCGCGCGCCGCCGAGCAAGGAATCTCGCTGGTTTTGAGCCGCGAGCCGCCGAACGTCGTCGTTCAGGCCGACGAGGAGCGCGTGCTGCAGCTGATCGACAACCTGGTCGGCAATGCGCTGAAGTTCACCCCAAGCGGAGGTCGGGTGAGTATCGGTGGATACATCGATGCCGACGAGCTGCGTGTGACCGTAGCTGATACCGGGCCGGGCATTCCAGAAGAGCAACGCGCGCGATTGTTCGATCGGTTCTGGCAAGCGCGGGGCGCCGATCGGCGCGGCCTGGGGCTGGGACTTCCCATCGCGAAGGGCATCGCGGAGGCGCACGGCGGGCGCCTGTGGGTGGAGTCCGCGCTGGGCTCAGGCAGCACGTTTCATTTTGCGATGCCACTGGCCCGATGAAACTGGTGGACATCAACGGAGGATCGCAGATGCAACGAGTCACGCTCCTCGCCGGCGCGGCCGCGCTGGTCATTGCCATAGCTCCCGGCGAGATGCTGGCGCAGCAACCGCCGGGCCCGCGGCCCTACTTTGTCGGGAATCCCCTCGGTCTGCCCGTCGAGCCAACCCCCGGCGCAGCCTTCGAAGGAATTTCGTCTAACGTCAAAGTCTACGGCGCCATCTACTCCGCCGAGAGCTGCTCGTACGATCCTGTCCGCGGCGTCATCGTAGTACCGAACCGCGGCGTTCCGCAAAATGTTCAGACCAACAATGCCTGGATTTCTTTCATCAATCACGACGGGTCGGTGCACACGGCGCGGTGGATCGGCGTGCAGAACGCTGCCGATCGAGCCAACCTCACCCCGCCGCTCGTGTTGAACGAGCCTCTCGGCAGCGACATCGCGAACGGCATGCTGTACGTCGCCGACCGCGATGGCGGTACGACTGCGACCGATCCGAGTGTCGCCGTCATACGCCGGTTCGACATGAAGACAGGGGCGCCGGCGGGCGAGTTCCGCGTAGATCGTTCAACCGGGTTCAACGACATCGAGGTCGCGGACGACGGCACCGTCTACGCCACGCAGACCGGTGATCGCGCCGCCAATCCGGATCCCGCGACGTGGCAGGTCTGGAAGATCACGCCGGACGGCTCGGCGTCGATCTTCGTGCAAGGCGCGCCACTTCGTGCGCCCAACGGCATCGCTCTCGACAACCAGGGCAACATCGTCGTCGTCAACATCAACAGCACGGAAGTTGTGACCTTCTCGCGAACGGGCCAGTTGCTGAAGACCGAGAACGCCGTGCAGGCGGGCAACGATGGTCTGGTGATCTTGCGGGACGGAACGAAGTACGTGAGCAGCGTCCTCAACGGAGGTGTCTCACGCATTCGTCCCGGCAAGACCGCCGAGCTCATAGCGCGCAACATTCCAAGCGCCGCGTCGATGTGCTACGATCCCGGTGCGAACCAGCTGGTGATCCCGATGAATGCGAACAACGGACTTGCATTTATCCGAATCGAGTGATCTCGACCCACGCGTACCGGCTTATTCGAACCGAAGGACCTGCCGACCCTCGCGTAATGGCCGGCGTTGCCCCTGCCATTCGAAGTTTCCTGACAGTCCGCGCGGAAGCGTGATCTCGGCCCGCAGGCCGCGCTCGCCCTCGCGCGCGAGCTTGACGTCGATGTCGCCGAGCGGATGTGGCACGCGTCCCTCAGCGTGACGCAGAGGGCCGAGCGCTGGCGCGATGCGCACCGTGTGGAACCCCGGACTCGATGGGCGCACGCCAAGCACGGTCGCCAGCAGGCCATAGTTCGGATGCGCAGCCCACGCATGCGTGTCGGAGCGTGTAGGCTCCGGATTCTCCGGAGCCGAGGTGAGACCGAGGTTCAACATCGCCTGCCACGGCGCAAGCTGTTCGATATAGCGGTCGCCGACTCCCGCTTTTCGCAACGCTTCCATTAAGTAGAAGCTGAAGTAGTAGGACGCCTGCGTGATCGTCGTGTCGGCGAGGACGCGCTCCATCAGGGCCCTCTGCGACGAGGGCGGCACCGCATCGGCGAGAATGGCGAGCACGTTGGTCTGCTGGCTGTACGCGCTCGTGTCCGGCGCATCGCGAAACAGTCCTCGCGCCGAGTCCCAAGCCCGCGCGCGTACCGCCGCGCGAACAGCTTCAGCCTGCGCCCGATACCCGCTTCCCGCTTCCCGCCTCCCGCTTCCCGCTTCAAGCTCCGCCGCGCGTTCCAACGCGTACACGTAGAGAAGGCTGATCGTGGTCGAGTGCCCATTGTCGGCGCCGGGCGGAACCCCACGGTCCCATGGGCTCGTCCAATCGACGTAGTTCCAGTACGGCATCGGGCCGAGCATGCCGGTGGAATCGACGTGATGGCCGTACCAATCCAGGATCCCGCGCACGCCGGCGAGCCGCGCGCGCACGAATGCGGGGTCATCGCGGTGCATGTAATAGTCGTGCACCATTGCGACGTAAATCAGCGAGAAGGGAGGAATGATCTGCGTCAGCGCCGAGGGATAGCGACTTGCCGTCAGACCTTCCGGGATCCGCGAATAATCGAAGTGCTCGATGGCCTGACGCACGAGACGATCGTCGCCGGCGACGTAGAGCGAGATGAGACCCTGTATGCGCGTATCGCCGACATACTGGAGCTGCTCCCAATACGGCGTGTCCATGTACGTCTCGAACGCGCCGATTCGTGCGCCGTTCCAGTTCATGCGCCACATGTCGGCGAGCCACGGAAGATCGCTGGCAAAACGACCGCGCTCCGCAAATGGATATGCGCTGAAGATCCCGTGCAGATCGTGCACGCGCACTGGTTCGTCCGCCGTGGTGATGTCCATCTGGATGTAACGGAAGGATCGCCAGTACAATGTCGTGAAGCGGCGCCGCGCTCCCCCGTCTGGGAGGAAGACGTCGTGCACGCCGCGTACGGTCCGCCCCTCGATGTCGTTGCGATTTCCCTTCTGTCCTTTCGCATCGACGAGCGCCTCGGTGTACGTGAGGCGCACCAGGCTGCCCGCCCCTCCACTTGTCTCGAGCACTGGGTACGCATTCGTCGTGTGCGCCTGGTCGAGGAGAATCACCGCCGTCGTCCGCGGTGGGATCACCAGATCGCCTGTTCCTCGAAGAAACGCGCCGTCGGTCTCCACACCGGTCGCGCGCCGGACCCGCGCGAGCCGCTGCTCTTTCTCCTCCATCGGCGGTATCGATCGCGGTTCGAGCTGCCACCCCGAAACTTCGCCATACTCACCCGGCGCCATCGCGCGCCGCTTCACACGTCCGACGATGGCACCGCCGCCGGCCCCATCGAATGCCGCGAGAGGTGCGACGTCGGTCCTGCCGGGCGGAGACACGAGGAGCCACGCATCGTCCGCGTAGTCCGCGCGCTCCCATCCCCATGGATAGCGCGACCCGTTGATCGAGTCGCCAGGCGCCGCCGCGTAGTAGTTGCCCATGGTGGCCGTGGTGATGACGATCGGCGCGTACGCCGGATCGCGCAGCAACTTCCACCCCGTCCCTGTGTTCACCAGCGCCGCCTCGGCTGGGCCGTTTCCCTGAAGCAGGAATCCCGTGCGGTGGCTGTGCTGCGCCACCGGCCGCGCCGCCCCCCAATTCCAAACGAGTGCAGCGATCACGTTGCGCCCGGCGCGAAGATGCGGCACGAGGTTGAGGGTCTCGTAGCGCCAGTGCGTGACGTCTGACCGCTGTGGACCAGACGACACCTGCACGCCGTTGACATACAGTCGGTATCGATTGTCCGCGGACACGTGCACGACGAATCGCGCGGGCACTGCCTTCAGGTCGAAGCTTCGTCGCGCGTGGAACACGGTGAAGCTGTCCCCTGGCACACCGGGGGGCGCGATCCAGCTAGCCGGCGCCGCCCCATTGAATACGCGCGGTTCCTGCGCGCCGATCGCCGCGGAGAGCGCGACGATCGACGCCGACGCGAAGCGCCAGATCAGCGCGCGAGGTCCCTCACTGCCGAGGCCAATGCGCGCACCTTCGACTCATCGCTCGAACCCGAGGCGTCACGATCCAACTGCGTCGCCAGTGCGCCCAGTGATCTTTGCCGCTGGCTTGCCGAGCCTTCGGCGGTAGTCAGCGTCTGCCTGATCGCCGAAATCCTACCCGCTGCGAGGCCATTCGAGCGCTCGAGCTGATCGACGTACGCACGCGCCAGCGCGAACGACGGCGGCCAAACGAGTTTCTGCTGCCCCTGGGTATTGTAGTAGTCGAAGTGAACCGTCTTCGCGGCGTCGATCTCGTTCTGCGAGATGAAGCCGCTCGGCGCGAGCTCGAAGATGTCGAGCCCGCGCGTGATCTCCGAGCTGACGATTACTCCGTTGTACCAGTACGCCGACCACGAGCCGCTCAGCTTGAGAGTGGTGTCGGCCGGGCCACGATCGAAGAAGGCGATCTCGCGCGGGTGCGCGGGATCGGTCCAGTCGAACACCGAGATGCCGCCCTGATACCATGCCTGCGCCATCACGTCACGCCCGGGAATCGGAATGAGCGAGCCGTTGTGGGCGACGCAATTCTCCACCTTCGTCTGGGGAGCCGGGAGCTTGTAGTAGCTCTTGAACGCCATGTCGCTGCCCGAAACGGTGAAGATCGCGTCGGCGCCCCACGCGCGTGGATCGGTCGAGCGACACTTCGGCTGCATTCCTCCGCCCCATTCGTCGGAGAAGAGAACCTTGCTGCCGTCGTTGTTGAAGGTCGCGGAATGCCAGTACGAGAAATTGGAATCGGCCGCTGCATTCATCCGAACCGGATGCGCGGGATCGCTGATGTCGAGCAGCAGGCCGTAACCACCACAGGCGCCGCCGGCTCTGCCGATCGCCGGGTACAGAGTGATGTCGTGACACTGACTCGGGCCGGGCTGGGGACCGGTCGCTGCCGCGGACGCATTCGGCCCGAACATCTTCGCGACGATGGCGGGGAGATCACGGCGCAACGTCGCGCTATCCGCGGCGGTTGGAGCGCCCGTTCCGCCGCGCGCCGCGACGATGGTCTTCAGCTGCTCGGCGACGAAGAAGTCCGGCGCGACCTGCTCCTCCCCGAAAAGCACCGCTGTGTAGGCTCCGCGCGCCTTCGCTGCCGCTACTTCCTGCTTGTGCTCGGCGATGTCGATCGCGGTTTCACCGTGATGCGCGGGCGCGGTGAGTCCGGTGAATATCCGCGGCGAGTTGACGATCGCCGCCTGCTCTGGATGCGCCAGCGGCACCTTGATCACTTCGATGCGAAACAGCGCCGAGTTCGGATCCTTGTCGGGGGAGAGGTTCACGCATCCCGCCAGCTCGCTCGGCGATCGCACGCCGCCTGAGCCGGAGACGTAGACGTAGACGTTCGCGGGATCCTTCGGATCCACGAGCAGACTGTGGGTGTGTGATCCACGGCAGGTCTGAACGTTGCCGACGTTTTTCGGATTGTTGATGTCGCTGATGTCGAAGATGCGAATGCCGCGCAATCGATCCTTGCTGACCGTGTCCTTCACGCCCTGAGCGCCGCAGTCGAGCCTGGCGCCAAGATCTTCGCCGGAGACGAACAGCAGGTTTCGATAGACCGAGACGTCGCTCTGCGATGCCGGGCAGAAGTACGCCGTCTTGAG
>DATHHC010000076.1:0-2856 GCA_035317285.1 Gemmatimonadaceae bacterium | reverse complement strand
CGGCGAAGCGCACGTGGAGCGATTCGCGATCGGCTTCGGAGTACACGGCCACGGTTTGGATGCTCAGCTCGCGGCAGGCGCGGATCACTCGGAGCGCGATTTCGCCGCGGTTGGCTATAAGAACTTTCTTAAACACCGTTGCTCATTAAGCGTTGTTTCGGGGAAACTGGCTACTCAACACTACCAAGACAAAAGAACGGGATCCGAGATCTCGGAAGGCAAAGATCCCAGAGCTAAGTCACCGCGCGTCGACCGCTCTCAATGGATCACCTGCAAATTCGCTGTTGCTTGTACCCTGAGCCGCACCGGTGGCGTCCTAAGGCGTAGTGACTAAAACCTGGTATCTTGTGCTTCTCAGATCTCGGATCCCGTTCAGTTCAGCGACGTGCGCCCCGCGAACCGAGCGAATCTCTCCCTACGTAACTTCTTGCTTGACTGTATCCCACGAGGTATCGCTCGACGCATTGATGCCTTGTGCGCGCAACGCGAATTCCGCCGGGTTGGTCGCCGCGAACAGCGCATCGTCGTACGAGATGATTCCCT
This sequence comes from Gemmatimonadaceae bacterium, assembly GCA_035317285.1. GTDB lineage: Bacteria > Gemmatimonadota > Gemmatimonadetes > Gemmatimonadales > Gemmatimonadaceae > UBA4720. Next base: position 2,313 of record DATHHC010000076.1, on the reverse strand, counting down.
TGTGGTACCAATTCATGAGCGACTGATCGAAGGTCTGCATCCCGTAGGCGACTCCGCCCTCCTTGATCAGGTCCGGAATGTTGAGCGCCTTTGACAGGTCGCGGATCTGGTCGCGCACGGCTTCGGTGTTGACCAGTACCTCTGCGGCGGGGACTCTCCCCTTCTTGTCCGCGCGGCGAACGAGACGGAGCGAGATGATCGCGCGCAGCGCCGTCGAAAGCATGTAACGCACTTCGGTCTGCTGGTGCGGCGGGTAGAACGAGAGGACGCGGTTGATCGTCTGCGTCGCATCGGTAGTGTGCAGCGTCGAGAATACCAGGTGGCCGGTCTCGGCCGCCTTGAGCGCGGTGTCGAGTGTGTCGAGGTCGCGGATCTCACCAACGAGCAGGATGTCGGGATCCTGCCTCAGCACGCGGCGGAGCGCCTGCCCGAAGCTGTTGGTGTCGGTCCCCACCTCGCGCTGGTTAATGCTGCTCTTGATGTCGCGGTGCAGGAACTCGATCGGGTCCTCGATCGTGATGATGTTCGCGTGCCGGTTCTGGTTGATGTAGTGGAGCATCGACGCGAGCGCGGTCGATTTTCCGGATCCCGTTATTCCCGTGACCAGAACCAGGCCGCGCGGCATCAGGGCGATCCGCTCGCATACGTCGGGGAGGTTCAGCTCCGCGATGGTCTTGGCCTGGAACGGCACCGTTCTGAGGGCGTAGGCAATCGTTCCGCGCTGCTGATAAGCGTTGACGCGGAAGCGGCCGATGCCCGGCACCGCCAGCGCAAAGTCGGACTCCTTCTGCTCCGAGAATTCCTTGATGTTCTTCGGCGCCATGATCTGCTCGGCGAGGCTGCGCAGGTCTTCCTGCTTCAGCGCCGGCAGCTCCATGGACATCATGTGGCCATCGATCCGGAGTGTCGGTGGCCGTCCGACCTTCAGGTGAAGGTCAGAGGCGTTCGACTGGATCATGTGCTGTAGCACAGCCTTGTAATCGAAGTTCGGGCCTGATCCGGCGGTTGCCTTCGAGGCGGACGGAGTCATTTTTGGAGCCTGCGGAACCATTTTTTCAGCCATTGGGATCTACGCGGAGGAGGACCTGTCCATATTCGACCGGATGCGCGTTCTGCGCGAGAACCTCTTTCACCACTCCGTCGAACTCGGACTCGATCTCGTTCATGATCTTCATTGCTTCGATGATGCAAACTATCTGACCCTTGCTGATTCTGTCACCGACCGCGAGGTACGGCTTCGATCCAGGCTCGGGAGCGCTGTAGTACGTGCCGACCATCGGCGACTTCACCTCGAGGTACTTGGGCTTCGCCTCGATCCTCGGCACTTCGACCGCGGTGGATGCCGCGTCCGCGTGAGCAGCCGGAGCAGCGGCCGGCAGGAGCGCCGGCATTGTCATCGGTGCGGCCATTTGCACCGCGCCGCGCTGCTGCGGCGTCTTCGAGATCCTGATCTTCATCCCCTTGTCGGACGAAATCTCGATCGAATCCACACTCGACTCGTCGAGCATTTCCACCAGCTTCTTCACGTAGCGGAGATCGATCATTGTCATTTGCGGGAAGCGGGAAGCGGGAAGCGGGACGCGGGAAGCGGGACGCGGAAAGCGGGACGCGCCGTATTCATGCAACCTCCAGCAGCTCTCGAGTGAAATCAGTGAGAATCTCGGGGCCACCCGCGGCGAGGTGCACATCGTCCTCGATGCGAACTCCGCCCCAGCCAGGACGGTAGATTCCCGGCTCGATCGTCACGACGGCACCTTGTCCCAGCAGTGCCTCGACGGTTTTTGCGAGGCGCGGCGCCTCGTGCACTTCGAGTCCGAGCCCGTGACCAAGACTGTGTCCGAATGCATCGCCGTAGCCGCGCTCCTCAATGTAGCGCCGAGCCAGACCATCAGCATCCTGCCCTTTCATTCCGGCCCGGACGGATTTCGACGCGAGCGCATTCGCGTGCTTCACGATGTCGTAGATCTCGCGCTGCTCGCTCGAGGCGGGCCCGACAACGAGTGTGCGCGTGATGTCGGAGCAGTAGCCCTTGTACTGGGCGCCGAAATCGAGAAGGAGCAGATCCCCACGCTCGATCACTCGTGACGACGCACGCGCGTGCGGAAGCGCCGCGCGCGGACCGGACGCAACGATGGCCGAGAACGGGAATTCCTCGCTCCCTTCGTCGCGGAGCGAGTGCTCGAGGATTCCGGCGACGTTCAGCTCCGTCAACCCCGGGCGGATTCCCTCGATTGTTTTCGTCAGCGCGCGGATCGCGATCTCACCGGCGTGCTTGATCAGTGCGACTTCGTCGGAATCCTTCGACTCGCGCAG
>DATHHC010000075.1:0-6688 GCA_035317285.1 Gemmatimonadaceae bacterium | reverse complement strand
TCCCAGTTCCTTCCCGTGTTCGGAGCTTCGGGAATCGAGGTTGTGATTGCTGGGATGATCGCGCCCGTGGCCTCGTACGCATGCAGCTCGAGCGTGATCGCCGCGCGGATCACGGCGTCGCGCCATTCGGCCGGCGGCTTGAGAGATCGCGTCCAATCCCGCCAATAAGCGGCGGTGCGCTCGAGCATCGTGGTCGCGATGCTCGTTACGTCGCCTGCACCCGGGATGGGATCGTCGAGCCCGAACATCAAGGTGATCGTTTGGTGAACACGGAACGGTGCTCGATCGACGATCGCCTCGGCCGGAGCGTTCGTGGTGAGCCGGAGCGCCTGCTCGCCCGCGTAGGTGATGTGACCGCCGCCGAGTGCGTGCCGGCGTTTCGTGCAGCCGTAGTCGGCGGCCGGATCGACGCGCACGCGGATGCTGGGCTTCCCCCCGGTCGGTCTCACCTGACGCACGAGCAGCTTGGGACAGAACAAGTCGCCGGCGTTCTCGTACCGGGGACAGAAATCGGTGATCTCGATGCCGCCGTCTTTCTCGTCGTAGAAGCGAGTGACGAGTATCGGAGTATCGGCTAGATACTCCTGCTCGGTTCTGACGCTTCCTTCCAACTTGATGTCGAACGCGCCGGGTTTATCACCTGGCGAGTCGCCCGCTAGCAGCGAGCAGAAAACCGGGTCGCCATCGAAGCGCGGAAGGCAGCACCACACTACCGAGCCCTGAGCATCGATCAGCGCGCCGAGGGTGCCGTTGCCGATAAGCGCGAGGTCCAACGATGTTCTCTCCAAGTCAGGGAACCCGTTGGGCACTGGCATCTACAGAACTGAAGCAGGCTGTTGGCTGACTACGCCGATCGCTGGGGGCTTTCATACAGGCGCAAATAGTATCCCGAAACGGACGCTCGCGCGTCCCGCTCGGTCAAGCTCGACTACGAAAGGCGCGTGCATCGCTGGGAAGCTACTGACGCGGCGCTCCCGGAGTGCCACATTATCCTGATCCTGAATTCCTCACGCCCGTCCCGAGAGGGGATGAGATTGACGAGAAACATGCACGGGTTGACTGCCTGGATTCTTGTTGCTCTCGCGTCGAGCGCCGCGCCGGCCGCTGGGCAGACCCGCACCGTACAACCGGTGCTCGCATTTCCGGAGCAGGGACTCGACGATCCCGCCGCGTACCAGGGCTACCAGACGCGCTTCTTTCGCGATACGAAAGGGAATGTCGTGCAGGTATATCTCGACGCGCGGAGCGGGCGCGTCGTGAATCTCCTGCCGGACGCGGTGAACGAAAGCGTGGGGTTCACGGTTCGGGATGGGATGGGAAAGCCGATCCGGCTGGAATGGGGATCGGGCGATGCGATCATCTCGCAGGTGGGCAATCGCCGTACGATCGAATATCAGCTCGTCGCGAATGCGCCGCAGCTTCTCATCGGCTGGATCCTCCTCGGCTCCATGCGTGTCGAGCGCGATCTGGGTTATTCGGAGCGAGGCCTCGGGCTGTTCGATTGGCCCACCTTCAGATTGCGCGAGCAGGAAGAGCTGATCGCGAACCTCGATCGTCTCGATCCCGCGGAGCGCCAGCGGCAGTTGGGATTCCTCAACGCGGGACTGGTCTCGGTTCTCAGGGCGAGGCTGGAGCCGGACATCATCACGACCGGAATGCGCGACCGCCGCGGAGTGAGTGCGTTTCAGGCAACACTTGACGGGAAAACGAATCTTCAGCTGGATCTTAGTCCTGATCCCCGGGACGCCTCGATTCTGGTAAACGTTCCGGTAGTCTCGTTCCGCGCCAACGCGAATCGTCCGATCCGATTCACCGTGCGCGTTACCACCGATGCCCCAGCTCTAACTCCGCTTGCGCGCGAGCAGATTTTCAATGCGGCGTTTCTCCGGTTCCTGAACGACGCGCGTGTCGCCGCGGATCGGGCGCGCGGTAACGCGGCGAGAAATGCGGTCGCCGCGGCGACGGTCTCACGTTATCGCCAGCTCGAGCGTGACGTGCGTGGGACGGAGCTACTCAGCTCCAAAGAGAAGCTGATGGCCGGGCTCCCCAACTACGCGACGTACTTCGGCCGCGACATGATGATGACATCGCTCATGATGCAGCCCGTCTGGACCGACGCGATGCCCGAGTTCGTGATTGCGAGCGCGCTGAGAAAGCTCGGACCCGAAGGCGATGTCAGTCACGAGGAGGCGTTGGGCGGACAGGCGATCCGTGAGAATGCCGCGGAGTACAACGCGCACATGGCGGAGTATTTCCGTCTGTTCAGACGCGGCGCCCGGGCGGCCGCCGACACCGCGCTCGCCCACGCGCGGGCGCTGCTCCCGGATCTGCAGAAGGTGCGCGAGAACTACCACATGCGCGACGACGAATTCCAGCTTCCGGTGGTCGTGGCGCGCTACCTCGGGAATTCCGCCGTGACGGCGGCACGAAAGAAGGCCTTCCTGCTGGATTCGTCGGATGGACGGGGACCACGTATCGCGCTCCTCATGAAAGAGCTCGGACTCGTGGCCACGCTCGCTGCTCCTTACGCACGGGATCCCGTCGTTCAGAATCTCATCGGGTCGCCGCGGCTCGACTCGACGCATTGGCGGTCGATCAGCTGGCGCGACAGCAACGCTGGATACGCGAACGGGCGGTTCGCGATGGACATCAACGCCATCTGGGCGCCGCGCGCGCTCCAGTCGATTGGCGAAATTCTCGCGTCTCTCAACGGGATCGGCCTTTCTCAGAACGATCTTGCTGCCTTGTCGCCCGAGAGCGCGGCGGGGTCACCGCTTGGCGACCTGGCGCGCGACCCGGCATTGCTCCAGCGCTCGATTCAGAATTGGAGAGGCGCGGTGCGGCACTTTGTGGTCGCACTCACGCCCAACGAGATCCAGAGCAGGGTCGCTGTGAAGCTGCAATCGCTTCCCGCTGGAGAGCGAGCATACTGGCGGGGCGAGATCGCGAGGACCGCGGCCGACTCGCTGCCCCTCGAGTTCCTCGCGATCTCGCTCGATTCGGCGGGCAGGCCAATTCCGGTCGTGAACACCGATCCCGCGACCTGGCTACTGTTGCGGGATGGCAGGGACATCAGCCCCGATGCGATTGCCGCCGTCCGACGCGACGTCGGGGCGATCACAAGGCACTATCCGGTGGGATTGTTCGTCGACAAGCTCGGCCCCGTCGTGGCGAACGATGCCTATGCGTCACCATCCGTCTGGGAGGCGTTTCGGAGAGATACGTACCATTCGCCGCGCGTCGTGTGGGGTAGGGAAGTGAATCTGATCCTGCTCGGACTCGCCAATCAGATTACCGGTGCCACTGATGACGCCGGAAAAGCGAGGGGAGTTGGAGACGCTGCTACTTACGTCGACGACATGCGGTCCGCGCTGATGCGGACTTACTTCGCTGTGGACGCGTCGGGACTGAAGCACAATGAGCTATGGAGCTACGAGATCAGCGACGGAACGCTCAAACCGATTCGGTACGGAGCAAGCACCGACGTGCAGCTCTGGAACGTGACTGATCTCGCGGTACAGTTTGTTCTGAAGCGGCTCGGCGTTTACTGACGTGAGGCTTGGCCGGCCATCGCCGATGCGCTGGACCCCGCACGCGGTCGTGTTCGTCGCGTGGTTGCTGACCGGGTGCGCAAAAACTTCCAACCCCAACGAGACGCTTCTCACCTTCTCGGGGTCCGCCCTCGGCGCCGAAGGCACGCTCGTTCAGAAGCAGCTACGCCGATTCATGCAGCTGAACCCGGGTATCCGCGTAGAGCTGCAGCGCACGCCTGACGATGCGTCGCAACGACATCAGCTCTACGTGCAGTGGCTCAACGCTCGCGTCGGAAACCCTTCCATCCTTCAGCTCGACGTCGTCTGGACTCCGGAGTTCGCGGCGGCGGGGTGGGTGCTCCCGCTCGACAAGTACGGGCCACCTCGGGCGGAGTTCTTCCCCGCGACCGTCACGGCGAACACGTGGGCCGGGAAACTTTACGCGCTGCCGTGGTTCGCTGACGTCGGACTCCTCTACCGCCGCACTGATCTCGTTCCGAACGAGCCCAAAACGCTCGAGGAGATGGTGACGGATGCGCAGGCAGCGATGTCCCGCCGCGGCGGGCCGCGCTACGGAATCGTATCGCAGGGCGCTCGCTACGAGGGGTTGATCACGGGCTTCGTGGAATACCTGGGAGCGTTCGGAGGCCGGATCATCGACGATAAGGGCGAGGTCGTCGTGAATCGACCCGAGGCGGTTCGCGCGCTCGAGTTCATGCGCGACGAGCTTTACAAGACGCACGTCGCTCCGCTCGACGTCCTCACCTGGCACGAAGAGGAGACGCGCTTCGCATTTCAGAACATGAACGCCGTCTTCATGCGCAACTGGCCGTACGCGGTCGGGGCGATGAGCGACACCGCGCAATCCAAGGTCGCCGGTAAGTTCGCCGTTTCTCCGATGCCGGCGTCGGGAACGGCGCCCAACGGACATTCCACCGCCGCACTGGGTGGCGCCCAGCTCGCGATCAACGCATACACCGAGCATCCCGACGCCGCCTACAAACTCATCGCGTATCTCACCGCACCCGAACAGATGCTCGAGCGCGCGCAAGCGGTGGGGCAGTATCCGACGCGGTCGGCGCTCTACAGCGACGCACGCATGCGCGGCACAATTGGAATCCCCCTGGATAACGCGCGGCGCGCGATCGAGAGCGCGACGCCGCGCCCCGTGACTCCGATCTACACTGAGTTGTCCGAGATCCTTCAGATCGAGCTGCACCGCGCGCTCGTCCGGCAGGCTGAGCCGAGGGAAGCGCTCAATTCGGCGGCGGCGCGGATCAACGCACTCATCGAGCGGACGGGGATGCGCAAGCTGATGTCGGGCGGGCCGCAGGAAACATCGCCATGAGAAAAATCTCCCGTCTCGGACACGAGGCTCGCCTCGGCTGGACCCTCGTCGCGCCGGCTCTCTCCGTCATCGCGCTCATCGCGATCTTTCCGCTCGGCTGGACGTTCTGGGAATCGCTGCATCTGCACGAGCTGAGGATGCCGTGGCTCGGCAAGCCGTTCGTCGGGCTCGCGAACTACATCGAGATCGCCAGGGACCCACGCTTCTGGGCGGCGCTCGGCCACACCGCGTTTTTCACGGTCGTTTCGATCTCGCTGGAGCTGCTGATCGGACTCTTCCTCGCTCTGGCGATGAATCGTGTCTTCCGCGGCCGCGGATTCGTGCGCGCCGCAGTGCTGGTGCCGTGGGCGATTCCAACCGTCGTGGCAGCGCTGCTCTGGCGATTCATCTTCGAGTCGCAGGGAGGAATCGCGAACGCGCTCCTGGTTGATGCGGGAATCTTGAAGGAGCCGATGGTCTGGTTCATCCAGACGGGGACCGCGTGGGTGCCCGTGATTCTCGCCGACGTCTGGAAGACGACACCCTTCGTGGCGCTCCTTCTCCTCGCGGGATTGCAGAACATCGACCTGACTCTCTATGAGGCCGCGGCCGTCGACGGCGCCAACGCGTGGTGGCAGCTCCGGCACATCACACTGCCGCTGCTCAAGCCGGCGATTCTTGTGACGCTGATTTTCAGAACGCTCGACGGATTTCGTGTCTTCGATCTCATCTACGTGCTCACCGGCGGAGGACCGGGAACATCCACCGAGCCCGTGGCGCTCTACACGTTCAACGCGCTGCTCCAGAATCTTCGGTTCGGCTACGGGTCAGCGCTCTCGGTCGTGATCTTCGCGATCACCTTCGGGCTTGCGATCCTTTATGTCCGTGGGCTCGGCGTGCGTCTCGGCGGAGACGAGTCATGAGGTCGGCGTCGAAACCCGGAATCGCGTGGGGGAGATGGGTGTTCGGTGCGGCGCTCGTCCTGCTGATGCTGTTCACACTCTTCCCGTTCTACTGGGCGATCGTGGCGTCGCTCACCCCCGATGCCGCGCTCTTTCGCGATCCGTCGCTCTGGCCGCAGCACCTGATCTTCGATCACTACCGCGCGCTGTTCGCCGAGCGCGATTTCATCACACCGATCCGCAACTCGCTGATAGTCGCGGGCACGACGACCGTCTTCTGCCTCGTCGTTGGAACACTTGCCGCTTACGCTTTGGCAAGAATCGAGTTTCGCGGCAAGGCGGCGATCATGGGATTCATCCTGGCGGTGACGATGTTCCCGCAGATCTCGATCGTGAGCCCGCTGTACCTGCTGCTCCGGTCGCTGCATTTGATCGACACCTACCCCGGTCTCATCATGCCGTACATGACGTTCGCCATGCCACTGACCGTGTGGGTGCTCACGGGGTCCATCAGGCAGATCCCCAAGGATCTCGAGGAAGCGGCGCACGTCGACGGCGCCACGCGGGTCCAGAGTTTCACGAAGATACTGCTTCCACTCGCCGTGCCGAGCCTCGCGACGACGGGAATTCTCACGTTCATCTACTGCTGGAACGAGTTCCTGTTCGCATTGTCGTTCACACTCGGCCCCGAGAGGCAGACCGTGCCCGTCGCCATCGCTCTTTTTCGTGGACAATACCAGGTGCCGTGGGGGGAAATCCTTGCTGCTGCCGTTGTGGCTACGGCCCCGGTTGCGGCGATGGTGCTCGTGTTTCAACGGCGGATCGTGCAGGGGCTTACCGCTGGGGCTGTAAAAGGATGAAGAAAGCAACGGTAAAAAGAACGAGATCCGAGATCTCAGCAACCAATGATCCCAGGTGCTAGAAAG
>DATHHC010000074.1:0-2819 GCA_035317285.1 Gemmatimonadaceae bacterium | reverse complement strand
CCGCTCAGCAGTGCGCGAGGAAAGGAGCGATCGATCTCCCCGACGAAGATCTCGTAGTAACGCCCGCCTGTGCGCGCCAGAATGAGCGGTGACCCGCGGATTTTGAGGCCGGAATTGTCGCTCCGCACCCAGTACGTCTGGTCTCCGGCGGACACGAGAAACTCTGCCGCCGGAGGGGTCGGGGGCGGGAGGGCACAGGAGCCGGCAACGGCGACACTGAGGATGGCCAGAGTAGTCAGTCGCATCGTTGCCAAATATACCGGGTTTGGTCGCGTTCACGGACCGAACGGCCGCTGGTGCAGTACTATACAGAGCGTCCGAGCGTCCTTGCGATGCTGCTCCTGTCTCTGATTAGATTTTGCTCGTCTCCCTGCCGACATCCATACAGTAGAAGCATGCAATTTCAGAAGATCACACTCGCGATAGCCACGGTCGCGGCGTCGTCGATGCTTGCCTGTGCGGGCACGCACGAGGCGTCCGCCAACAACTCAGCACCCAGTCGAGGAAACGAGCCGGCGCTTCTCGTGGACACGTCCGATCGCGGAACGGAATCAGCGACTGCCGCGAAAGCGCCTGACCTGGCGGTCCCGAAAATAGTGCCCGTCGCCGCTGACACCGACACCATCGTAGCGCGACCAAAGATTGTTGCGGCCGACCATCATCCGACTCCGCCGGTTCTCGACTCCCTGATCAAGGGAACGCTCCCGGCGCGCGGACTGTACGTCTTCCGCTTCGCCGCGAACACGCGTCGCCTCAAGCATCTCATCGGCATCGCCGACTCGACGGAGATCAACGCGCTCATCATCGACGTGAAGGACGAATTCGGGCTCAACTACGATTCGAGCGATCCGATGGTGAAGAAGAACGCGGGCACGCAGGTGAAGGCGCACAATCTCCGCGCCCTTGTCGATACGATCCGCGCTCACGGGATTCTCCCGGTCGCGCGCATCGTCGTTTTCAAGGATTCCGTGACGGCGAGGAACAATCCCGAGCACACGATCAGGAAAGCCGACGGCACCGCGTGGCACGACAAGAAGGGACAGACGTGGGTGAATCCGTACGCGAACGCGATCTGGGAGTACAACTTCCGCGTCGCCGAAGAGGCGATCAGGATGGGATTCGGCGAGATCCAGTTCGATTACATCCGCTTCCCCGAGCCGTACAAGAGTCTGCCGCCGCAGGTATTTCCGGAGCAGGCCGGGCGATCGAAGCCGCAGGTGCTCTCCGAATTCCTGGCCGAGGCGCGCACTCGTTTCGCCAAGCTCGGCGTGAGAACGACGGCCGACATCTTCGGCCTCGTCACTACGGTCGGAGGCACGCTCGAGGTCGGGCAGAAGTGGGAGCCGATCGCGCAGTCGGTGGATGTCGTGCTGCCGATGGTCTATCCGTCGCACTACCCGCCGGGATCGTTCCAGCTGCCGCACCCGAACGCCGATCCGTACACGGTCATCCACATCGCGCTCTCCCGCGCCCGCGAGCGTGACGCCAAGATCGGCATAACGGGCGATCACGTGCGTGCGTGGTTGCAGGCATTCAGCATCGGGAACCCGAAGTACGGCCCGCACGAGATCGAAGAGCAGAAGCGCGGCGTGTACGATTCCGGCTACGACGGGTGGGTGCTTTGGGAGCCGGGTTCACGGTACGATAAGTTTTTGCCGGCACTGGAGAAGACATACGTCTCTCGGAAAAAGGTGCCGCCGGTTCCACGGCCGGCTAATAGGCTGGACTGATTGGCCGCTGGGAACGGGAAGCCTACAACGTAACCGAATGCGATCCGACAACAAAAGAATGGGATCCGAGATCTCAGAGGGCATAGATCCCAGAGGATAGTCACCGCGCTCCGACCGTTCCGGCGCCCTCCTGTTACAACCCAACGCTTGTACCGTAACGCCACCTGGATGCGTCGAAAGCGTTGTTACTAAGCTCTGGTATCTTGGGTTGCTCAGATCTCGGATCGCATTCTTTTCCCCAGTTTCCAGTTCTCAGATATCGGATCGCATTCTTTCCCCAGTTTGCAGTTCTCAGGTATCGGATCGCATTCTTTTCGCAGTTTTCAGTGGGCCATCGACGAACTGTCACGATATATTGAGCCGCGATGAAAACGACGAGAACGACCGCAACGATCGCCGGAATGACGTGCGCTCACTGCGTTCGGGCCGTCTTCACTGCTCTGGGCGGGGTCGAGGGAATCCGTAGGGCCGAAGTCACGATCGGCCGCGCGGTGATCGAGCACGACGGTACCGTGACACCCGAAGAGATTCGCGACGCCATCAAGCTTGCGGGTTACGAAGTGAAGGATATCAAGATCGACGGACGCACACTTCCCCTCGCGCCATGAACCCTCCGACGCAGAAACTACCGGTGGAAATCGACGACGACGAGCGCACAGTCGGCGCTCTGTTGGCGCCGGACATCCTCGAAATGCTCGAGGAGAATCCCGACGCGATAGCGGCCGAGACGGAGGAGCTGCACGCCAAGGATCTCACGGACGTCGCGCACGCGCTCCCCCGCGAGATGGTCGCGCCGTTCCTCTCCGCCCTTCCCGTCGAGCGCGCGGCCGACGTACTCGAGTACCTGAACGAGGATCTCCGCAGCGAGGTCCTCGAGACGATGAGCGTGCGGCAAGCCGCCGAGCTCGTCACGGAGATGACCCCGGACGATCGCGCGGATACGCTCGAGGGTCTCGAAGAAGAAACGACGGAAGGGATCCTCTCCGAGATTCCGGCGGCCGAGCGCGCCGAGACCGAGAAGCTCCTCTCCTACGACCCGAATTCCGCCGGCGGACTGATGACGACGGAGTTCGTCTCCGTCTCGGAGGA
>DATHHC010000073.1:0-3002 GCA_035317285.1 Gemmatimonadaceae bacterium | reverse complement strand
CCCGCCGGCGTCACGCGAGCCGATCTGGAGCGGTTCAACTTCGGCGAGAAGGGCTGGCACACACTCCTATTCGTGAATGGCGCTTTCTCCGAGGATCTTTCGTCGGTCACCGGACTCGGTACGGGCGTCCGCGTGACCAGCCTGGCACAAGCGATCAAGTCAGGATCAGCAGTCATTGAGCGGCACCTTGGCAAGATCGCGCCGTTCGAGCAGCACACCTTCACTGCGCTGAACACGGCGTTCATCACCGAGGGCACCTTCATCGAGCTCGCCGCGGACACAGTCGTCGAGCAGCCGATCCACGTGGTGTTCGTGTCAGACGGAGACAGCGTCTCGCATCCACGGAATCTCATCGTCGCGGGGCGCCACTCGCGCGCGACGGTGATCGAGAGCTACGTCTCGCTGCGGGACAGCGGTTATTTCACCAACGCCGTGACCGAGATCTCCCTTGGCGAAGGCGCCCATCTCGATCACTACAAGCTCCAGCGCGAGAGCGAGAGCGCGTTTCACGTGGGCACGGTGCAGACTCGGCAGGAGCGCAACAGCCAGCTCCATTCGTTCTCGTTCGCGGTTGGCGGCTCGCTTGCGCGAACGAACATCTACACCTCGCTTGACGGCGATGCGGCGACCTGCACGCTCAATGGTCTCTATCTCACCGACGGCGCGCAGCACATCGACAATCAGACGAGCATCGAGCACATCGCTCCCAACTGTCCGAGCCACGAGCTGTACAAGGGAGTGCTCGACGGTCGCTCCCACGGAGTATTCAACGGAAAGGTCTACGTTCATCCCGAGGCGCAGAAGACTGACGGCAAGCAGAGCAACAACAATCTCCTGCTCTCGCCTACCGCGCGTGTGGATACCAAGCCCCAGCTCGAGATCTTCGCCGACGATGTGAAGTGCACGCACGGTGCGACCGTCGGAAGGCTGGATGACATGGCGATGTTCTATCTCAACAGCCGCGGGATCGGCCCGGAGACGGCGCGGATGCTTCTTACCTACGCATTCGCCGCTGACGTTCTCGAAACAATCGAGCTCGAGCCGCTCAAGAAGCAGCTCGAGAGAATGGTGCTTGCCCGGTTCGCCGACGAAGCAGTCCCCTGAGAATCCGCCGGAAAAGCTAAACAGCTAACGAGCGTCGTTAGCTGTGGGCTCCCTGCTTTTGTTTTGTGAATACCAGCCGACGCGCCGAGCTGCCCGCTACCGCCCTAGGAGGTAGAGGATCACAATTATGACAGCAATCGCGCCGATGATGACGTTTGTCGGCACTCTGCGGGGCGAATCGGGATCGAGGTCGCCGGCCAGAATCGGGTGCTTGATGGTGTTGCGGCGGGTATTGACGTCCTTCTCGCGCTTGCTGGCTCCGGCCGGCTCGATCACCGCGACGCCCAGGGGGAGACGCTTGGTCGTGAACGTCAGTATCGCCGAACCAACTTCGACCTTATCGCCTTCCGCAAGGGAACGGGGCTCGGCGAGCGATGCTCCGTTTACGCTCGTGGGATTAACGCCACACGGGTGCAAAACGAACTTGCCATCTTCAGACCGCAGCTCTGCGTGATTGCGTGAAACGGCGGGCTCGCGAATGAGGATATGGCTCGCGGCATCGCGCCCGATCGTCAGCAATGAATTCCGGACGGGATAGGCCCGCCGCTCGAATTCGTATATGAGGTGGGCACTGTCATCGCCCGGTGCCTGCAGAGCCATAAAAGCCATTCGATCTCCGTGTAATCAAAGGACGAACGAGCCTTTGGACAGGCCACATTAAAGCGGGCCTAAAAACGCGAGTTTCGGCGGGGGCTCGTAGGCGGGGCCCGGAGCGCGTATTATACCGCGAACCCACAATTAACTCCCCGGAGGGGGCATGGCCACAAAACTCGAAAAAACCCTGAAGCGCGAGATCACGATCGACGGAAAGGCGTACATGGTGGCGATCTCGCCCGAAGGAGTTAAAGTCACGCAGAAGGGCTTCCGGAGAGGCCCGGAAATGACATGGCGCGCCATCATCAGCGGAGAAGCCGAGATGACGCAACAGCTCAAATCATCGGTGGGGGGCGGCTCGGAGGAGTAAAGCCGTCAGGGGTTAACCTGTGGGGTCATATTCATGTTCATCGGGAGATTCGGATTGCTCGCCACATCCGAAAGGTGCTCCTGGATGATCACCCACCGGCCTCCCCGTTTCTGAAATACCGCCGTCCACGCGCCGCCAATGGTGTGACTCATCCCCATTGGCGTCAGGTGCGGGACTTGGTACGTGCTCGTCATAACCGCCGCATCGGGGGCGAGCACATCGACGTTCATCGAAGTCCATTCCCACTTGGGACTCCGCATGTTCTGGCCGACGTAGGTCCAGAAGGCCTTGATCCCCTGCTCGAGCTGCGGGCGCGTCGTTGTGATGACGCCCCCGCTGGCCGAGATGACGCGGCCCTCAGTCGGGTAAAGGCTCATCAGGTTCTTCACCGGATCCGGTTTGGAGAGATCGTAAGCGGAGACAACGAGATGCTTGAGCGAATCGGCGATCGCTGTTTTTTCGGTGGCCGACATGTCCGCGGCCGTCCTCGGCGAGCAGCCAAATAAGACGGCGGCCGCTCCGGCGATTGCCATGGAGAGAAGCAGCGAGAAAATCGAGCGGTGAACTCGGGCGGAGTGAAGCATTGAGTGTCCCATTCTGCGAATGGTAGACCCGCGTCTGACTCCTTGTCTAGTCTCGTATTGGGGACAATGCCTGTCACTCCCCGATGACAAACCTCCCAAAAAATCGACGTTAACCCCGTTTTCAAAGGGGCAGGGTACGGTGCGCCCGTTGCCTCTATAGATAGCGCCGGAGAATCAAACGTTCCTTGCCGGTGTAGGACGCAAAGCAGTCATCTCTCAGTCGTGCGATAAGGAGTTTCTATGCGGAAGGGTTATCTGTTGCTCGCAGGAGCTGGCGCCGTTCTACTGGCCGCCTGCGGCAGTGACAAGAAGGGGTCGATCAACGATGATCTCAAGAAAGACCTGGAGCT
>DATHHC010000072.1:0-2730 GCA_035317285.1 Gemmatimonadaceae bacterium | reverse complement strand
GCCGCTGCGTCGAAGCTACCAGCCGGAGCGGGTGGGCTCTGAATACTCAGCTGGTAGGCTTGGAGCGCAGCGAGCTTGTCCGACACCATATCGGGCGGGTTCTGCACGTTTTCCGGCGGTGTGGCGCGCGACTCGACCCATGACCCGTGACCGTGCATCTGGGTCACGGCGACGTAGCGGTTCCAGTACGCGAGGTCAGCCCCGTCGCCGGTGTAGGTCACGCTGGTCACGCCTTTGAGTCCGTAGGCGGGCGGAATCACCGACGGTCCGTTGAGGCCGTCGAAGTTGTAGCGGGCGTCGTACTTCCCTTTGCCCCACGAGTTGTAGACCGATTTCTGCGCGGGCGTGAGCGCGCTCGAGAGCGCGATGATCGCGCCGGGATTGAGATCGTGGTTCGGCCACCCGTCGAGGCGCTTGCCGATTCCCGGAGCGAACGAGTTGTCGACCGTCGAGTGGCAGAGCGCGCACGTGATGCCCACGCGCGTGAGCACGTCGGAACCGTTGACGCTCGTTACGGTTCCCTTCACGCCGACGACGGCGTTGAGCTTGAGCAGCGCAACAGTGGTCGCCGGGCTCGTGAGGCTGATCGATCCGTTCTGGATGCCCGCCACCACCGCGGCCGGAAGCGAGTCGGTGTCGACCTTGAGGCCGACGGACAGCGCTGTGGTGGGATCGACAGCGCTCCTGATCACCTCGTGCATGCGTAGCGTATCGGTCCAGAATGTCTCGTCGCCGAAGGTATCGAAGCGGAAGATGTCTTTCCCGCGGGCGATAAGCGCCGGATCGTCCGCCGATACACCAGTCGTCTGCGTGCACGCGCCCACGAGGGCGAGTACGCCAACTGAGACAACCAGGGTCGTGACTACAGCCGACCGGACACGCGCTCTGACGTTTGCAATTCGGTGCTGCATGGAGCCTCCGCTTGGGGCGATGCCTTCAAGTGGAGGGTACCGGTAATTGTCAAAGAATGCTTGGAGGAAATTGACCTACGGACTAACTGCGGCCGGAGACGCATCGCTGATAGTTTCCGGGCGTTATTCCGACGTGCTTCTTGAAGTGATGCGTCAGGTGACTCTGGTCGACGAAGCCCGTCATCGCCGCCACGTGAGACGGGACCGCGCCGTCTGCGAGGAACCGGCGGGCCCGCTCAACGCGTACCTGGATCAGATACTGGTGTGGCGCCAGTCCGGTCCCTTCGCGAAATGCGCGAATGACGCGAAAGGGGGTCACTCCGGTTTTCTCCGCCAGCACGTGCAACGAAGTCTCATCGGCCCTGGCGTAGCATTCCTCCAGTACATCGCGCACGATGCTCACTATCCGCGACCGACCTCCCGTCCTCCGCGGAACCACGGTGCTTCTCGGCGCAGCAGACTGCGCGTGGCGATGTATCAACTCGGTGATCGCGGTACAGGCGGCTTCCTGCGCGATGCCTTCATCGAAATCCGCGAGAGTTTCCGGATTGCTCCCGGCACGTCCGTGACGAAAGCCATCGGCAAGGCCGATCGCCCGGTCGAGCGCCTGGTAAGCGCGGCGAACCACTGAATCGCGGAGAACAACTGAGCCGAATTCGGGCGGCTTGCCACCACGAAGTCCCGCCGCTTGCGCGTGCAAAGTTGCCAGTTCAACCGGCAGGTAGACCGCCAGATATGAGAGGCAATCGACTCCCACGCCGACGCTCCCCGTGTGCACCTCACCGGGCGGTATCACGACGATATCGCCTTTGCATGCGATACGCTCCGCTCCGCGGCACCAAAACGTTCCAGCGCCGCCGAGTACCAGTCCCAGGGTGTAGGTGTCGTGCGTGTGCCGCGCGAAGGTTTGCGACTGATAGGTCGTTCGCAGCACTTCAACCTGAGTGCCGAATCCCGATCCTATTTTCGCAATCCGAGCTTGATCCACTGCGGGTAAGTTGCGAGAGTATTACTGTCGTTCAGCGGCTTCCATTTTGCGTGCCTATTGTGCCCACGCGAAGCGGATGCTGTAAGAAAACGCCCCGCATTGCGGTTTGGCGACAGTGATCAGGTGGAAAGGTGTTGTGGCGCGGTAGACGACTTGTCCTGAACGCCAGCCGCCAACACAACGCACCACACAATAGTTGCATCGAGGAAACAACATGCGCCTTCCCGTCCGCAAGGTTTTTCCGACCCTCGCTACATCCCTCGCAATTCTTGGCGGGGCGCTGCTCACGGCATCCTGTGGAGGCGGAGGCACGGAGCCGCGTACCCCCGGCAGCATCTCCATAGCGCCGAGCAATCCCCCTCCCATGGCGGCAGGGTCGACCATACAGCTCTCGGCCACTGTTCTCGACACGAAAGGCCTGCAGATGTCCGGGCAGGTCGTCACCTTCTCAACGATCGCGACGATTGTCACCGTCTCGGGTCAGGGACAGGTCACATCGGTCGGGCCGGTTGGCAACGCCATAATCACCGCGGCTGTTGGTAGTGTGCATACGACCGCTACCGTGACGGTCGTCGCGGGCGCCG
Source organism: Gemmatimonadaceae bacterium (assembly GCA_035317285.1). Classification (GTDB taxonomy): domain Bacteria; phylum Gemmatimonadota; class Gemmatimonadetes; order Gemmatimonadales; family Gemmatimonadaceae; genus UBA4720. Next base: position 247 of record DATHHC010000072.1, on the reverse strand, counting down.
CGGCATCCATCACCAGAACCAGCCCTGACCCCGGATCGGTTTTCCCGGGCGCGACAGCCGGTGACTCCGTGCGGTTCGTGGTCAAGGACGCGTTCGCAAATCCGCGCGCGCAGCAGACGGTCACGTTCAGCGTCGCGGCAGGAGGCGGACAGGCCTCGCCGGTCAGCGCTCAAACGGACGCATTGGGACGAGTCGCGACGATGTTCATCACTGGCGCCGTCGCGGGTGCGAATACGCTGAACGCAAC
>DATHHC010000071.1:0-6043 GCA_035317285.1 Gemmatimonadaceae bacterium | reverse complement strand
GCTGGGCTTCGCGCTTTTATCTGCTCCCGTGCACATCGTCGTGCAGATCGTCGCCGCGGTGGCATTGTGCACCGGCTGGATCCTTCGCGACGTGTTCGGCGACGTTTCCCCGGATGCTGCTACGCAGGCATACTCCGAGGTGGGACACGAGGTTTGGCCGCCGGTTCCGCGTAGACTCTGATAGCCGGCCGGTGGGTCCTACCAACCACCTTTGCGGAACAACATCACCGGCACCGTGCGAGCCATGATCCTGAGGTCTTCCGCCATTCCCTGTCGCGCGAGGTACTCGAGGTCGTAACGCACCTTGGAACGAACATCGTCGATACTGGTGTCATAGGCCTGATTGACCTGCGCCCACCCAGTGATTCCGGGCCTCGCCTGCTGGCGTAGCGGATAATCGGCGATATCGTCGCACAGTCGCGAGAAAATGCTTGGCCGCTCGGGTCGTGGGCCGACGATGTTCATCTCACCGCGAATGACGTTGACGAGTTGTGGAAGCTCGTCGATGCGGTACTTCCGCATCACGCCTCCAACCGGCGTTACCCGGGCGTCCCCTTTTTGCGCCCACACGGCCCCATTTTGCTCGGCATCGGTCCGCATCGTGCGGAATTTGAGAATCATGAAAGCCCTCCCACCGAGGTCGCGCGCGCGGCGGTCGTATACGGTGCGCGAGCGGGACCTGGCCCGCCTGTCCAGGCCAACGCGAGCCTGTGTGTAGAAGATCGGACCGGGTGACGTGAGCTTCACCAATACCGCGAAGACGAGCATGATCGGCGCGGCCAGAGCGAGTCCGATGGACGCGAGGGCGATGTTCATGATCCGGTCGAGCCTCTCCGAGCGAGCTCGGAGCGTCGCCTTCTGGGAAGCCGATGCGCTGCGCGGCGCGGGTTCGCGAACGACAGGAATTGGACGGACGACTTCCGTCTCCCCGGAGAGATGGGGATTTGGGCCGTGGCCGAACTGCGTGGCCTCAGCAGCACCCACGCCGGCCGTCACGATTGGGACTCGCGATGCAAATCGTACAAAGAATTCATTTCGTTCTCATTCTGAGTGATATTCGAGCTAGCGGTGGTTCATCGTGACGACCAACGCCAGAATGCTGGCCAGCGCGCCAGTCATGGCGATTATCGTCGACGCTCCGAACTCGCGACGTTGTCCGACCACGATCTCGTCGCCAGCGTCCAGTCCGAATTGATCGAGGGTGAGCCCGTTCGCGATCGCCCTGCTGGTTTCCCCGGTTGAGCGGAATTCCTGATTCCTTCGCCGAACCATCGATCGTCCCACGTCGGCGGTCGCTGTCGGACCCCCAGCACCCATTATCGCGTCGGTCAGAGGCAGGTCCGACGCGAATGCGAAATACCCAGGGCGCCCGACGGCGCCGAGGACTCCCACGCGCACGAGGGGCGTGACGACTATCTGTTGCGCCTTCACATACTTCAATAGTTCGGTGGAAACACGGTCGCGCAACTCGGAGCGAAGCACGCCCGCGACGGGAACTACGATAGAGCCGGGTAGCTCGAGCGTGAGTCCCGACCGTACGGTAACTGTATCGCGGTGAACCGCGTCGGAAATGAACGTCACGACTACACGATCACCCACGTGCATGTCGCCGTCGGTGAGACGCTGGCGGATCGCCGCAGCCAACATGGCGTTTTCTGTACGGTTGGCCTGATCGCCTGTGGCGGCTGCCACTCCCGCCCGATTGGCGGCGGCAGTCAACTCGTCGCGCGAGAGCAGGGATCCGGCTGGAGACTGGCCTCCGCTCTCGGAACTGATACCGGCTAGCAAGGTGCCGAACACGATTACGACGAACCAGCCGCTGACAGAGCGAGAGGACGTCGAACTGAGGCTTTGAAGGCAGGATGGAAGGCGCATTGTTAAATCTCGACTAGAGGGACGGCGCTGCCGGCTGACCGGCCATCGACCGGTTGCGGCCTATGCACCAACAACGAGACCTCGTGGGGTAGCAAGACTTCCCCCCGGAGTTCTTGAAGAACCGCTTTGGGCGTAATCGGTTCCGTAATACCGGTACAAGCCCCCGGCAGGAATGCCGTTGATCACGGCACCCAGAATTCGAATCGGCAGGCGATCCAATACCGCCAACTTTGCGGCCGCAAGTTTCCGATCAGAGACACCCTGGCGCAGGACAACGAGAATGCTCCCCGCGGCGGCGCCTAGAGCGTAAGCATCGACGCCCGCAATGAACGGCGGCGAATCGATGATCACGACATCGAATCTCTGCCGAGCCATGCCGATGAGAGCGAGCATCTGGTCCGAGAGGAGCAGCGCGGGCGCGGCGTTGCCTCGCGTCCCTCGAGGAAGGAGGAACAGGTTGTCTGTGGCCGTCGACTGGACGACAGCGTCGAGATCCGTACCGTTGGAGAGATACTCCACAAGTCCGGGCGTCACTTGCAGACCGAAAGTGGTGTGAAGCGTCCCGCACCTCACGTCGGCGTCAATCAGGATGGTCCGATGACCCGCGCTTGCGAACGCAATTGCAAGGTTGGAGGCGACCAGCGACTTGCCGTCATGCTTGTTCGGACTGGATACCGAGAGCACCACCGGCCCATTCGCGGGGAAGTCGTAGCGAACTGCCAACCGGAGGGTTCGAAACGATTCCACTACTTGGGACATCAAGTCGACGTTGAAGTCTCCGCCGCGGCTTGCCTTGAGGTGCGGGACTGTGCCCGCGATTGCGAGTCCGAGCTCGTTTGTCGCCTGTTCGGGATAGCGGAAGCGGCGATCGAGCCGGTCATGAAGTAGCGCGATGGCCGCTGCGATCGCGAGGCTGGCGAGCACTGCCAGGAGCAGGAGGCGCGGGGCGTCATTCGAGTTCGGGTGCGTGGGTGGTACAGCGAAATCGAGGATGCTCAGATCGGGCGTCGTCTGCGCCTCAGCCAGCGACACTTCCTCGTATCGAGCTTTCAGGACACCGTAGAGGGACTCGCTAGCCGAGACCTGCCGGAAGAGTCGCGCATCCTCGATCGCGCGTGCCGGGATGGATCGCAGTTCCGTTGACTGCGACGCCAGGCGGGCATTGTAGTCCCGCTCCTGTGCCCGGAGCGTCTGGAGAACTCTCTGGACGATTTGGGGAATCGTTTCGTATTGCAGCACACGGATCGTCTCACTCAGCTGCTTGGTCCGTGGATTGGCATCAGTCAGGAACTGCTGCTCCGTGCGGAGCGCGGCTTGACGCGAAGAAAGTTCGTCGAGTGCGGCGCGGAGTTGAGGGGTGTTGCTCATCACCATCGGCAGAGCCAGAAAGGCCTGCGGGTTGAGCGGACCACCGTTCGCATTGGCGACCAGCTGTTCGAGCGCGCTGCGTTCCCGCTCAACACTGGTGAGCGTGCCCTTCTGCTGAAAATATCCCGCGATGGAGCCATCAGGCGTTGCCTGCGAGGCCGCTCCCCCGGACGGGAGTGTGATCGTGCTGACGCGGAAACGCTCCAACTGTGACTCGGATTCACGAAGCTGACCCTCCGCCACGCCGAGCTGTTCCCCAAGGATCTTCTTGAACTCGAGCAGGTGGCGCTTTTTCAGATCACCCGAGGACGCGACGAACTGCTCGACCCACGCGTTCAATGTCTTTGCGGTGCGGTTCGGATCCGTTCCGCTGAGCGTGATCCTCAGGAACTGGCCATCATCGGGAAGCGAACTGCGAAGTGCGGAGAGTAGAGCGCCCGAAGTACTCCGCGGTGCGGAAACCCTGAACGGTAGAGTTCTGGCTCGAGAGAAGAGTCGTGCGTCGGGGGCCCAGCCGAAGCCGAAACTGCGGCCGATGGAGTCGCCAAGCGCTCCGCGCTCAATCGGATCGCCTTTCGCATTCGACAACACATAACGCCCGCCTGACTCTGTGGTCAGGACGTAGGTACCCGCTCGGAGCGATGGCAGGGACTCGAATCCGCTGAAGAAGACCGAGTCGCCAGGCGCCGCATAACTGATATTCAGCCGGAGGTTCCGCACGACCGGATCGATAATCGCGAAGCTCCGCAACAACTCGACCCATGAAGTTGAAGGGAGAAGCTGCTGCGGCCGAATCGGGCCGCTTTGCGCGGGGGCTGCCGACGCAATCCAAACAGTCGATTGGACGTCGTAGATCGGAGCGACTCTTCGAGCGAAGAACATTCCAATCGCGGAGCCCGCCGCCACGATCGCGATTATCACGAGGGTGTGTCTCTTCAGGGCGTCGATGTAGCGGGCCCATGGAACCCCCTGCTCGGAACCAGGGGAGGTGTCGTGCAATCCCCACGGGGCCGGAGAGCCATAGGGTACCAGTTCTACGTTTTCTCCGGACGGTGCTGACTGGCTGAGGCGAACAGACATTGACTGAGTGGGGGAAGAAAGCGAGGAAGTTTTATATGGAGGAAGAGGCTTGACCTGGCAGGCGCGGATTGGTGCCGTGCGCGAGCCATTGACGCAATTCACTGCCCATAGTGAACTCTCTTACCTGCAATGACTTACGAGAAACAGGCGGCATAAAGTGTTGCAGCTACGCAACGCGGTCGTGGGACCATCCCACACGTACGCAACAGGGTCGCAGTGCGAGCCCTCAAAAAAAAAAAGGGGCGCATACCGATATGCGCCCCCTTTTTGGCCGATCGGATGACCTGGCGATCCTACTCGGAGCTTCCGTTCAAAAAGCCTGAAACGGGCAGCATGTCATCCAGTTGGGCATTCTCGGCTGGCAACCCCAGAGTTGCGGGCTCAGCGAGATCCCGCCGAAAACCGTGACGCTCGAGCAAACGGTAGAGAGTCGTTCGGTCGACACTCGCCAACCGCGCAGCGCGCGACATGTTCCCCGACGCCCTCGCCACGAGCCTCGTGACGTAGTTCTTCTCGAAATTGGCGAGTACCTGTTCCTTCGCGACGTGGTAGGCATCGCTCGACGGCAGGACTCCGACGCCGTTGGAGGACGCGCCCAGGTCGACCTCCTGATCGAGCGGAAGGTGGTGGATCTGAATCTTCGCGCCGGGCAGCGCGAGAATCGTCACGTGCTCCACGAAGTTCTGCAGCTCGCGCACATTGCCGCGCCATGGCCGCGAAGAAAGGAAATCGAGAGTGTCTTCGCTGAAAGTCGGAACGGCATCCTTGGCGGAGCGGTGGCGGCCCCAGAACAGACGCAGGAAGTGATTCGCCAGGAGCGGGATGTCTTCCACGCGCTCGCGCAGGGGCGGAATCGTCACCTGTACGACGTTGAGTCTGTAATAGAGATCCTCGCGGAGCTGCTTGTTCCGAATCGCTTCACGCGGATCACGATTGGTCGCGGAGACGAACCGCACATCGACTACCGCATCCTCTTGCTCGCTGCCGACCCGACGCACAATTCCATCCTGAAGAACGCGGAGCATCTTGGCCTGAAGCGGCATCGACATCTCGCTCAGCTCGTCGAGGAAGAGCGTGCCGCCGTCGGCGAGCTCGAGCAGTCCCATCTTTTCGCGATCAGCGCCGGTGAAGGCGCCTTTGCGATGACCGAACATCTCGGACTCGAGAAGCTGTTCCGGAATTGCGGCGCAATTGATCGGGACCAGGCGCTTTCTGGCGCGGCGGCTGTGATGATGGATGTACTGTGCGATTACTTCCTTACCAGTACCCGTCTCGCCGACGATCATGACAGACGCATTTGTCGGCGCGGCTCTCCGCGCGAGCTCGGTTGCCGTCTTGAAGGCAGGCGACGTTCCGAGAAGGAGATTTCCGCTCGTTCCAAGCGCCAGCGCATCACTCGTTGGTGTTTCCCGCTCCCGCCTTGTGGTGAGTGCGTGAGCGGCGCGACCGACGAGCAACTGGAGCTGGGTTCCCGACTAGGGCTTCGGGAGATAATCCCAGGCGCCGATTCGCATCGCTTCGATGCTCGAATCCACGCTCGGGTTACCGGTCATGAGAACGACAAGTGTGCTGGGGGACGTGGCCATTACGGCTTTGAGCACGTCGATCCCGGATACCGGCTCGAGATACACGTCGACGAGCATGATGTCGAAGCGGGACCGGTGGATCATCTGGATCGCTTCTTCGCCGCGTCCGGTGACCTCCACGTTGATCCCCTCGG
>DATHHC010000070.1:0-3871 GCA_035317285.1 Gemmatimonadaceae bacterium | reverse complement strand
CAGGATCGGATCCTCGAACCAGCCGGCGCCCTCGGGATCGTACGAGAGAAATCCGTTTGGCAATGCGTCCTGCAAGGCTCCGTACGTGACTGGATTCAGTTCCCAGAGGCGCGTGATCCGGGTGAGATCATCCGCAGTTGGACCGCTCATGCGCTCCCGCGTTTCCTCGCCTCGGGCAAACGGCTTTGCGGCTTTTTCAAATGGATGCCTGATCGTCGCTTCTGCGCGAGCATCGGATCCTACGCAGTCGATGGTGAACTCGTCCGCCCCCATCTCGCGGCACCATTCGACCAACCGCCAGCTCTCGGCGGCGGAGTAATCGGCCGGGGCCAGATAACGCTTGACCAAGGTCAAATTGTTTGGCGGCCGCGCGCCGGTTTCACCATGGGACTATTGGGCACCGATGGACCACGGGATCAGCGGGGATCGATAGTAGTTGACGCCGAGGTAATTCCACCGTGGAGCCTGGGCCGCCAGTCTCGAGCGGAAACTGCTCCACTCGCGCGAGGCCTGCGGTGTCCACGCCACCTCTGCCAACGCCGCGAGACGTGGCATCGCCAGATACTCTACGGCAGCGATGTTCCGAACGGTCTCTCCCCAAATCGGAGCTTCGACACCGACGACGTTTTGTTCGGTGACGCCAGGCATGTACAACGCCGGGTCCCAGTTATAAGCGGTGTTCACCTCGATCATTGCCGCCCACGTGAGCCCAAGCTCTGTCGTCGCGGTGTATTTCATGTCGAGATACGCTTTGTCCGACGGCGAAAGGATCAGTTTTGAGCCGTACTGGAGCGCGGCAGTTACCGAATCACTCTTCCATTGCTGAACTATGGTCGTCGGTTTGATGTGCGCCTTTGCGATCTCCTCCCACCCGATCATCTGCTTTCCGTACTTGTTGACGATCGTCTGCGCGCGCTCGACGAACCGCGCGTATTGCTCGGGAGTGAGCCCCACCACTTCGTCGCCGCCGATATGAAAGTACATGCCGGGCGTCAGCGCACTCACCTCACGCACCACGTCGTCGAGGAGCGCGTAGGTCTCCTCCTTGTCGACGCAGAAAGTGCTGCTGCACGAGACCTCCGGGTACGCCGTCGTCGCCGCGGAGCTGTGGCCTGGCATTTCTATCTCGGGGACGATCGTGATGTAGCGTGCCTGCGCGTATCGAACGATCTCCTGATAATCCTGCTGGGTATAGAACCCGCCTGGCCCGCCCCCAACTTGTGAAAGCGATCCGACGGCGGTCAGCTTCGGGCGCGAGTTGATCTGGATTCGCCAGCCCTGATCGTCGGTCAGGTGCAGATGCAGGACATTGAGTTTGTACATCGCCAGCAAGTCGATGTACTGCTCGACTTCCTTGACGGTGAGAAAGTGGCGCGCGGGATCGAGCATTGAGCCGCGCCACCCGAAGCGCGGCCGGTCCACTACGGTAAGGGCCGGCATAGGCCAACTACGCTCCATACCGATGTCTGATTCGATGTCGGCGGGCAACAGCTGTCTGATGGTCTGAACGCCGTGGAAAAGTCCGGCCGGCGTGCCGGCGACGAGCCGCACCGAGTCAGACGTCACGACGAGTCTGTAGCCATCATCACCCAGCGAAGCGTCGCCGAGGCGAATCTCGATGCTACCTGAGCCGCTACCGTTCGCAGGCGTCGACACTGGAGCTGGGAAATCGGTAGCGCGGCGAAGCAAGGCAGCTAGCGTTTCTCCGATCGCGCCCACCTCCGGGTTGGCTCCGACGAGCGTGACGCGCGTCTCCTTGGTGAGTTGAAACGGCGCACCACCGGCCAGTGTGATCGACGTGGGCAAGGGAATAACACGGGGTGCGATCGATCCGGACTGGGGTGCCGGCGGGCCGCCGGCCGGTGGGTTGCAACCGGCTCCGAGCAGAGCGCCGGTGATCGCCATCACGAGCTTTGCGCGAGACAACACTTGGCATGCAGACATGCGGCAGCTCCTCTCGTTAGGTATTCGCTTCAGGCACGTCGAAATGTCTCGCTGCAATTCACGCCGAACTCTCGCGTGCAAGCGCGCTGAATCACGCCGCTAATACAGGGAGTGCGGTGCGCTGCCCACGTGCAGCCTCGATGAATCCGCCCCCGAGAACGCGCTCTCCATCGTAGAACACGGCCGACTGTCCGGGTGTTATGGACGACACGGGTTCGTCGAGCGCGAGCTCGATTTCCTCTCCATCGAGACGAACTATCTCTGCGCACGCGAGCGGTGCGCGATGCCGGATGCGAACGCTCACCTGGTCGCCCACACTGGGCGCATCGGCGAGCCAATTCACTTCGCGAGCGACAATGCCACTGCCCAGTAGCTCATCACGAGTTCCAATGACCACTGCTCGCTGCTCCGGTCGAATCGCGATGACGTACATCGGATGTGCGAACCCACCCGGAACTCCGCGGCGCTGGCCGATGGTGTAGCGCGCGAAGCCGTTGTGTTCGCCGACGATCGCTCCACTCGAGTTGATAATCGGACCGCGCGACAGCGCCGGTGCGTCGGCAGGCAGGCGCTGCTCCAGAATCCGCGTGTAGTCGCCATCCGGAACGAAGCAGATCTCCTGGCTCTCCGGCTTCTCGGCGATCACCTCGAGCCCCATCGCGTGCGCGCGGGCGCGGGTCTGTACCTTGTCGAGATGCCCGACGGGAAGGATCATGCGCGAGAGGACAGCGCGGTCAATTCCCCAGAGGAAATAGGTCTGATCCTTGTTCTCATCCATTCCGCGATGAAGCTGCCCGTCGACCACGCGCGCGTAGTGTCCGGTCGCAATCCATTGGGCGTCAATCGCATTCGCCTTCTTCAGGAAGTCGCGGAACTTCGTGAACGTGTTGCAGCGGACGCAGGGAATCGGAGTGCGGCCGCGTGCGTACTCGTCCACGAAGTTGTCGACGACGTCGTGTCCGAAGCGCGTCTCGAGATTGAGCACGTAGTGCGGGATACCGAGCTGCTCACAAACACGCCGCGCGTCGTTGACGGAATCGAGCGAGCAGCATGGGCGGTCCGGGACATCTTCACCATGACAGAAAAGCTTCATGGTCGCGCCGACGACGTCGTAGCCCTGCTCGACGAGCAGAGCCGCGGCGACCGACGAATCAACGCCGCCGGACATTGCGACCAACACCCGCTCGCGTGACATCGTTACTCCGCGGCCGTGAGCTGTCTCGCCTTGGCGACGAGGGCGGGGAAGACTTCGATGACGCGATCGATGCAATGATCCGTCGTCAGGATGCCCAGGCTCATACGAATTGCGGCGCTCGCCAGATCCGGGCGGACGCCGAGCGCCGTCAGGACGTGCGACGGATCGATGCTTCCGCTCTGGCAAGCCGAGCCGCCCGACACTGCGATGCCGCGCAGATCGAGCGCCATGAGAAGGGATTCACTGTCGGTCCCCGGCACGGAGACGTTCAGGATGTGCGGCGCGCGCTCCGCTCCGCGGCCATGGATCACGGCGTCGGGGATCTTCGCCAGGATTCCGGCCTCGAGTCTGTCTCGCAGCTTTCGCACGTGCGCGCAATGCTCCTTGCACTCCGCCATCGTCAGCTCGGCGGCGCGCGCGAGGCCTACGGCCGCCGCGACGTTTTCGGTGCCTGGCCTGCGTCCGCGATCCTGGGTCCCGCCGTGCATCAGCGGCTCGATGTGCGTCCCGCGGCGGATGAAGAGCGCACCGATACCCTTGGGCGCGCCGAACTTGTGGCCTGAGATGGTGAGGAAGTCGAACTGCTGGGTGTGCGCGTCGATTGGGACTTTCCCGAACGCCTGGACGGCATCGGTATGCACCATCACTCCGCGCGTCTTGGCCTTGGCGGAGAGCTCGGGCACGGCCTGAATCGAGCCAATTTCGTTGTTGACCCACATCATCGAGCAGACG
>DATHHC010000069.1:0-8533 GCA_035317285.1 Gemmatimonadaceae bacterium | reverse complement strand
CTCACTAGTCGTCCGGTCTGGCCGATCTGATCGCTGTGCGGCCGCCAGCCGTCGTCGGTAACGGCGCGCGTGGCACCGACCGCGGCATTTCCGAATGCGGACGCGAGATCTTCGACGAGCTTGAAATTCTCCGCGGCCTTTAAGCCGCGCCCACCCGCGATCACAACGGGAGCCTCCGCAAGATCGAGCTTGCCGCCGCCGCCCTGCCGCGTCTCGATCACACGGACGCGGGCGGTCGCGGGATCGATTGCGGGCTGAGCGTTTTCGATCCGTCCCGCCTTCGCGTTCGGCGCCGGCGCGACGACGTTCGGGCGCATCGCGATGACTGCAGGCTTCGAAGCGATCGATATGGTGGCGATTACCTTCCCGATGTTCATCGGATGCCGGACAGCGATCGAGTCGCCCTCGATCTCGAACGAGAGAACGTCTGTGACGACGCTGACGCCGAGTCGGGCAGCCACGCGTGGTGAGAGATCACGCCCCTGCGCGGTGGTGCTGAACACAGCAGCACTGTAGCCGCCCGACTTGATCCGATCCGCCACGGTCGCTGTCGCAACCTCAGGACTATAGTTGGCGAGACCGGCGTGCTCGACGACGATGATTGCGTCGGCGCCATACTGTCCCACTTGCGACGCTTTCGCTGCGATTCCCGGAGGCCCGAGCAGAAGCGCGTGCACTTCCCCGCCGCCCGACTTGTCCGCGAGCATCCGCGCCGCCGTGACGGCCTCGAATCCAACTTTTCGCACGTCGGTGCCGCGCGTTTCGACAAAAGCGAAGACATTCGCCATCAGAGAACTTTCGCCTCAGTCTGAAGAAGTCTGACGAGCTCCGGCACCGCCGCCGCGCCCTCGCCCACAATTCGCCCCGCCTTCCGCTCGGGCGGAAGCTCCAGCTTACGCACTTTGATTTGTGCCTCTTCGAGCACAGCAGGTTTGATGTGGAGTGGCTTCTTCTTCGCCGCCATGATTCCCTTGAGAGAGGGCAGGCGCGCGGCATTGAGGCCTTCGTCTACCGTGAGAACCGCCGGCAGCGGGAATTCGACGATCTCCTGGGCGCCTTCCAGCTCGCGCTTCGCCGTGCCCTTGCCGCTCGCGATCTCGAGCGAGGAAATCGCGGTGACACAGGGGAGTCCGAGCAGCTCCGCCGTCATCGGGCCGACGACTCCGTTCGATGAATCCGGCGACATCTTCCCGAAAAAGATGAGATCGTAGCCGCCCGTCTTGAGTTCCGCGGAGAGCGCCTTTGCGATCGCGAGGCCGTCGAAAGGGACCTTGTCGGCCTTGAGATGGATGCCTTGATCGGCCCCCATGCTGAGGGCTTTCCTGATGGTTTCCTGTACCACATCGGGGCCCAGCGAGATCACCGTAACCTCGCTCCCGGCATTCTTATCCTTCAACTGCAGCGCGGCTTCTACTGCCCACGCATCGAAGTCGTTGATGTCGAACTTGAGCCCCGCCTCATCTACCGAGACGTTGTCCGCACCGATCCTGAAGCGGACATCCATGTCGGGGACCCGCTTGACGCACACGGCAATCTTCACCGCGGAATCTCCATGTGAATGATTTCACATAAAGATACTACTAGCTCTTGTGCGCGTCTCAGGTACTCCCTCTTGCGCGCGTTTCAGGGCATCCGACGGAGACAGGCACCGCTCTAACAGCCGGGGTCCGAACGTCTCTCGCGTCCGGACCCCTTCGCTCCGCTTCGACAGCTGTCGATTGGGAGTGTACCATCTCAGTGTCAGAACTGCGTCAGACTGGCGTCGCCGTTCCCCGCGGGCGAGTCACTCGATAGGCAATCAGCGCCACCAAGGCTGAGGCGACGAGGACCGAGAGTGCTCCCGATCCCCGGGCTTGCCACACCGGCCCGTAGGCCGCCTCTCGCAATCCGTCCAACGCACGATAGAAAAGCGCGGCGATGATCCAGGACCACGCGGACAGCTTCCCCAAGGCGATGATTGGGGTCACCACTATCGCCACGCCGGCGATGACGAGCGCGACTCGCGCGGGGTCGATCTCGCCCGCCGGGGCAGCCAACCATATCAGGGTGCCCGCGAGTGCCCCGATCGTCGCCGCGCTCAGAATTCTCAGGCTCCACCGCTGAGTCAGTCCCGCAACTACGAGCAACGGGATGCCAACCATCGCGACCATCATCGTCGCCGTTATCGGCAGGTCGGGGATACCGGAGAACAGTGGCCATGCGTCGTTGAGCGTAGTCGTCGGCGGGCGTGGCATTCCGACTCGAGGGACGAGCGCGTCGAAGCGAGTCATCGCGTAGATGATGCCGCCGAGTCCGAGGCCGGCGATGAGCGTGTCGTTCGTCGTCGATCGGGAGGATTGTGCCGGGAGCAACGGAATCCCCACGCGGCGTCTCATCGCGTTGAGCGCGAGCAACAACCCCAGGACGATCAGCGCGGACACAATCGTCACCACAGATCCGAGTGCCACGGTGGTAAGGAAGCTTCCCCATGGTTGAGTCGTGTCGTAGCTGAAAAGCTCCGACGGAAGGGAGTTGAGGCCGCTCAGCGCCCCGAGCACCACGAGTGCGCCAACGAAGATGAAGGTCTGCCTGCGATCGAGGGTTCCGTCGTCCACAATGATCGGGCGACTGCGCTTGACGACGATTGCGCCTGTCACCACCAGTACAAGCAGAAGCAGTACGCTGACGCCCGCTATCAGCATGCGAGTGGTCTGTCGCGCGCGATCAGCGCGAAGAAAAGCTTCCGGCAGCTCGATCCCGCGTCGCGCCACGAGAGGCTCGTCGCCGGCGATCTGCACCCACGCGCGCGCGGCGGCGCTGTCTGGCAGCTTCACTGACGTATCGGTGTAGGTGACGGTGGCATCGCGCCTTGCCGGCCGTGCCGTTTCCTTGACCTCTGATTCCTTGAGCTTCGAAGTGTCCACCCCTTCGCGCGCGAGAGCCGCGAGCGCGATGAGGCGAAGCGCGACGGAATCGGCCGTGCCGCGACTCGCGGAATCCGGAACGATATGGCGCGCGTCGAGCGGCTTACCGTCCGGCCAGACCCTGACCCGCCATTCCTCGGTGCGCTGCGCCGCGTTGCCGGCCGTCTGGACATAGCGCACGGTCCACCATGTGGCTGGCTCGTACGTCGTGGCGAACCGCTGGGCCTCGGGCACGAGTTTGTGCTGCCGCAGAAACCGCGGCCATGCGTCCATGGTGTCCGTGCCGATCCCTGTGAGGCGCTTCCAGTCAGCCGGGGTTCCTCCGCGCGAGATCAGCATCGAATCGGCCGTTGCCACGACATGCTGTCGGTCGACGGTAAACTCCGGCCCGAGAGTGGGCTTGGGCGGCCGCGCGATGGCCACGATGAGCCCGGCGACAATCGCGCCGACGGCGAGCCGTCGCGCTCGCGTGCTGAATACGCCGGGCTGTCTCGGTGCGACCGGCGCATCCGGTTGCTTCTCCGCGACCGGCGTCCACGCCTCGAACCGGGCTTCCTCCGGAGCCGCCGTGAAGCCGCGCTGCTGCACCCATCGCCACAACACAGAGATAGCCGGCGCCAGGAGCGCGAGCAGGAGGATGCCCGCCGTCACGCGGTATTCAACCGAGCTCCCGGCAGTGGCGAATATCCCGAACAGCACGAGATCGTACACGAAGTGCGCGATCACGGTGACGAGAATCCCGAAGTTGATGAACAAAACGGCCCAGAAGACGGCGTCGAGAAAGAGCTCCACGCCGCGCGAATACGGCGGCCACGATTCGTAGTTCGCGTGAGCGAACCCGAAGATGAGCGCCGTCGCGATGACTCCGGCCGCCATCCACCACTGGCGCCGAGGGCGTTGTCCGACCCAAAGCGAAAGCAGTGACAGAGGCAACGCGCGGAAAAGCGACTCCTCCCACACGCCTGCATGCAACGACAGAGCGATGCCCGATATCCACGGCATCGGCGACGCGATCTGGTTCGGATCCTCGAGCAGCTCGCTCGGCACCCACCAGCCGAACAGCGTCCGGGTCGCGAGGTAGAAAACCGCGACGTAGGCAAAACCGATCGCTGCTACGGCATAGCCGCCACCAACCCGGGCCGCGACTTCCCTCGTGCCCCGGTACCGCCAGAGTTTCCACCAATCGAGATGACGCGGGAAGGCGTGCCGGTTAGCCGCTTCTGCCGCGGCGAGCGTGAAGCCGATGAGGAGCGTCGCCGACAGCCCAGCCAACACAGCCAGGAGAATCTGCAAGGCCTGGAAAGTGGACGGCGACATCGCGGTGTCGTATCCAAACCAGCTGCCGGGCATGTCGTTGATGACCGCGGCGAGCGCGAGCCCGCCGATGGCGGCGCCCACGACCATTGCCTCGCGCCAGCGGACGCTCGTCTCGCGCGCAAATCTTGTCAGGACGACGATGCCCACGATCGCGATGCCCAGAAATCCAAGAGTCGCCACGGTTGCGAGCAGATCGTTCCACGACCGCATCTCGGCGTATCGCCGGCGAAACGACTCTGGAATTTCGACGAACGATTTGATGCGCGCGGGAGCGTCGCCGGCGATTGCGATCTCGGCGCGGATCGGCGCGCCGCCAATCCGTCGGTCGGTTCTCTCGAACGTGTAAGTGCGGTCCACGCGCCCACTGGTCTTCTTCGTTTCGTACGACGACGTGACGAGCTTCCACCGATCCGCGCGATCGTCGATCCAGGTATCCAGCGCGGTCACAGCCATGCGTTGGCCGGAATCCACGCTCACCGAGGGGCGCCTGTCGGCATCGGAGAGCTTTCGCTCGAACCCGATGATGCGGCCGTCCGGCGCGAACTCGACGCGCGCTTCACGAGGGTTGCCCGGAACGAACGCGCGAACCGTCCAGGTAAATGGCGCGACATCATTGCCGCGTACGAGAGCGTTCAACGTGTCGTGGCCGCCCCCGGCGAGCTCGACGAACGTGCGGAGCGAGTCATTGCCCCCGAAGCGAACCGCGGTCCTTGCGCCGGCTGGGGCGAGCGAATGGGCGCGGAAAAACGAATCAGCGCGAGCCAGCGCGATGTCGCGAGTGAGCGTCTGCTTGAGGGCGACGATCGGCAGGGCACGGGGAAAGAGCCACACGGCGGTCGCCGCCGCGACGACGGCGATCGAAGCAACGAGGATCGTGACTCTGGAGGATCGCATCAGCGAAAGAAGATACGACGCGATCGTCAGCCTTGCGTCAGACCCGCTGCGCGTTCACTCGAATGCGTTCAACCCGGTGACGGCCTGCCCGAGAATGAGAGTGTGGATGTCGTGGGTGCCCTCGTACGTGTACACGCTCTCGAGATTCGCCATGTGCCGCATCGACGAGTACTCGGCCAGAATCCCGTTGGCGCCCAGTAGTCGACGTGCCTCGCGCGCGATGTCGGTCGCCGCGCTGACGTTGTTGCGCTTGGCGAGCGACACCTGCTGTGGCGTGAAAGTGCCGGCGTCCTTGAGCCGCCCGAGATGCAGGCATAGAAGCTCACCCTTTACGAGCTCGGTGAGCATTTCTGCGAGCCGAGCCTGCTGGAGCTGGAACCCGGCGATCGGCTTGCCGAACATCACTCTGTTGCCGGCGTAAGCGAGGGCTTCCTCGTAGCACGCCTGCGCCGCTCCCATCGCGCCCCACGAGATCCCGTAGCGCGCCTGGGTGAGGCACATGAGGGGACTCTTGATGCCGCCCGACTTGGGCAGAAGCGCCGTTGCCGGCACTCTGACGTCCTGGAGTACCAGCTCGCTCGTATCCGACGCGCGGAGTGAGAGTTTCCCTTTCTGATCCTTGGCGGTGAATCCCGGAGCGTCGGTGGGAACGATGAACCCGCGGATCGACTTGTCGCTTTTGTCGTCGCCGGTTTTCGCCCAGATGATCGCAACCTGCGCGGTGGAACCGTTCGTGATCCACATCTTCGCACCGTTGATGACCCAGCTGCCGTCCTTCTGGACGAGGGCGCGGGTGATCATCCCCGACGGATTCGACCCATAGTCGGGCTCTGTGAGTCCGAAGCATCCAATTATCTCCCCGCTGGCCATTTTCGGGAGATAGTGCCGCTTCTGCTCCTCACTACCGAAAGCGTAGACCGGATACATCACCAAAGCGCCCTGCACGGAGGCGAAAGACCGCACACCAGAATCGCCGCGCTCGAGCTCGTGCATGATCAGTCCGTACGCGACGTTGTTGAGGCCGGCGCAGCCGTACTCCTCCGGCAAGTTGGCGCCGAACATCCCCAGTTCCGCCATTTCTGGGATCAGCTCTTTGGGGAATCGACCTTCTATGTAGCAGTCGCCGATGATCGGCAGGACTTTCTCATCGACGAAGGCCCGGATCGTGTCACGGACGGCGCGCTCTTCTTCCGAGAGCATCGAGTCCAGATTGTAGAAATCGGTCATGGCGGAAAGTTAGCGCAGAGCTTACGCCACCGCCCGACACGCCAACGGAGTAATGCCCACCGCACGAGCTTTGGCTCGAAACCCCGACCCGTGATCAACAACAAGCCCAGCTTCGTCCTGCCACTGATGCACCATCTCGTGCAGCAGCGTGTGCAGCGCCTCCTCCCACCCATCGCGCCGGATGTGGCGCCTACTGATGACGATCTCGGGCTCGTACCCGTGGGATGCCGGGCTGTAGTGCCCGAGCCTGCTCTTCATTCGGCGCGAGATGCGGATCGGGATGCTTCGCAGCATCCCGCCGAATCGCTCATCATTGTACGCGGCGTACCAGCGCGACAGCTCCCGAATGAACGGAACGTCGGCGGGATGTGTGCGCTCCGGCGACCGCCTGCGGCGCGGTGACTCGCTCGGTCTCGGAACCGGGAACTGGAGGATGGTCCGACGCGCCTGGTTGCGCACGACGCGCGTCCGCCCGTGTACGAACGCAATGATCGCCCTCCACACCTCTTCGCCGGCACCGAGGAAGCTGTCGTGGATCCTCAGCTCGCCGCCGCTGTAGCTGACGACGACCGTCCGGTTCTTTGTCAGTCTCACGCGATACTGCGCGCCGAGCCCGATGCGCTGGAGCCGACTTCGCAGCTCTTCGGCGTTTTTCGGGGGCGCTTCGTCCAGCTCCAGCGCGAGCTGATCGCGGTTAGTCAGCCGCCACATAATCCGATCGCTTGAAGCGTTTGTGCGGGCCCTTCACGAATGTGCGCTGCTCCTTCGACCACACGTGTGTCGTCACGTCGATCGTCTTCGCCCCGATCTCGATGACGTTGACCGAAGATGGCCGTCCCCCACGCGATCTGTTCGAGACCGTGCCCGCCGTCGAGATCACGGTGCCCTTTCTCGTGTGCTCGATGTAATGCACCGATTCCTGGTGGTCGTGACCACAACACACTAAATCGACGCCCATCTCGGCGAAAGCCCCGAGAATCTTCTGCGTGTTCTTGAGCCCGTGCCGCTGCGAGAGCTCGCCACGCACCGGGTTGTGATGCATCACGATCACGCGGGCATCGAGCGGAGGTGACTGGGTGAAGAGGTCGCTGGCCTTGTCGAGCTGGTGCTTGTGGATGTCGCCGATGATCGAGATGTCGCGCAGGTTCCAGGTAAGCGTGCGGCGGGTCACGCCGTGCGCGGTGTTGATCCCGACGAACGTCGCGCCTTTCACGTGAAGCACCGGCTCCAGATCCTTCTCGATGAACCGACGATAGTTCTCGTAGACCTTCGACTTGTCGCCGAAGCCAAGCGGGGCTCGCCACCACTTTACGTCGTGGTTCCCCGGGACGACGATGACACTGCTGACCTTCCGCGCGTCGCGAATGAACGCTGCCGCTCTCTGAAACTCGCCCGCTCGCGCCCGCTGGGAGAGATCGCCCGATATCGCGACGACGTCGAACTTCGACTCCTGGATGATCCGCTCGATCGCATCGATCTGCTCGGGAACGGCGGGCCAGCCGAAGTGCAGGTCGGAGACGTGAAAGACACTGGTCACGACGCCCACCTAGATGTCGCGGTCAGGTCAGGGCGCGACGACGAGATCGGCGAAATGCGAAGCGACGCTGGCCGTGAGCGCCGGCGAAAGTGTTTTCATTGGATCGCTCTCGATCTCCCCAACCCACTTTACCAGAGCCATGCGCGAATCGATCATGACGACCCGCAGGATCGCTACGCCCGTGCCGGGGCCACGGTTCTCGAGTCGGAGCTCGACGGGGAGCAGCGTGAACCGCGATCCTTTGAGCCCGACGAGTCCACGCACCTGCTGCGCGAGCGGATCGCGCACCGTCGTCTCTGTGAGAACGCGACCCCGAAGCCACTCGGCCGAGAGCGAGCGCGCGTCCGTCATCAGGATGCTGTTCATCTTCGAGGCGCGTTCAACTTCGCGACCGAACGTCCATGCCCGGCCAAGTCCGCGCGCAGTCATCACGGCTTCGATCTGATCGTCGAGCGCCGAGAGAAATGCGGCGCGATTCGGTATCTGCTGCTGCCAGCCCAGTGTTTCGGTACCGCCGAGGAACTGCACGGGCAGCACGAGAATCTCCTGCCCCGCCATCCGCTCGAGCGGACGAAGTGGGACGGGAGAAGCTTCGGTCTCGGGAGGCTTGGATGCGCACGCGAGAGAGAGCCCGACGGCAGCGGTGAGAAAAATT
>DATHHC010000068.1:0-23059 GCA_035317285.1 Gemmatimonadaceae bacterium | reverse complement strand
CAAGCAGCTCCACGCCCCAGATCGATCCGACGATGTCGAGAATTGCATCCACCGCTCCGACCTCGTGCAGATGAAGCTCATCGGGTGCCACGCCATGAATGGTGCTCTCTATTGCCGCGATCGCCTCGAACGCCGCGTGCGCCGAGCGCGCGACTTTTTCCGGAATCTTTACGGCATCAATCAGCCGATGGATTTCCGAAACCGCTCTCCCATGGCGCTGCGGCGGGATTTCGAAATCCACCTTGACGCAATGAACGTGTGAACGCTCCACGTCGGTGATGCGCGCTTCGACTCCCGACAGTCCCAGCGTCGACGGCAGCCGCTCGAGCCACGCTCTGTCAAGCCCGACATCGATGAGTGCGCCGAGGAACATGTCGCCCGCGATGCCGCTGGCGGGGTCTAGTATCGCAATCTTCATCTGAATGATTCGAGTGAATGAGGCCGATCAGGAGATTATAATCGATAGCAGAATAGTAATCCCGAGTGGACTTATCCTGATTAAAGGCCCCGCGGAATTTCCGGCACTCCGCGGTCGGTCCGCATCCTGGTAACCACGCGCTTCTAATCCGGATCAAAAAAGATCTCTCGACGTGAGCCTTACGGCACAAGCGTGTGAGGCGGGATGCGGGGAATCGAACTTGCACCCCCGCGTCGGATGCCCGCACAACCTTATGATGTAGCAGTCGTCGGCGGCGGCCCCGCCGGACTCTGCGCCGCGCTCTGGCTCGCTCGCTATCTACACAAAGTCGTCGTCGTCGACTCCGGTGATCCCCGCAACTGGGAGACGCGCGGCATCAACGGCTACCTCGGTCACCAGGGCATCCGCTCTCCCGAGTTGCGCGAGCTCGGTCGCGCCGAGTGCGCCAAATTCGGCGTCGAGTTCGTGGGCGGAATCATCGATGAAGCGATCAATGAAACCGGTGAGCTCTTCGCGATCTGCCTTCGCGGTGGGACGACGATCGAAGCGCACCGAGTACTTCTCGCGATCGGCATAAAGGATTTCTGGCCTGACATTCCCGGGCTCGAACGCTGCTACGGCGAGACGGTGCACGTGTGCCCCGACTGTGACGGCTACGAGACGCGGGACAAGAAAACCATCGTCGTTGGTACGGGCCGAAAGGCGGTTGGAATGGCGCTCGCGCTCGCGACGTGGACGCGGCAGATAGTCATCTGCACCAACGGCGAGAAAGCGGAGATGAGTCAGGCCCTCCTCGACAAGCTCAAGGCGCTCAACATCCCCGTTCTGGAAGCGCCGATCCAGTGCGTCGTATCCAAGTCCAGCGAAATCACAGGAATAGAGCTCGAAGGCGCAATGTCGCTCGACTGCGAGCGCCTCTACTTCGCGATCGGCCAATACCCTTCCGACGATCTCGGCGCTCAGCTTGGATGCAAGCGGGACGAAATGGGGCGCCTCGTCATCGACGAGCGCAATCACACCTCAGTCAAGAACGTCTTCGCTGCTGGGGACATTGCGCCCGGTCCGCAGCTGGCGATCGTCGCCGCGGCCAGCGGAGCGGTTGCGGCGATTGCTATTCATGCTTCGCTCGTACCTGAAACGAGGAAGCTCCCGACGGCCTAGCCTGCCGGGATGTTTACCAGCGAAGCACGAGATTCTGCAGGTTGCGCTTTCGCACGATCTGAAGGTCGACCGAGCGATCGGTCTCGTCAGCAACTCTGATCGCGCGCACGAGATCGATTGGACCCACGATCTTGATGCTGTCCGCTTTCACGATGACATCGCCGCCGCGTAGTCCCGCCGTTCTCGCGGGCGAGCCTTCGACGACGTTCGTGACGACGACGCCTTCAGGGTTCACGCCGAGTGCTTCGGCGAGATCGTCGTTCAGCGCGGTGAACTCGGCGCCCGCGAAAGGATAGACGCCACCCCCGTACCCCAGCGCCGGAGGAAGAACCGAAAGGGGTTCAGGCGCCGGCATGCGTTGTAGCATCCGAACCCGTTCCAAGGGAGCGCGGGAGAGAGAGGCGCTCTGCCGCTCCATGATCTGGGGGACAGTAAGCTCGAGGACCAGGTTCTCCTTCCAGTTCGGCGGGCGTCTGTCGAGCGTGCCTCTGATGAACTTGACCTCATCATTGCGCCGGATTCTCAGCACGAAGGGCGCGCCTACCTTGAGCCATTTGCTCAACCCCGTGGCGGCGCCTCGCATGTCGTGTGAATTGAAGGTGAGCAACACGTCACCTGCCAGCACACCAGCCTTGGCCGCGGGCGAACCGGGCTCGACGCCCTTTACCACCGGGTACCCGTCGAAGAAAGCATTCCCGCGTTCATCCAGGGTTGCCTGGTCCGAGATCCTCACCCCGAACCATCCCGTCTGCGCGTCGGCAACGGCCGGAGTCTGCTGAGCGTCGACGGCGCAGGGCAGTGCCACGAACGCGATCAGAGAACAGAAGATTTTCATTCCGCGAGCCATCAGCTTAGAACCCCCTCAATACAACCGGCTGGGCAACGAGCTGCTGCGTGGCCGCTCGCGCACCCATCGTCGCCAGGTAGTACTGGTTAATCACGGGATCGTGCGGGGCCGTCCGCAGCGCGCTCTCGGTCGCATTCACGATCTTGTCGAGCGCCGCCGCCCGATCCAGGTACATCGACAGGCTATCTCTGCTCTCGCCCGTGGTATTGTTCGCGGCCAGAAACTGCGACGCGCGCTCATAGTCTGTGACTGCCTGATGGAGGGTCGCTGCCGCGTCGTCCACGGATGCGAAGCTCGCATCACCCGAGGCCGAAGTAGCCGATCCGCTCGCGGCGGTCGAAGCCGACGGCCTCACGTTTACGCCCGGGGCCTGCGCGGTGCTTTCCGGGTCTCCAGTGCTTGGCAACCCTATCGTCGCCCGGCCAATCCCGATTCCGCCGACGAGCAGAAGTACAGCAGCGGCAGACTGCAGCCACGGTTGGCTGGAGGCCCACCATCGCGAGGACTGTGATTCGCGAATGAGGCCTTCCTCTCTCGCCCGGGCGGCGATCGTGCGCCACTCGTTGAGCGGAGCCTGCTCGCGCGAGCGCTCCGCGGCGATGACCTGGTCCAGCTGGTCTTCAGACAGGTGCGACATGTCCTTTCCCCTTTACTGCGACGGTTGATGATTCATCCACTAAATGCGCGAGCAGCCTTCGCAGCTTTGCGCGCGCCTTGAACAATTGTGATTTTGATCCACCCGACGTGATTCCGAGCTCCTCTCCGATCTCGCCGTGGGTGAACCCCTCGATGTCATGCAACACGAACACGGCCCTGGCCCCGGGCGACAGCTTGCGCATCGCCTCTTCTATCGATTCCGCCACGAACGTCCGGTCGCTATCCTGCTCGGTCATCGCTGAATCGTCCTCGATATCCACTTCCAGTTTCGCGATGCGCCTGATTTTGCGTAAGGCATTCAAAGTGCGGTTCACCGCGATGCGGTGGGCCCATGTTCCGAACTGCGAGTCGCCCCGATAACTGGGGAGTGCCCGGAAGATCTGCATCCAGACCTCCTGCGAGATGTCGGCGGCCAGCTCGGAATCGTCACACAATCTGCGAACGACGGCGTCGATGTGAGGCGCATGCTGCGACCAAAGCCGCTGCATCGCCCTTTCGTCGCCGGCTATCGCGCGTTTGAGGTCGAGTTGATCGAATGGCATCTCGGACTCTTGTTTAGTCACACCATATTCAGCTAAAGTTTCCTCTAAAACCGGTGACTTTCCCTCTATGCAATCGTTTGCAAGCGTACACCACCCCCACTGCCGTTTGGCGGGGGCTTCGTTCCGGCCAGGTCGGAACTTTCGGCCTTTGCCTACCGTATAAATAACAGTAGTTCAAGGAGTTAGCGTTGCTTAGAGTCATTCTCACAGCCTTGACGATGACCCGAGCGGGCGATGGCCTGCCGGTCAAGTCACCGACTGAGGTTGGCATGTCCAGCAGCCGTCTCGCCGCGATCGAGCGCGTAGTTGAGCGCGGGATCAAGGCCGGAGGCTACCCTGGCGCGTCCGTAATCGTGGGCAGAAAGGGCGCGGCAGTGTTTGAGAAAGGCTTTGGCAGACTCACCTGGAGTTCGAACAGCATCCCCGTCGATGCCGTGCGCACGATCTACGATGTTGCATCCCTCAGCAAGGTCGTCGGCACCACTACGGCGATCATGATTCTGTACGACGAAAACAAGATCCGCCTCGACGATCCGATCGTCAGCTACATCCCCACATTCGGCGGCGGCGACAAGGACAAGGTCACAGTCCGTCAGCTCCTCACCCACACCTCGGGCCTTCCGGCCGGCCGGGATATCTGGCGCATTGCCCAGACTCCGCTCGAAGCGCGGGCCCTGGTTCTGAGCACCCCGCTGGAAGGCCGTCCCGGCGCCCAGTACATCTATTCCGATCTCGGTGCCGATGTTCTCGGACTCCTGGTCGAAGCCGTCTCCGGCGAGCCACTCGACAAGTTCCTGACGCGCCGGGTTTTCGACCCGCTTGGCATGAACGAAACGATGTATAGACCCGCCGATTCGTTGCGCTACCGCATCGCTCCGACCGAAGTGACCCCCCCTCGCGGGTACCCGCTGAGAGGCGAGGTTCACGATGAGAACGCCTACGCGCTGGGTGGTGTAGCGGGACACGCTGGTCTGTTCAGCACGGCGGCTGATCTCTCGGTTTTCGCGCAGATGATGCTGAATGGCGGCGAGTACAACGGGGTCCAAATCGTAAGCAAGCAGACCGTCGATCTCTTCACGTCGAGGGCGTTCGGGCACCGCGCGCTCGGCTGGGATACGGCTGAAGGAGACTACGGATCGGGCCGCTATCTTGGGCCGACCGCCTATGGTCACACCGGATTCACCGGCACCTCGCTTTGGATCGACCCCGAGCGGGAGATGTTCGTGATTCTGCTCACCAACCGCGTGCACGCCGCACGCGCGCTGAGACCGGCGAAAGTGATCTCCGATGTCCGCGCCGATCTGTCGGATGCGGCGGTCCTCTCCGTGCTTGATGGGCCGAAGCTCGCGTCTGGATCCAAGTCCTTCCGCGCAGACCGCGAAGTGGGCTGGAACCCGCCTCCGCGCCGCGCGTCGAGACGCCGTCATGCTTCATCCCGTCACCACACGATCGCCAGCGCCTCTTCGAAGAGCCGCGCCAGCTCCGCGAAAAAGAGCGTCTCCAGCAAGAAGGCACCGGCCAGGAAGAGCAGTACCAAGAAAAAGTAGTTCTCGGCACGTACGAAATAGGAACGGGCGCCTGAAAGGGCGCCCGCTCTTGTTTCCGGGAGGGCGAGGTGGTGATTATTCGACTATGCATTGGGACCCGAAATGACCGACGAAGCAGCAGCCAGCCCGGCTCCACCTGAAGCCCCTGCCACGAGCGGAGTAGTGTCCGAGGATCAGGTCAAGCTCGCGCTTCGTCGCGTCAAGGATCCGGACCTCCAGCTCAACATCATCGACCTAGGCCTGGTCTACGGCATCGCAGTCGACGGCACGACTGTCAAAGTCGACATGACCCTCACATCGCCGGCGTGCCCATCCGGGCCAGAGCTGATGACCAACGCGGAGAACGAAGTGAAATCGTTGCCCGGCGTGGAGAAGGTGGAAGTAAACCTCGTGTGGATGCCTTTCTGGACCCCTGAGAAGATGGAACCGCGGGTGAGGGCGTACTTAGGCTTCTAGTGACATGGCAGGTCACGCCATAGAATTCCGCCGGTGCGTTTTCATTTCAGCGCGGTAACCCTGGCGTCTCTCACTTTCCTCGTCGCCTGCGCGACGAACCCCTCGCCCAAAAACAAGGCGTCTTCCGGCCGGCGGGCTGCTGCCGACGCCATTGGCTGTCTGGACACGCTGCGCGCGGTTGATTCGATCTCGACGATCGTGAAAATGACCGTGACTGCACAGGATCCCAAGGTCGCCCTGCCGCGCGACTTCGAGGATCTGTTCGTCGAGGAATTCCGCTCGCATTTCAAACTGCCCCCACGCCTGCCGCTGAGCGTCGTGAAGGGCTCCGAGCCGTGCGACTCACTTGGCTCGCGATGTGTCGGCGGTGTGCTCAATGTGGGAGTTGCGGCCTACGCGACGGCACACAACGACGGCAAGCTGACGGACATACAGGTGCTTGATGTCGCAATGACCCCCCATCTCGCCGACAGCGTGAGTGCCGCACTCCAGGCGATTGCGCGCGAGGAGCTGCTGCCCCCCATGGGCGAGGTCGAATCGATTCCCGTCGTCCTGCAGATCGGTCCGGAAGACGCGCCCGATTCGGTCCCGGCCGTTCGCCACGTGTTCAAGGCGCAGGTGCCGCGGTACGATTGGCCGTTCAGCTACGCCACGATGCCGGCTGCCGGCGTGGACGCGAAGTATCCGTTCGCGGGGCGGCTCGCCGGAGTGGAGGACAGCGTGACCCTGGCGTTCACGGTCGACTCCGATGGGACGATTATCACGCAGTCAATCGAGCTCGTGAGCGCCAACTATCGGGATTTTGTGACGTCGGTGCTCGACGCACTGGTTCGGACGCGGTACCACCCGGCGCATCTGGGCGACTGCGCGGTGGCGACGAGGATGAAGCAGCGCTTTCTGTTCAAGCTGCCGGAGTAGGCGCCTCCCTAGGCCGACTGCAGCGCTCGAACAAACCCTTCCCCCATCTCCTCGATCTGCCACCGGCGCAGATCGGGAACGGCAGCGAGATCCGCGACCGTTTTTGCTCCACTTCGCGCGATGTTTTCCAGTCTCTCGCGTGAGCATAGCACGCCTGGATCCAGCTCCAGCCGCGCCGCCGCGGCATCACGCACCGATTTGAGGCGCGTCACCTTGTCGTCGAAGTCGCGATCCTTGTTCCAACGCTGACCCTTCGGGAACTTCGGCAGGTCGGCTTCTGGAGCTTCCATACCGTGTCGGACCGCGGCTATGATGTCGGCCCCCGCGCGGTCCAGCATTCCCTTCGGCATTCCCTTGATTGCGCCCAGCTCCGACGTGTTTTTCGGCGCGAGGCGAGCAATCTCGAACATGACCTCGTTGCCCATCACGCGGAACGTCGCGCGATCGAGCTGCGCCGCAACAGTATCGCGCCAGTTGGCGACCTCGCGCAAAACTGCGAGCTCGCGGCGGGAGAGATCGCGCGCGCCCTTGAGACGGAGGAACCCCTCCATGCTCTCTTCGGCCTCCCAGCGCGTACCCTCGAGGCGGGCGAACTCCTCCTCCGCCCAGTGCATTCGTCCGCGGCGTTTCAGCTCACCGCTCATGTGATCCTTGAGCTGTAGCAGAAAGCGGGTGTCCTGCGCGGCATAGGCAAGCATGTCGGGCGTGAGCGGACGCATCGACCAATCGGCGCGCTGGTGTTTCTTGTCCAGCTTCACATCAAAGAACTGATCGAGCAGCGCCGCGAGCCCGAACGATTTGATTCCCAGGAGCTGCGACGCGACGCGGGTGTCGAAAATGTTGGTGACGTGCCAGCCATAATCCTGATGCAGCAGCCGCAGGTCATAGTCGGCATCATGGAAGACCACCTCGACGTTCTTGCTCTCGAGCAGCTTGCCCAGCTTTGCGGGAGATCCGATCGGGAGGGGATCGATGATCGCGCTCTGCTCGCGCGTCGAGATCTGGAGCAGATAGATACGGTCGAGAAAGCGATGGAAGCTCGCCCCTTCGGTGTCGAGGGCGATTTCCTTCACGTCGGATATTTCAGAGAGGAAGCGGTCTACCTCGGGTACCTGATCGAGGTAAACTGCGCCGTCCGTGTTGGCAGGAGGCATCAACCAAATCTAGCGCGTTAATGGTGCCGCGCCCGTGGGGCATTAACTTTCGTCGCGGGCCACTCTTTCAACGATCCGATGACGGAAAATCTCACCGTTCATATCTATCCAAGCGACTGCGACTCAGTGGGGCACGTCAACCACGCCCATATGCTGACGCTCCTCGAGCGCGCCCGCTGGGGAGCACTCGAGCGCCACATGTCGTACGACGCGTATATGAAATCCAACCTGTGGGCGGTGGTACGAAAGGTCGAGGCCTCCTATCAGGCGCAGACCTTCCCGGGTGACGATCTCAGCATCCGGACAGGTCTCACTTCCGTCGGAAATACCAGCTTCGTCGTCCGGCAGGAGGTAAAGAACCAGCGCGGCGCGGTCGTATGCGATGCGTCGATCGTGTACGTAACCGTATCAAATGACGGAAAGCCGATTCCCGTTCCCGATCAGTGGCGGACGCTCTTCGCCCCATGGGAAGAGGAAAAACCCCGTTGAGACGAGCTGGGCCTGGACCGCAGGTCGCCACGACGTCGGATGAGGAATCAATCCGTTGAGCAATCCGAGGCCCGCGCCCGATAACCTCAGCGCGACCGAGCAATCGCTTCCCGCGAAGATTGGCGCCGTATTGTTCCGCCACCGCGGCTGGCTGCCCCTCCTCTTTCTCGGAATTCCGCTGGTGATGCCGGGATCCACCTCTCCCTTTCGCTGGGAGGTGGGGCTCGCACTGATAGCGATCGGCGAAGCAATACGCCTCGCTGGAGTCGCGGCAGCCGGTACGGTGACGCGCCGCCGCTCCCGCAACGTGCAGCGGCTGGTCACGTACGGAATCTTTGCCTGGGCGAGGAACCCCCTTTACATCGGCAACTTTCTGATCTGGCTGGGATTCGTCACCATCTCGGGCGTGCTCTGGTTCCTGCCGATTGCGGTTCTCCTGTTCGCAGTCGAGTACGAGCTGATCGTCCGTTACGAGGAAGGAGTGCTCGAATCCATCTTCGGCCGCGAGTATCTCGACTATAAGCAGGAAACGCCACGCTGGATCCCTCGTCCGCCGAAATTCCCGCCGCCACCGGGAGAGTACCACTGGGCCGAGGCGTTCAAAAGCGAGCTGAGCACTTTTCTTCAGTACGCCGTGTTGATCGCGGCATTCTGGATCAAGAGCCGAGTAATGGGCGGATCCGGTGGCTTTTGGGCGAGTTGGTCTTTCAAGCGCCTCTAGGACGAAACTACATCTTACGAGAGACGCTGCTGCCTGCTGCCTGCTGCAGCGTAGTTAGGATCGAGCGACGATCACCCTTTGGCCCGACACTCGACGCATATCGGTCTTTCGCTCGAGAACCGAGCCTTCATCTTCTCGAGAGACGATCCGTACAGGTGCTGATCGCACAACGCTCGTTTGCATGACGGGCACGCCCCGCCCTTCCCCGCCCTGAAAAAGATTTTGCACTTGTCGCACTGCCAGCTGAACGTGGACTGGCGGAAGAACGGCGGCACTTACACGATCGCCAATGTCTGGGATCCGCTCCACGTTGCGCCGGGCTTCAGCTCCACCGGCGAGCCGATCTGCGCCGCCTCGATACAAACCATCCTCATATAGTCCGACGGATCCAGTCCGATGAAGCCGGTCACCTTCTCGGCCCACGGATTCCAGACGACCGCATCCTTGAATCCCGTCGCGCGGATCTCGATCCGGCGCTCGTTCCCGCGATCCTCCACTTCGATCTTCTTCGGGCCCTTGAGGTAGACGCGATCGGTTTCGTCCGAGATCACCAGCTTCTTCGCCTCGTCCTTCGTCTCGTTTCCCCCCTGCGTCTTGTCGAGATACCACTTGCCGGTGAGTCCGCGTATCGCCGTCTCACGGATATCGGCGATCGCGACGTAGGTATGGAGCGCTGAGGTGAAACTGAACAGCTCGTCACCCGTGTTGAACGCCGCGAGCGCCACCGTCAGCGACTTGTCGTCGATAGAAACAGTGAGCTCGGTGCGGAAATGATAAGGCCATTGTTCGCGCGTGCGGTGGTCGTCCTTCAGCACGAGCTTGACCGACGAGGGATCGTCCGAGGAGCCTTCGTTTTCCGCGAGCTCCCACTCCGTTTTTCTCGCGAAGCCGTGCTGCGGCAGAGGACCCGTATTCCCGAACTGCGGCCAGACGACGGGAATTCCGCCGCGAATCGGGTCGCCCGGCGCAAACGTCGCCGTCTTCCCCATGAACAGCACTTCCTTGCCACCCGCGGGAATCCACGAAGTAACGTGCGCGCCGTTCAGATACACGTCCGCGGAGCTGCCCGATGGATGCGACAGCAGCACAGTGGACATTCCGTTCTTGCCTGGAACGATGGGAGGCGTCATAGGATCAGATATTGAGGGCCGAGCACCGGATTCCGCCAGTCGCTTGGCAACAGGGATAGCTAACGGCTGGGCCGCCCCGGAGGCGTGCCGCTCTTGAACACGTCGCGATTGATCTGGACGTACTCCTTCATGGTCGCGGGCACGTCCTCCTCTGGAAAGATCGCGGTCACCGGGCACTCCGGCTCGCAGGCACCGCAATCGATGCACTCGTCGGGATGGATGTAGAGCTGATCCGGTCCCTCATAGATGCAGTCGACCGGACAAACGTCCACACAGGCGCGATCCTTCGTGTTCTTGCAAGCTTCAGTTATGACGTACGGCATTTCGTCCCCAATAGGGCGGCGCCAGCGCCAGCGTGAATTGGCTGCGCCGAGATGTTTCCTTGCCGAAAAATAGACCTGACCGATTGAATAGCAACCACGCCGATCATCACTTGGCGGTTCCCAGGAGAATGCCGATCAGAAGGAGGGCGAGTATCACCAAGAAGACCGTCGCAATCCGCCGCCGGGTCCTCCGGACGGCCGTCCAGACCTCTTCGTCGAGATAGTAGGTTCCCGGCACCGACTCACGGATCACAGCGCGGTCGCGTAGTCGTTTGAGCCCCAGCGAATGCCCGAGACCGATTGCCGTGTACGACTGCGCCGTTTCGCGCGAGATGGCTCCTGCGGCGCGAAAATCATCCACGACCTCCATTTCCCGCCTTCTCATTATCGCCGCGACTGCTGCTGCACCCATGTCAGCTCCGTTGATGATGCGCTGCCAAGCTACCGCCGCCAGGGCGGAATGTCGCCCCGTTTCTTGTCGAGATCAGGATTCTCGCGAAAGAGCGTGGCCGTCCGCCCGATCACCTGCACCACATCCGAGCTGGTAGCCGCCGCCAGCGAGGCTGCGAAATCCTTGGGCTTTACCTCGTCCTTGTTCCCGAGCTTCACCTTCACCAGCTCGCGCGTGCGGAGCGCGTCGTCGAGGGCGCCGATGAGCGATGGCGTCAGCCCGTGCTGCCCGACGTGCACTGTCGGACTGAGATGATGCGCCTCGGCGCGCAACTCTGCTCGCTCCTTGCCCTTCAATTCTTCATCCTGCCAGGCTTCGTCATGAACACGCGCACATCGATGGGCGTGCCGTTCCAGTAGTTGGCATCGCTCCGCATCACCTGAAAGTGGAGGTGCGGTGTGTTGGGTGGAGCGTTGCCCGTTGTCCCGACGAATCCGATCACTGTGCCCTGCTCCACCTGGAGACCCTCTTTCACGTTCGGCGCGTATCCCATGAGGTGCGCGTAGTACTCCATGTAACGGCCGCTTGCGTCAGCGACGTAGATCGTGATTCCTCCGGCGCCGCCATTTGCCAGTCTGACGATCCGGCCCGGTGCCGCAGCAAGTACTGGAGTCCCGCGCATCGCGAGAATGTCAGTCGCCATGTGGATGCGCCCGCCGCTGCGCGCTTCGTGGAAGGTGTCGGTAAGCGACGAAGGGGAGATACCCTCGACCGGCACCATCAGCGGATACTGCCGAAAATATGCTGAGTCCGACGCGAGCAGCGGTTGCATGTCGACTCTGACATCGCCCGCCGGTCTGGTGACTACCATTGGCGGTACTCGCGTCGTGGGCGTCTCCCCCTTGTAGGGCGGGTGGAATTTTACGCAGGTAGCGACGCCGACCAATCCACAGAACACCACCCCCGCCACGACTGAGACGCGCAAAATCCTCCAGGTTCGCTCGAATAACCGCCGCAGCTCAACTCGCAGAAACACCGACTGGCTGCTCATCCTGTGTGCTGCTCGCGGTTCCGCCGACTGGCGCGGCTCGACCTTCACGCTCCTCGAGCTCGCGCGCCAGCTGCGCGATTCCTTCCTCGATCGTTCGCGAGTGATGCATCGAACAGAACTTCGGCCCGCACATCCCGCAGAACTCGGCGCTCTTGAAATACTCGGCCGGCAGCGTCTCGTCGTGATACTCCTGCGCCCGCTCGGGATCGAGACTCAGGCGGAACTGCTCCTTCCAATCGAACGCGTAGCGGGCGCGCGACAGCGCATCGTCGCGGTCGCGTGAGCCTTTTCTGCCGCGCGCGACGTCGGCGGAATGCGCGGCAATCTTGTAGGCGATCACGCCCTGCCGCACATCTTCCGCGTTTGGCAGGCCGAGATGTTCCTTCGGCGTGACGTAGCAGAGCATGTCCGATCCGAACCAACCGATCATCGCGGCACCAATCGCGCTCGAGATGTGGTCGTAGCCCGGGGAGATATCCGTGACCAGTGGACCCAGCGTGTAGAACGGCGCCTCGTTGCAGACCTCTTTCATGCGACGGACGTTCATCTCGATCTGGTCCATCGGGATGTGTCCGGGTCCCTCTACCATCACCTGCACGTCGCGCTCCCAGGCCCGGCGCGTGAGCTCACCGAGTGTGTCGAGCTCGGCGAATTGCGCGCGGTCGCTGGCGTCGGCGATGCAGCCCGGACGCAGGCTGTCACCGAGTGAGACCGTAACGTCGTACTGGCGGAGGATATCGAGGACGTCGTCGAATCGCTCGTAGAGCGGGTTCTGCTTGCGGTGCGCCATCATCCACACGGCGTGTAGCGAGCCGCCGCGGCTCACTATGCCGGTAATTCGCCCGTGCACGAGCGGCAGGTGTTCGATCAGAATTCCGGCGTGCAGCGTCATGTAGTCGACGCCCTGTTTCGCCTGGTGCTCGATCATGTCCAGGAGGTCGTTGGCGGTAAGCTCCTCGAGCTGCTTGTCCCATTTGCCGTCGGGCCCGCCCTGGACCGCCTGATAGATGGGGACCGTTCCGATTGGAACCGGCGATGCGGCGATGATCGCGCGCCGGATTCCGTCGATGTTGCCGCCCGTGGAGAGGTCCATGACGGTGTCGGATCCGTACTTCACCGCGATCTGGAGCTTCTCGATCTCCCCGTTCACATCGGACGACACCTGGGAATTGCCGATGTTGGCGTTGATCTTCACCCGTGCGACCTTCCCGATCGCCATCGGCTCGAGTGCGCCGGCCAGGTGGTGGATGTTGGCGGGGATGATGAGACGCCCGATCGCGATCTCGTCACGCACCAGCTCGGGTGCCAGCTCCTCGCGCTCCGCTACAAAGCGCATCGCGTCAGTGATCTCGCCCCGACGCGCGTGGTGCATTTGCGTGACTGCCGGTGGCCGCGCTGTGACGGAGCCATTCGCTCCGTTGGATGTGGCAAGCGGCCCGACGGGCGGCTGTGCCGTTGTTGCTGCTTCCATCGTTCGACTCCCTACGCCGGTACTAACCGGATCAGGTTCTGAGGGACTTTCTCAGCCGCGCGTCGCTGCCGGAACTGGCAGCCATGATCCCGCTCGGCACCCCTGTCTGTCTCCAATATATACCGGCGATAGCGCTCGCGACTGTCGCAGAAGGGTTGTGCGAGCCTTCCGCATGGCAACACTTGCGCGCAACGTTCTTCCGAATGAAACGCGACCCACCGCAGCCCGTTGTCCATGTCGATTACCCTGATTGGGTAAACTCCGTGGTCGACTGGGAGCAGGCCTATCCCACCGATGAGAAGCGGATGCGGCTCGCGATCGCAGTCGCGCACGCCAACGTCGAGCGGGCTACTGGCGGCCCATTCGGCGCCGCAATCTTCGAGGCTGCGTCAGGCAAGCTCGTGGCGGTGGGAATGAACAGCGTCGTCCGCCTGAACAACTGCACGCTGCACGGAGAGATGATGGCGTTCATGATGGCACAGGCACGTGTCGCATCCTTCACATTGAACGCTGCGAAGTTGCCCGTCCACGAACTGTTCACATCCTGCGAGCCGTGCGCCATGTGTCTCGGTGCCACGCTCTGGAGCGGCGTGCAGCGGGTCGTTTACGGCGCGACACGTGAAGATGCCTCGCGGCTCAATTTCGACGAGGGTCCCGTGTTTCCGGAATCGTACCAGTACCTCGAGGAGCGGGGTATCCGGATCGTGCGCAACGTTCTGCGCGATGAAGCGCGCGCTGTGCTCGAGATGTACCGCGCCAAGGGCGGAAAGATCTACAACGGATGACGACACGCTTGAAGCAAGAGACCACAGCCCCGTAACAGATGAATACAAGTCTCGACCAGTCTCTGCTCGCCGAGGCATCGGCGGCAGTCCGCGAAGCGAATCTGACGTTCGCTAAAGCGCACCCCGGCGAAAGTCCCGGCCGCCAGCCCGTGCACACCGTGTACGGCGGCGCGCAGCTCTTCAAGTCCGACTCAGTTCCCAAGCTCGGCTCCATCGCTCTCCGCGCGATGGATCAATACGCCGCGAAACCGGTCACGCTCGGCGCCGCGCTGGATATCCCGGACCATCCGGCGCTCACCACGATAGACCGGCGCGTCCGCGACAAGCTCGCGCGCGAGCCCATCGAGGACTTTCGGATCGATTTCGAGGATGGGTACGGCAATCGGCCCGACGCCGAGGAAGACAATCACGCCATTGTCGTCGCGCGCGAGCTGGCGAAGGGGATGCGCAACGCGACGCTGTCGCCATTCATCGGCATGCGCGTCAAGCCGCTCAACGAGGAGCTGCGCGGACGCAGCAGTCGCACGCTCGATCTCGTTCTGACGGCGCTCGTCGAGGAAGATGTCGGGTTGCCGCCGGGTTGGATCGTCACAATACCGAAGATCACGATCCTCGAGCAGGTCGAGTATACCGTCGCCATCCTTCGACAGCTCGAACGCAAGCTCGGCCTCGCCAAGGGTACGTTGCTCTTCGAGGCAATGGTCGAGACGCCTCAGATCGTACTCGACGCCAGCGGCCGGTCGCTCCTTCCGCGGATTCTCGACGCATCGGACGGGAGGCTCAGAGGAGCCCACTTCGGCACCTACGATTACACGGCCGGCATCAACATCACCGCGGCGTACCAGCGCATGCAGCATCCAGCCTGCGAGTTCGCGAAGCACTTCATGCAGGTCGCGTTCGCGGGCACCGACGTGTGGCTCTCCGACGGGTCGACAACGGTAATGCCGGTGCCCGTCCACCGTGAGTCCAAGGGCGGGCCGAAGCTCACGAAGAAGCAGCAGGCGGACAACGCGGCGAGCGTGCATCACGCCTGGCGACTCCATTTCGACGACGTGCGTCACTCGCTCGCCGGCGGCTTCTATCAGGGTTGGGATCTCCACCCGGCGCAGCTCGTCACGCGCTACGCCGCGCTGTACAGCTTTTTCCTCGACGGAATCGACGCCGCCGGCGTTCGTCTCAGCAACTTCGTTGGGAAAGCCGCGCAGGCGACGCTCATCGGCGACGTGTTCGACGATGCCGCAACCGGTCAGGGTCTTCTCAACTTCTTCCTGCGCGGGATCAACTCGGGCGCGATCACCGAAGCAGAGGCTCTGAAGATGACCGGCCTCAACGCCGATGAGTTCCGCGGGCGGTCGTTCGTCAAGATCATGCGCGGTCGGACGTGACCAGAGATCATCGACTGCATCTGATTCGCCGACCATGAGCGCGGGGACCGCGGAGCTCATCGACCTGGTGGCCAGGTGGATTCACGTGATCGCCGCGATCATGTGGGTCGGCAATTCGATGCTGTTCAACTGGCTCGACCGGAACTTGCGCCCCCCAACGGTAGAAACCTCAGGCAGTCCGGCAAATAGTGGGACCCTGGGCAACATATGGCTGTTGCACAGCGGCGCGTTCTACTTCGTCGAGAAGACCCTGCTGGGCGGAAAACCGCTGCCGCGGCCTTTGCACTGGTTCATGTGGCAGGCGTACACCACCTGGTGGAGCGGAGTCACTCTCCTCGTGGTCGTGTACTGGTTCGGAGGCCGCGCGATGCTCGCTGACGCGACCGTCTCGCCCCTCAGTCATCGCATGGCTGTGCTGGTCGCGGTGGCAGCGATTGTTGGCGGCTGGGTACTGTACGAATCGATGCAGCGCTTCGTGGCGCCGCGTGCGCCGAGGATCGCGGTGGCGGTGTGGATCACGGGCCTCGCTGCGATCGCCATCGCCCTGACCCAGTTGCTCAACGGCCGCGCTGCCTTTCTCCACGTCGGCGCGATGCTCGGCACGATCATGGCTGCGAACGTCGTGTTCACCATCGTGCCTTCTCAGCGCGAGCTGGTCGCGTCGGTGTCCGAGGGACGTGGTGCCGATCCCGCCGTGTCAGCGCGCGCTAAACGGGTCTCGATCCACAACAACTACTTCACGTTTCCGGTCATCGTGCTGATGTTGATCAGCCACTTTCCGGGAGTGTACGGGAGCCAGTTCAATTGGCTGCTGTTGCTCGTGTTGATCGCGGCGGGCGCGCTGGTGCGCCATATCCTCAACATTCGGTTCACCTTTGCGGCGTGGCGGCCCGCGCTCGCCGCGACAATGGTTGTGAGCGTGCTCGTGCTCATCGCCATCCTTCGAATTGGATTGGTTATGGAGGATATTGGCGACTCCGGTTTAGCTGGGCCCGTCACCTTCGTTGAGGCGCGCCGCATTATTGACCGTCGATGCGCCGCTTGCCATTCAGAGGAGCCGAGCGATGTCAGCTTTGGGGTAGCGCCAGCAGGGGTGAAGTTCGATACGCCGGAGCAGATCCACGCTTATGTGCAACGAATTCGTGAGCGCGCGGTGCTGACGCGGACGATGCCGCCTGCAAACAAGACGAAGATCACGGACGTCGAGCGGGAGATGCTCGGACGGTGGATCGCTCAGGGCGCGGTCACGCGCTAGAGGGCGTCAGCTACCTCGATAGGTCGAGTACCCGAACGGGCTAAGGAGCAACGGGACGTGATAGTGGTCATCGCCCCCGCTAACGCGAAAGGTGACCATGATCTCGGGGAAAAAAGTCTCGCGCCCGGCCTTTGAGAAATACTCGGCAACGTAGAAGGTGAGCTGATAGTTCCCCTCTCCCAACGGCTCTTCCTTCTTGTGGAGGTCGCGCACCCTTCCGTCCGCATCAGTAGTCCCGGAACCGATTAGATCGTCCGCACGCTCGAGCGTCACCTTGATCCCCTGCGCCGGCTTCCCAAGTGCCGTGTCCAACACGTGCGTGCTGAGCGTGCTCACGCTACCTCCCCTAACAGTTTGTTGAGTCTCAACCGCGTGATCTTCCGCTGCTCCTCTGCCGCGGCGCGAATCTCGACTTCCGGATCGTTTCGCAGGCGCTCACGCGCGAGGGCGAGCATCTCCTCAGCACTCTTCCCAGTGGCGAATACTATATAAGTGTAGCCGAAGCGCTGCTCGTACTCTCGGTTCGCCGCCGCTAGCTCGGCGAGCAAATCATCGTGCGCCCGCTTGACTCCTGATTGCTCACCGGCAGCCCAGGCGCTTCCCCGCTCGCTCTGCGGCGCGGCGCTCTTCTGCTCGCCAATCCGCGGATGGTGCGAAAATGCCTCCCGCCAGTCGCCCGCATCCAGCGATCGCCAGATCTCGTCCGCCGTTGAGAGAACAACGGCGCGTGATCCGAACGGCCTCCGCGCCAACATCCCCGCCACCCAACGGGATGCGCCACAGCAGTCGGAGAGCAACTTGCTCGCGTTTGCGTCCGACATCGCATTCAGCTCGGCGACGCTTACCTCCACGCTGGCTTCAACCCGCAACGCGACCGAGCAACCGCAGCCGCGCGACTCCGCCGTCGGGATAGATGTTGAGCCGAACGTGTGTCGCCGCTTTGGGCGACAGTTTGTCCCAGCGGTGCTGCTGGTGCGCCTCGAGCGGACTCTCCTTCACCAGCACGCTCCATCGCGCAGCACTCGCGTTGAACGACGCGCCGGCGTCTGTGTACTCGAGCATGCACCTGCCCGGCGCGTTGCCCTTGAAGTGATCGGTGTCGAGCTCGACGCGCTCGATCACTCCGCGCCTCGCCAGTCGAACGATCGCCCAGTCGTGACCCGGACCCCGTCGACGCTTCGTCTCCCAGCCATCGCCCATGTGCGTCGAACGGCCGGGCAGAATGAGGTTCTGGCGATTCCCGTAGTGCATGTCACTGCACGAGACGACGAATCCGCCGTTCTTGAGAGCGGCAAGGTCGACCTCGCGCCCCGGCTTGAACACGTCTTCGTCGGGAACCACCTCACCGTGTACGCGAAGACGCGCGACCCCGCCGTCAGGAAAGATGTTGAGCCGTAAATGCGTAACACGCCGGTTTGTTGACTTGATCGCGAACGCGTTAGCGCGATCTCCCTTCAGCGCAGATTTCTTGAGGAGAGGTCGCCACTCAATGTCGTCGCCAATCATTCGATCGACTGAAGGCGACCCGTCCGCTGAAGTGACATCGATGCTGGCATCTTCCGGGTAGTTCCCGGTAAAAAAGCTGGTGTCGATGACGACACCGCGAATGATTCCAGGCAAGCCGAGGCGAACGATCGCCCAGTCGTGGCCGGGACTGCGGCGGCGGCGCGTCTCCCACCCGTCCATCCACTTGCCACGGTCGGTGTACTCGCCCTCGCGCCACTCGGGGCGACTTGCCTTGACAAGGTTTTCCTTCGCCGCAAAGAAGTCGTCGTTCGCGGCAATTACGAGTCCGCCCAGGCGCTCGGCAGCAAGATCCGGAAGGTCAGCGAATGACGGCGACTTTGTGCGCTTTCTGGATGCGACGGTCATCGGCTAAAGATACGTTTCCCCCCGACATACGTCGCCGACACCTTGCCGAATAACTCGCGCCCCGCGTACGGCGTCACCTTGTGCCGGTGCAGAAGTTTGGTGGGATCGACCACGAATCGCGCGTCCGGATCCCACAGCACGATGTCGGCGTCGTATCCTGCAGCGAGCGATCCCTTTCTGCTTTGTAGGCCGGCGAGTTTCGCGGGTGCCGCGCTCATCCACTGCGCAATCCGCCCCGGCTTCTGCCCTCGGGCGCGAGCGCCCGTCCACACGGCAGACAACGAGAGCTGAAGCGACGCAATCCCACCCCATGCCGAAGAGAAATCCCCGTCTGTCTGCTTCATTTCCGGAGGACAGGGCGAATGATCCGACGCGACCAAATCGATGTCTCCGGCAATGAGCGCCTCCCAGAGCGCATCGCGCTCGGACTCGTCGCGGATGGGCGGAGCACACTTGTACTCCGTAGCACCCTCAGGAATCTCTTCCGCTGCGAAGGTCAGATAGTGCGGACAGGTTTCAACAGTTAACGGAAGCCCCCTCGCGCGGGCAGTGCGCACGATTTCGAGCGAGGTCGCGGAAGACAGATGAACGATGTGAACTGGCGTGGGCGTCCGCGCCATCAGCCGGGTTAATAGCGAGATTGCCGCGCGTTCAGCCGCGACTGGTCTCGTGTTGAGATAATCCCCGTACTGTCGAGAGCTGCCCTGACTCGGAAGCAGACACGCTGGATCTTCGGCGTGCACCATCAGTGGAAGCCCCAGCCGTGCCAGCACTGGAAACGCCTCGCCCAGATCGCGTTCGTTAACCGCCGGGAATTCGTCCACCCCTGACGGCGAAAGAAAGCACTTGAATGCGCGAACACCCGCGTCACGAAGTCCCTCGAGGTGACCCACGTTCCCCGGAACAACGCCGCCGATGAACTCGACATTCACAACGCACTTTCCGCGCGCCGCTTCGCGTTTGGCTTCGAGCGCCTCGACCGTAGTCGTCGCCGGGATCGAGTTGAGCGGCATGTCGAGGATGGTCGTTACGCCGCCAGCTGCAGCGGCGCGGGTCGCGGTCTCGAACCCCTCCCACTCCGTGCGCCCGGGCTCATTGACGTGGACGTGCGTATCAACGAGCCCCGGCATCACGATGGATTCGCCGGCGTCGACGATCGGGATATCGGGTGGCGCCTCTTCCCACTTGCCGAGACGGACGATCCGGCCTTCAGAGATATGGACGGACGCCGAACGCACACCGTCGGGAGTCACGACGCCCCGGCCGCGGATAACGAGCTCAGTCACCCCGTCTCGATCCAGAAGCGCCGTAGAAGATTCGTCGCCACGCGCGTACGATACTCCGCCGTTGATCTGAGATCGTCGATGGGGGTGATCTCGCGCGAGAGAACCAGCGTGGCTTCGTCGATCGTGGCGCCCTCGGCGAGCGAACGCTCCGTCTCCGGAACCCGCACAACCGTGGGTGCAACACTCCCGAATGCGATCCGCGGCGCCCTCGCTCTCACGCCCGCGACCACGATCTTGGAGATTGCCTGCGCCGCCCGCGTGCCCACCTTTCGGAACCATTGTCTGCCTTCCACTGGCGGGATCTCGATCGCGACGATCAGCTCGTTGGCTCGCATCACCGTCGCGCGGTAGCCGGTGTAGAACTTCGTGATCGGGATGCGACGCACACTGTCCGCGCTGCGAAGCACGATCACTGCGTCAACGGCCGCGAGCACCGGAAGCGAATCTCCGGCGGGCGACGCGTTCGCGACATTTCCGCCAAGAGTGCCACGGTTCTGTATCTGCGCCCCGCCCACCTGCCGCGATGCCTCGACGAGCATCGGCACGTGCGCTCCCACCAGGGGGGAGCGAATCAGCGACGTGTAAGTCGCGAGCGCCCCGATGACGAGCGTTGTTCCCTTCATCGAGATGTCGCGCAGCTCGCTCACCGCCCAGATGTCGAGAAATCGTCTTGGTTTGAGCGTTCCGAAATTGAGGGCAACGTAGAGGTCGGTTGCACCGGCCAGCGGCGTTCGCTCGTCATCGCGCAGAATGGCGAGTGCTTCGCCGAGCGACGCAGCGCTTCGAACCTCGAGACCCGATATGGCGGATCTCATCGCGCCGCGCTCGCGGACGACGTGGCGTCCGGCATTTCCCGCCATTTCAGAATCGCGCGGTAGATCGCAGAGTAGCCCGTGCACCGGCAGAGATTTCCGGCGAGCGCTGTCTTCACGTCATCCAGCGTCGGTGAGGGACCGAGCGCGATCGCGGTCATGATCATGCCCGGCGTGCAAATGCCGCACTGCGCTCCAACTTCATTCATGAAGAGGTGCTGCAGTGGATGGTCATCACCCAGTCCCTCGATCGTCACAACCTCTGCGCTTTCGACCTGCGCCAAGGGGATCAGGCAGGAGCAGACGGGCTCGCCGTCCACGAGAACGGTGCAGGCGCCGCACTCACCCTCGCCACACCCTTCCTTGGTGCCGGTGAGCCCACATTCCTCGCGCAGCACGTCGAGGAGACGTGACATGGGGTGCGACTTGACTTCGGTACCGGTGCCGTTCAGAACGAACTTCATACTGTCGCCATGCAACCGGCTATGAGCTCGGGCGTTGCGGGGATTTCGCGGACATCGAATCCAAGGCTGCGAAGCGCGTTTACCACGGCGGGCGCGGGACCGTCCATCGGAAGCTCGCCCAGGCCCTTCGCACCAAACGGACCGCCGGGGTAGGGATTCTCCAGCATCACCACATCGAGCTCCGGCATGTCGAGCGTCGTTGGAATGGTGTAGTTGGTGAGCTGCGAGTTGGCCATCGCGCCATTTCGCATTACGACGCGCTCGAGCAGCGCGTAGCCGAGTCCCTGCGCGGTTCCGCCTTCGATCTGCCCCTGAGCAAGCGCCGGATGGATAGGCCGCCCGAACTCCTGCACCGCCGTCAGCTTCAACGGCCGCACCTCGAAAGTGTCCGGATCAACTTCGATCTCGACGACATCACATCCCCAGCCGTAAGTGGCATAGGCATCGCCGCGATAGGTTGCGTCGTCCCATTTGATCCAGTCGGGCGGGGCGTACATCCGCTCCACCGAGAACGCGCCATGGCGCGCGTGGTATTCAGCGGGAGACGACCCGTTCAGTTTCTCCTTCATCTCGTGCGCGCATTCCTCCAGGATCTTCCCCACCACCATGCAAGTTCGCGAAGCAACCGTGGGCCCGCTGTCGGCGACCCGCGCCGTATCCGGCTGCGCAACCTCCACCCCCTCGTATGGAATTCCAAGAGAGTCCGATACGATTTGCGCGTGGGTCGTGCGCGTGCCCTGGCCGATTTCTGTACTGCCGGTGGCGATTCGCACGCCGGTCGGCGTCAGCTCGAGTCGAGCCTTCGATTTCAGGCTTAGCTCACCACTGCCAGTGAAGCCGGCTCCGTGATAGAACAACGACAGGCCCAGCGCGCGGTTCGTGCCCTTGAGTTGTTCGCGCCTGCGCAGAAAGTCCGTGCGGCGTATCGCTTCGTCGAGAACCATGAGTGCGCTGGTGTCCTCACGTAAGGTTTGTCCGGTTGCGGTCGTGTCACCGGATTGCAGCGCGTTGAGCCTCCGCAGCGCAACAGAGTCCATTCCGAGCGCCTCGGCTATGCGCTCCATGTGCACTTCGACGGCGAACTCGGTCTGCGGCGCGCCGAAGCCGCGGAACGCACCATTGGGCGGAGTGTTGGTGAACACCGTCCGGCCGCGGATGTTGACGTTGTCGCAACGGTAGGGACCCGCGGCGTGGATGCATCCGCGCGAGAGCACTACAGGGCTAAGTGTGACGTAAGCACCGCCGTCCATCAGAACATCGATGTCCATCGCCACGATGCGGCCATCGCGCATGACGCCGGTGCGATGACGCACGATCGCCGGATGACGTTTGGTCGTGGCGATCATGTCCTCCTCGCGATCATAGATGATCTTCACCGGGCGGCCTGATTTGAGCGCCAACATCGCGGCGTGTCCCGCGATCATCGACGGATATTCTTCCTTCCCGCCGAAGCCGCCGCCTGTTTCAGTCTGCACCACGCGGATGGGAGGGTGCGCGCCGAAAAGACATCTCAGCGCCTTGATGACGTAGAACGGGCACTGGACCGACCCGAAGATTGCGACGCCGCTCTTTCCGTTCACTTCCTCCGGCACGGCGATGACGCCGTTCGGCTCGATATAGACGTGCTCCTGGTGACCGGTGCGGTACGTCCCTTCGACGACGAGGTCCGCCGACGCGAGCGCGCTCGTCGGGTTGCCCTTCATGATGTCGATCTTCTTGAATGCCTGCGACGATTGCTCGGGATCGAAGAGCGGCGTCTCCTCTTCGTACTCGATCTCGACGTGCGCCGCGTTGAGGCGCTCGCGATCCTCGTGCGCCAGCAGCAGGATGGGCTCGGCCATGTGTCGAATTTCGGTCTCGACGAGAAATGGCTGGTCTTTCTCGATCAGATCGACGGAGTTGCGTCCGATAATGTCGCGGTAGT
>DATHHC010000067.1:0-5504 GCA_035317285.1 Gemmatimonadaceae bacterium | reverse complement strand
GCCGACAGAGACCTTTCTCTTCTCGGCCATGTAAACCTTCACGAGCTGAATGAC
Source organism: Gemmatimonadaceae bacterium (assembly GCA_035317285.1). GTDB lineage: Bacteria > Gemmatimonadota > Gemmatimonadetes > Gemmatimonadales > Gemmatimonadaceae > UBA4720. The sequence goes on along the minus strand of DATHHC010000067.1, from coordinate 5,450 downwards.
GCCCGGCGGCAGCTCATCCGGCTGCAGCACGCGGTCGATTCTCTCCTCCGCCTTCTCCTCGAGCTTGGCCTTCTCTTCGTTGGCCAGATCGATGATGGTGCGGATACGCTCGTTCATCTTCTTGTCTTCGACGCGGAAGGTCTTGAGATCGAGTGACGAGATCTTGAGATCCTTGAGCATCTGCCCACCAAGCTTGGTGCCGGAGGGAATCGCTTCCTCAACCGTACCAGACTTGAGCGCCAGCGAAACCGACTGACCCTCGAGCAAGTCCATGAGCTCGGCGTCGCGGACTTCGTTGACGCGGATCTTCTCCTCGCCCTCAAGTCTGCGAATGTCTCCGATTCTCTCGCCGCGATCCTTCTCGACGACCTGGTCCTCGATGCGCGAGAAGATCTTCACGTCGATTACCACACCTTCCATTCCCGGCGGAACCTTGAGGGACGAATCCTTCACGTCCTTCGCCTTTTCACCGAAGATCGCGGTGAGGAGCTTCTCTTCAGGAGAGAGCTCCGTCTCGCCTTTCGGCGTGATCTTGCCGACGAGAATGTCGCCCGGCTTCACGTGCGCGCCGATGCGGACAATGCCACGTTCATCGAGGTCGCTCAATGCTTCCTCGGCGACGTTCGGAATCTCGCGCGTGATCTCTTCCTGGCCGCGCTTGGTGTCGCGGACGTGCAGCTCGAGCTCCTGGATGTGGATCGACGAATAGACGTCGTCCTTCACCAGTCTCTCGGACAACACGATCGCGTCCTCGAAGTTGTGTCCGTACCACGGCATGAACGCCACGGTGACGTTGGCTCCGAGTGCGAGCTGGCCCATTTCAGTGGACGCACCGTCGGCCAGCACCTCGCCCTGCTTCACCTTTTGTCCGGCGTTGACGATCGGACGCTGGTTGAGCGCGGTGTCCTGGTTGGTACGCCAGTATTTCTTGAGACGATAGCGGTCGTGCTGCGTTAGTCTTGCGAGCGGGCGGTCCGAATCCTTCTTGCCGCGCTCCGACGCCCCGGTGTCGACGATGATCTCGTCGGCCGTGACGCTGGTGATGGTTCCGGCGCGGCGCGCAATGACGACTGCGCCCGAGTCGCGCGCGACCTTCTCCTCGAGTCCGGTTCCGACGAGCGGAGTCTGCGGATTGAGAAGGGGTACGGCCTGCCGCTGCATGTTCGATCCCATCAGCGCGCGGTTAGCGTCGTCGTGCTCGAGGAACGGAATGAGCGCGGCGGCGATAGATACGAGCTGCTCGGGAGCAACATCCATGTAGTCGATGCGCTCCGGCTGGGTGAGCGGAACGTCACCGCGCTGGCGGCAGAGCACCAGCTCGTCGACGAAGGTGCCGTCGTCGTTCAGGCGTGCGTTCGCCTGGGCGATGATGACATCCTCTTCACGATTGGCGTCGAGCCATTCGATATCGGCGGTAACCTTGCCGTTCTTGACGACGCGGTAAGGAGTCTCAACAAAGCCGAGGTCGTTGACCTGGGCGTAGCAGGCGAGCGAAGTGATGAGTCCGATATTCGGACCTTCAGGCGTCTCGATCGGGCACATGCGGCCGTACTGCGAGTAGTGAACGTCGCGCACCTCGAAGCCGGCGCGCTCACGAGTGAGTCCGCCAGGTCCGAGCGCCGAGAGGCGACGCTTGTGCGTCAGCTCGGCGAGCGGGTTCGTCTGATCCATGAACTGCGACAGCTGCGACGATCCGAAGAACGCCTGGATCACAGCCGAGACCGTGCGCGCGTTGACGAGGTCGTCGAGCGAGATCTTTTCCGGATCGGTGTTGATCGACATGCGCTCCTTGACCAGGCGCGCCATGCGGGACAGACCGACCGAGAACTGATTCGCGATCAGCTCGCCAACCGAGCGAATACGCCGGTTGCCAAGGTGATCGATGTCGTCCGTGTAGCCGCGACCCTCGTGCAATTCGACGAGGTAGCGGATGATCGCGACGAAATCTTCCTTGGTCAGAACCGTCTCGCTGGCGGGACGGTTCGTCATCAGGCGCTGGTTGATCTTGTAGCGACCGACGCGGCCGAGGTCATATCTCTTGGGCGAGAAGAACAATCTCTCCAACGCCTGACGGGCCGTCTCGCGATTTGGCGCATCACCCGGACGGAGCAGCGAATAGATCTGCTTCAGTGCCTCTTCGTCGGTGTGCGTCGGATCCTTGGCGAGCGTGTTCTTGATCAGCATCGACTCGGCGCGGCCGGACTGCACGAAGACCTGCACCTTGTTGATCTCGTTCTTCCGCAGCTTGCGGATGAGCGTGTCGGTGAGCGAGTCACCGACGTCGCCAATCACTTCGCCGGTCTCGGCATTGACTGCGTCCACCGCGATGATGCGGCGGGCTGGGCGCTCACCGCGCTCGATCGCATCGATCTCGTCGCGGAGATCGATCGTCGTGTACGACGCGAACACCTTGACCTTGTCGATGTTGAGGCGGCGGAGGCGATTGAAGACCTCTTCCGTCAACTCATCGCCTTCCTTGACGATCAGCTCGGACTCTTCGCGCTCCAGCGCGAGGCGTGCCTTCTTGGTCTTGAGCTTGGGCGCTTCGGGATTGTGGACCGTCCCGGCGAGCGTGATGTCCTCAGCGATGATGGCGCCGAGTACCTCGCGCTGGTCGACTCTCGACTCACGCTTCTTGACGAGGTCGAGCTCGCGCACGGCGAAGAACAGGCGGAGAATCTGTGAATTCGTCCCGTAGCCGAAGGCGCGAAGAAGCGCAGTGGCCGGGAACTTCTTCTTCTTGTCGATGTGCACATAGACGACATCATGGATGTCGACGGTGAACTCGACCCACGAGCCGCGGAACGGGATGATGCGCGCCGAGATGAGGCGCTGGCCGTTCGGGTGCGTGGACTCCTCGAACACGACGCCCGGGGAGCGGTGGAGCTGGCTCACGATCACGCGCTCGGCGCCGTTGATGACGAAAGTGCCGAGTGGGGTAAGGAGCGGAAGCTCACCGAGATAGACTTCCTTCTCGATGATGTTCTTCGGTCTCTTCCCCGCTTCGGTCGTCTCGAAGACGATGAGCTGAAGGGTGGCCTTGAGCGGCGCGGAGTACGTCATGTCGCGCTCGATGCACTCGGCCACGGAGTACTTGGGCTCGCCAAGAGAATAACTCTTGTACTCGAGCGAGAAGTTCTCGTGTACGTCGGCAATTGGGAACAGGTCCTTGAAGACGCGCTCGAGTCCGATGTCCTCGCGGTTCTGCGAGGCCGCGTCGAGCTGCAACAGCGACTCGAAGGCGCGGGTCTGGATGTCGAGGAGATGCGGCATCTGCATCCCCTGGTCGAGCTTGGCAAAAGAGATCTGCTTCATCAGTTCAGGCATGAATCACCTACAGGCGCAAATAGCCCCGCGGCCGTCACGCGCGAAATTTTCGCGGATCCGGAGCGGAGCAACTTCAAAACTTCAATTGTGGTACGTGCGGTTGGTCTTGGGTTCATCATCGTCGCAGTGAGAGTAACGGCGCGGGCCGGCGGAGAGGGCGAGCCGTCTCCGTCGACCCAGCGGTGTTACTTCACTTCGACGGCTGCTCCCTGCTCCTCGAGCTTGGCCTTCATTGCTGCTGCCTCATCCTTTGTCACGCCCGCCTTTACGACACTCGGCGCGCTGTCAACGAGATCCTTCGCTTCCTTGAGTCCCAGGCCAGTCAGCTCGCGCACGACCTTGATGACCTGGATCTTCTTTGCACCAGCTTCCTTGAGCGTGACCGCGAACTCGGTCTGCTCTTCGACTGCCGCGGCCGCGCCGGCACCGGCGCCGCCACCTGCTGGAGCCGCGCCCACCGGCGCCGCTGAAACGGTGACGTTGAACTTCGTCTTGAAAGCTTCGACGAGCTCGGACAGCTCGAGAACGGTCATGCTGCTGATTGCCTCGAGAATGTCGTCCTTACTCATTGATGTTGCGGTTGCCATTGTAGTTGTCTCCCTGAGGAAATTAGGCGCCTTCGCGCTGTGACTTGAGCGCGTCGAGCGCGCCAGCAAACATGTAGAAAACTCCGCTGAACGCGCCCACGAGGGCGGCCATCGGTGACTGCATACCGGCTGCAAGATCGGCCAGCATCTGCTCGCGAGATGGAAGCGACGCCATGCGCTTCAACTGCGCATTGTTGATCGGCTTGCCCGAGAGCATCCCGCCCTTCATGCCGGGTTTGTCCTCGTTCTCCTTCGCGAATTCGGTGAGCAATCTGGCGGCGGTAACCGGATCCTTTCCGACCACGAGGCCGGTTGGACCCTTCATTTTTTCGCCGATGAGACCGCTCTCGTTGACCGCACGGAGCGCCAGCGTGTTCTTGATGACCACGTAATCGATGCCCGCTCTCTTGAGCCGGCGCCGAAGCTCGGTCATCCGCTTCACGTTGAGTCCGGTGAAATCGGTGTAATAGAGCGACTGCGAGTTCTTCAGCTTGTCGCGCAGATCGGTAACGAGCTGCTCTTTTTCTGCTCTCTTCATCGCTCGGTACCAGTTGTACGGTAGGGGGTGATATCGATGTTGATGCCGGGCCCCATCGAGCTGGAGATGGCGACGTTGCGAATGTAGACGCCCTTCGAAGTTGACGGCTTCGCGCGTACGATCTGGTCCATGAACGCCGTGAAATTCGTTTCAAGCGCTTCCGGCGCGAACGAAACCTTGCCGATCGCGGCGTGGACGTTCCCCGCCTTGTCGACTCGGTACTCGATCTTGCCGGCCTTCGTTTCCTTGACCGCGCGGGTAATATCGAACGTCACCGTGCCAGCCTTCGGGTTCGGCATCAGTCCACGCGGACCGAGAATCCGTCCGAGCGCGCCGAGCTGACCCATCTTGTCGGGAGTGGCGATGAGGACGTCGAAGTCCAGCCAGTTTTCCTTGATCTTCGCGATGTACTCGGTGCCGACGAAATCAGCGCCAGCTGCCTCGGCCTCGCGCGCCTTGTCGCCGTCGGCGATGACGAGCACGCGCACCGTCTTACCAGTACCGGCGGGTAGAACGACCGTTCCACGCACGGCCTGATCGGCGTGCTTGGGATCGACGCCCAGACGGACCGCGACTTCCACGGTCTCATCGAACTTCGCAAAAGCCGCCGACTTGACGATGTCGATTGCCTGGCGGGGAGCGTACCGCGTTTCCGGGTTCCGCTTCTCGGCAGCGACTTTGTACTTCTTGCTGTGGGTCTTCATCAGTCCTTCACCTCGATACCCATCGAGCGGGCGGCGCCGGCTACCATTGCCATTGCCGACTCGATGGAATCGCAGTTGAGGTCGGGGAGCTTGATTTCCGCGATCTTCCTGACCTGCGCCTTGGTGACGGAGCCGACCTTGATGCGGTTCGGGGTGCCGGAGCCCTTTTCAACTCCCGCCTCCTTCTTCAGCAGGACGGCCGCGGGCGGCGTCTTGGTGATGAAGGTGAAGGATTTGTCCGCGTAGATGGTGATCTCGACCGGGAGAATCGTATCCTGGCCCTGCGTCCGAGCG
>DATHHC010000066.1:0-2633 GCA_035317285.1 Gemmatimonadaceae bacterium | reverse complement strand
CCCGCCAGCGCTGTTCGGAAGCGCTCGATTCTCGCGGCCTCCACTCCGTCCAGCTCGGCCCGGACCAATGCGCCCACCGCGATCCCGGCCAAATACGGGTGCGTGTTGAAATAGCGCGATTCGCGCGCCAGCGCCGCCCGGTACGCGGGTCCGTCAATCCCGCCCGGCAAATATCTGAGCGCGGGCTCCATGGCAAAGCCGATTCCGGTTCCGTTCAGCGTCTCGTAGTTCCACGATCCCTGAAGGGCGAGGAGGCGGAAGAACATGGCGAACCTTACACGCAGCGGCAGTTCAGCCGATCCGGCGGTCGCGGCGGTCATTTAGTCATCACCAGGGCGATCCACACGAGGAGGCCGGCGAGGAAAAACCAGAGCACGTGCCTGACCGAATGGAAGACTTTCCAGAGCGCTCCCCCGGCGACCATCGCGGCGATGACGACGACGACCGCGCGCGAGGGTGCCGAGTCGCTTCCCCACACTGCCACGATCGCGCGGACGAGCGGGGCGAAGATCATCATCGCCGTCACCGTCACGAGACCGCCGCGCAACAGATCCAGCGTCATGCCCGACAGGTGCAGCGAGAGCAGCGCGTCCCTCGATCCCTGCTCGATTCGGTCGCGCGTTTGCTCGAGCCGCGACGCGATGACTCGCCTCAGGACCACCATGCTCCAACCGCTTATGCTCGCGGTGAGGAGCGCGGCGAGCAGCGAGGCCGGAAGGGCTCCCGGCATTCCGGGGGGCTGTGTGGCGAACAGCGCGCCTCCAACGACGCCGGCGGATCCCCATTCCGGATAGCGCGAGGCCCCAAACGGAAGAGTGTCCAGCGCGATCATCTCGAGCACCACCCCGATGAGGAGTCCAGCCGGCGGGTGTCCGACAAAGGCACCCGCCAGGGTCGCCGCGACGATTGGCCGCGAGATCATGGACTGCGGAAAGCTCACGACGTCGAGTCCGAGCAGCGCGCCGAGCAGCGCGATCGGAAGAGCCTCGAGCAGGCTCACAGAGAGTCTCCGTCCAGCACTTCCGGCAGGGGGACCGCGCGAGCTGACGGGACGTCCTGCGCGGTCACTTCGACTCCCGCAGCCTCGAGCTCGTGCAACTGCCGCTCTTCGTCAGGCGTGAGAAAGATGTAGCGAAGCTTCTCGGCTCTCCCCGCGCGATGGTGGATGCCGCCGAGATTTACGCTTCCGATCGCTTTTACACCCTTCACGAGGCGGTACATGCTGCCAATGTCGCCGGTAATGAGAAGTCCCGGCCGCGGATCGGACGCGTAGCGCGCATGATCGCGGATCGCGGTGCCGACGTCGGCAAAGTAGATCTCCATCTCGGGCGGAATGGCCATGCGATAGAGCTCTTTCTCCCAGTCACTCGATGCGACCAGGTCATCCACGAGGACGAGAAAGCGAACGTTGAGAGGCTGGCCCCAGCCGACGACGACCTGTCCATGAATGAGACGGTCGTCGATACGGTAGAGGTTTATCGCCATCAGCGCCCGACCACGATCAGCGAAGCCTTTCCTCGTTCGGCGGCCGACCGGGCGGCCTCGGTCGGTGAAACGGCGGTATTGAAGACGAAATCCAGCAGCGTCGCGAGGTTCACGCCGCTCACGAGGATGAGGTCGGGATCGTCGTGCACGATGCGCCTGGCGGCCAGAGTCGCGCTGCCGGCAGGGAGATCGGTGAAAATCACCTTCGCGCCGGTGCGGGCGAGCTCCGCTCGAATCGCGCCTTCGATGTCTTCCGGCGTCATGCCCATCATCGAAAGCACGACGAGCTTGTCGGCCAGTCCGCAGATCTGCCCGACCGCGGACACCAACCCACCGGCGAACTCGCCATGGCCAACGACTATCGCGCGCGGCTGATCCGTGCCGCCACCCTTCGCATCATTCATGATCTTCCTGCAGGTAAGCCTGGATGTTGCTCGCGGCCGCGATCTTCATGCGACCGACGAGCCGTTCGTTGAACGCTTCGGCCGCGTTGATGCCCGAATAGCGCAGCAGGTGATTGAGCGCGATGACCTCCGCAATCACTGTAATGTTTTTGCCAGGGTTCAGAAACACCGTGATCTTGGGCAGCTCGACGGTCAGGATCGTGGTCGTCTGGACGTCGAGGCCGGTTCGCTCGACCACCGCGTTCTGATTCCACTCCTCGAGGTGCACGACGACCTCGATGCGCTTCTGCTGGCGCACGGCGCGAATACCGAAAATCGCGGGGATGTCGATCAGTCCGACGCCGCGAATTTCCATATAGTGACGCTGCATTTCGTGTCCGCGGCCGATCAGGACGTCATTCCCCCGCTTGCTCGTGATCACGAGATCGTCCGCGACCAGGCGGTGCCCCCGCTCGACGAGATCGAGCACGCATTCGGATTTGCCGATGCCACTCGCCCCAGTAAAGAAGAGTCCAACGCCGAAGACATCGGCGAGGGAGCCGTGCAGTGAGACGGTCGGCGCGAACTCCATCTCCAGCACCGGCTTGATCCGCCGGTAAAACTCGGCCGTCTTCAGCTTGGTGCGGATCAGTGGAACACCGGAAGCGCTGGCGATCTCCTTGAGCCCGCTGGGGAGCCGCTGCCCCTTCGTCACGAACACCGCGGGGATGGGGAAGGAAAAGAACAACTCGAGAATCTTCCTTC
>DATHHC010000065.1:0-12675 GCA_035317285.1 Gemmatimonadaceae bacterium | reverse complement strand
TAGCTAGGCGTGCAAGTGTCTCTCCCGGTCGAGCATTTCGTCTTTTTCGAGCTGGATTGTCACGTGCTGGATCCCAAACAGGCGCATCGCGTCGTGGATGTGCTCCAGGACGTGTTGGTGCTTCTCGGGCTCGCGCACAATGCAGTGTGCGCTCATCGCCACGACGGCCGGCGTGACCGCCCAGACGTGCAGATCGTGCACCGATTCGATCCCCGGGATCGCCTCCAGTTGGCCCCGCACCGCTGGCAGTGGAATGTGGGCCGGCGTCGATTCGAGCAGGATGTCGACCGATTCCCGCACCAGGCGCCAGGCACCGCCGATGATCAGCACCGTCGTGAGAATCGATGCGATCGGATCGGCCATCAACCAGCCGGTGTAGCGTATCAGCACCGCCGCGACAATCGTCCCCACGCTCGCCAGCAAGTCACCGAGCACGTGCAAATAGGCGCCACGTGCATTCATGTTGTGGGTTGAGCTTCCCACCAGGATGCGGGCAGCGATGATGTTGACGATCAATCCAGCGGTCGCTACCGCCAGCATCAGTCCGCCCTGAATCGGCACCGGCGCGCTGAACCGCGTAATGGCCTCCCACAGGATCCACGCCGAGATGAGGAGCAGCGTCGAGCCGTTCAGGAACGCCGCTAGGATCTCCCATCGGAGATACCCGAACGTCTTCCGCGGAGTCTCCGGCTGCTTGCTGAACCAGGCCACGAACAGTGCGAGGCCGAGCGCCGCCACGTCGGTCAGCATGTGCCCGGCGTCGGCGAGAAGGGCGATCGAGTTGGAGAGAAATCCCCCAATGGCCTCCACGACCAGGAGAATCGCCGTCAACGCCAGAGCTATTCGCAGGCTCCGGACGGACGCGTCACCGACGTGCGAGTGCCCCAGCCCGTGATGCGCCCCGCCGTGCTGGTGTCCCTCACTGGAATTGTGGTAAGTTGTATCCGTGCTCGGCCGGCTGCTCGCCATAATCCTGCTCGTGCTCCTCAACGGGTTTTTCGTTGGCGCCGAGTTCGCCCTTGTTCGCTCCAGACGGACGCGTCTGGAGGCGATGGTCCGAAGCGGTGACCGACTCGCCCGCTTCGCCGTACGTGCCGTTTCAAATATCTCCCGCATCCTGTCTGCGAGCCAGTTAGGTGTTACGCTGGCGAGCCTGGGGCTGGGCTGGGTCGCTGAATCGACGGTTGGCGACATTTTCGCGAACATGTTCTCGTACATGCCATTCGCGATGGAGATGTCGCTGCGGCTCACGCTCGGCGCGGCACTCGCGCTCGTCATCGTCACCTACCTCCATGTCGTATTTGGCGAGCTGACGCCGAAAGCCGCCGCCTTGAACCATCCGGAAGCGCTCGCGCGGTGGCTCGCGCCGCCGCTCCTGTTCTTCGCCTGGATCACCACCCCCTTCACGTATTTCCTCAACAAGTCGTCGCAGGTGATTCTGCGCATCCTCGGCCAGGAAAAGGCGGGGTCGGAGGAAGCGGTGCACTCCCCCGAGGAGATCCGGCTTCTCGTCGAACAGTCGCAGGAGAGCGGACAGATGCTCGCTCACGATGCGGATATGATCGACGCGGTGTTCGAGTTCTCCGAGAAGAACGCGCGTGAGGTCATGACTCCCCGGACCGAGCTCGTAGCTCTACCCGTCGAAGCGACGCTGTCGGAAGTGCTGGGCGTGGTCCAGGAGAGCGGACTGTCGCGCTACCCCGTGTACGACGAATCGATCGACAACATCATCGGCGTGGTCCTGGCGAAGGATCTCCTCAAGCTGCTGGCGCCGCGCGCGAACACGGAAGCGTTCGACCTCCCGTCCATCATGCGCCCGGTGCATGTGATTCCCGGCTCGCGCGAAGTCGAAGAAGTCCTCGCCGACTTCAAGCGGCTCAAGGAGCACATGGCGGTCGTTCTCGACGAGTACGGCGGTACGGCCGGAGTCGTAACGATGGAGGATTTGCTCGAGGAGATTGTCGGCGAGATCCTCGACGAGTACGACACGCCGGAGGATGCCGAAGCTCCTCTGCACACCCGGGCGGGCGATACCCTGGTGCCGGGGAGCACGCACATCGGGGAGCTGAACGAGCATTTCAGTCTCACCATCCCCGACGAGGATTTCACCACGATCGGCGGCTACGTGTTCGGTATCCTTGGCCGCTTGCCCGTCGTCGGCGACCGCGTGATCGCCGGCGGCGCAGTATTCACTGTGCGCGAGATGGACGGGCGGAGGATCGAGTCTCTGTCGGTTGATTTGCATTCGCTCGGCGACCGCCGGACGGCTGAGCGCGAGACGCAATCGACGCACACAGAAGCGTAGCGGCGATCATGCTCGACGGGTCCGCGCGACCCTGCCCGGCGATATCGAGCGCGGTCCCGTGATCCGGTGACGTTCGCGGAAATGGCAAACCCAGCGTCACGTTCACGGCGCTGCCGAACGACGCCACTTTGATCGCGGTCATCCCCACATCGTGGTAGGGCGCGATCACCGCGTCGAACTCTCCGCGCATCGCCCTCACGAAAACCGTGTCGGCGGGAAATGGCCCCTGAATCCCCGCGGCGCGCGCGGCGGGCGCCAGAAGCGTTGAATCCTCGCTTCCGAATCTTCCGCTATCGCCCGCATGAGGATTGAGCGCGCACAGCGCGATCCGCGGCTCGGCGATCCCGAACCAGCTGCGCAGGCCATCGCGCGTAATGCGCGCCGCCTCGATTATTGCGTCGGCGGTCAGCTTCTCGCTCACGTCGCGTAGGGCGATGTGCGTGGTCGCGAGCACGACTTTGAGCTTGTCCGACGCGAGCATCATCGCGACGCGCGCGCCGGTGAGGTGCGCCAGCATTTCCGTGTGTCCCGGATAATCGTAGCCGCCCGCGTGCAGCGCCGACTTGTCGATCGGCGCGGTCACGATACCATCGACGTCGCCAGCCATCGCCATTTGAACCGCGCGCTCGATCGCGAGACCGCTCAGCTTTCCGGCCAACGCCGCGCCACCCTCTGGGCGCCAATTCCCCACGGACTCGGCGACATCGACACCGGATTCCTCCGGACCGACTACCACAACGTCACAGCGCTCGCCGACCCGTGAGTCAGCGAGCGCTTTGGCGACGATCTCGGGACCAATTCCGCGGGGGTCGCCCACGGTCATGGCAAGACGCGCTTTCACTGTCTACATCCTTAACGACACGTATGTCTGCTTCCGCAAGTCGTCGAGCAGCGCCCTGATCGATCTCTCGTCCGAGAGCTGGGCTCGTATCGTTTCGCGGATCTCGCTCTCCTTGTACTCGCCGGCGTCCGTCGCTGTGATAATCTGGAGCACGGCGTACTTGGGCTGGCCGCGCGGATTGGCGAGCTGGAACGGCGCGGTGATGTCACCGGCTTTGGCCGTCGCTACTGCTGCCGTGTACGACGCCGGCAGCGAATCGCGAGGAAACGGCTGGAGCACACCCTTTTCTTCCGTTGCATCGTGGTGCTTCAGGACGAGCGTGTCATACGGCACCCCGCGGCGCCACTGCGCGGCAACCGTGTCGGCCTCGACCTTGGCGCGGGCAACGTCGGACGAGTCGATGGTTGGGGCGATCAGAATGTGCCGCGCCTTTACTTCCGCAGACAGCACGCGATCGACCTTGATGATGTGGTATCCGAACGCCGTCTCGATTACCGGACTCACTTCGCCCGGGCGCAGCGCGAACATCATCGCTTCGAATTCGGGGACGAGACCGCTGCCGCGACGGTTCCAGCCGAGGTCGCCGCCGAGCTGTTTCGTGCCCGGGTCCATCGACTCTCGCTTTGCGATCTGCTCGAAATCGCCGCCCTTCTTGATTTCGACGAGAATCGAATCGATGTGCGCCTTCGCTTTCGCCTTTGCCGCCGGCGAGGCCTTCGGCGCCACCACGATCTGATGGAACGTTATGGTGGCGGGACGCTTCTGGAGCTCGGACCGACTGCGCTCGAACGCCGCGGTGATCTCCTCCTCGGTGACGTTGACCGGCTTGGCCTTCTTCCGCAGCTCGGCGAAGGCCTTCTGCTGCAGGTTCTGGCGCCTGTACTGCTCGATCAGCCCCTTCCGATACTCTTCGGGGGTACCAAGTCCTGCCTTCTTCAGCTCGTTGCGATATTCATCATCGGACGTGAACTGCGACCGAACCTGCTTGATCTGACGGTCGGCCGAGGAAGTAACATCTGCATCAGTCACCTCGAGCTTCAGCTCCTTGGCCTTCTGAACGAGAATCTCCTCGTCCACCAGCTCGCCCAGCACCGAGCGTGCGAGCGCGTTCTGTCCCGCGCTGTCCGTCGGGAGCTGCATGCCCTGGGCTCTTCGCTGATTGATGGCGGTGAGCACATCGCTCCAGAGAATCGGCTGATCGCCTATGATCGCGATGACACGATCGATGGGCAGCGCCGGTGGAACCGCTTGCGTGGCGACGGCCGGTGTCTGCGCGCCGATAGCAATCGGCGCGAGTGCCACGGCAACGATTAATCGCTTGATCATCGCAAATCGTACCCCGTGGCCCGTGTGTAGTTCGATGAGAACTATTCGCCGTCTGTGACGCCCCGTCACTTCTTGCCGCCCGGGGGAGTGGAAGAGGCAGCACCCGATGGAGCCGGAACTGTCGGTGGCCCAAGTGGCACCGCGGTGGACGGCTGTCCAGCCGTGCGCGCCGAATCGGCAGAGCTACGGATCTTGGCCGCTTCCTGCACCGCGCGGTCAAACCCGGCGTCATTGAACGAATACTTGTACTTCTCGCGCAGCACGTTGGAGAGCGGAGTCGGAACCTGCACGAACGGCGCCAGCTCCTGAACCATGCGCATGAAATAGTCGTCGATCCGCGTGGCGGCGAGCTTCTCACGATCTCCCTCGCTCTTCGCGCTGTCCGCCAGGGCCGTCGGCGTCACGGCAAGCTGGGTCCACGCCGACCGAACGGCGTTGGTAAAGCTCGCGTGCAGCTGCGCCAGCTCGGCGGGATCGATCTGTACCTTGGCGCTATCAGCTTGCTTCAACACCAGCTCGTTCTTCACGAAGTTGCGAACGAGCTGAACGAGGAGCGAGTCCGGTGACTGCTTGATCTGATCGAGCACGCGGGCTTGCGGCGGAAGCGTCTCCAGCCAGCCGACCAGGCGTGAGGTCGTGAATTTTCCGGCGGTCGATGTTGCCAGCACGGTGTTGTCGCGCCGATACGCGTCGGGATCATTGCCCAACGCTTTGACTGTCGCGGGCGCGTCCTTTTTCACTTCGATCTTGCCGTTCTGCTCGAGCTTGGCCAGGTAGGTGCTTTCCGCGACAGCAACGCTTCGTCCCTTCGACGCAAGGAAGAGCTGGGTCTTGATCTGGTCGTAGGTCGGGCGGCGGATGATGTGGTATCCGTACTGGGTCTGAATCACCGGCGAGATTTCGCCCGGCTTGAGCGCGACGAGCGCCCGCTCGAATTCGGGAACCATCTGGCCGCGCTGGAAGATTCCGAGCGAGCCACCCGAGGCTTTGGTCGCATTATCCTCGGTATTCTCCTTGGCGATTTGCGCGAAGTTGGCGGGTGTCACCCTGGCGCGGATCGCGTCGATCCTCTTCTTGATCTGCGCTTTCTGGGCGTCCGTTTTCCCCTGCGTGAGTAGGAGGATGTGGTCGGCTGCGAGAATCTGGCCGCTCTCCCACTGCTGCCGGGCGGCGGTGGTGTCTTCCACGCCCCAGCCCTTCGACACGACGTCATACCACTTCTTCGCCTTGAGGTTGGCGATCGCCGGCCACATTGCCTCGTCGATCATCTTGGGATCAGCGAGGGAATCGTTGTGCGCGGCCGCCCTGCCGAGCAGCTGGTAGTCGACCCAGACGTTGGCGATCGATTTGGCGACGTCCTTGCGGATCGGCGCGCGCGATTTGCCAAGCATGTTCGCGAGCTTCACGACCGACAGCTCCGCGCCCGCGGCGCGCGCGACCCAGTCGGTGTGCGCGTTGAGGGCGTCCTTCAACCCGGAACAGGCCGAAAGTGTAAAAGCCGCTATCGCGGCGAGTGTGATAGTGCGTTTCATGGTTCCGTCGTACGGGTTAGCTGTCAGGTGGGTCGCAGTGTAGTCAGGGCACGGACAAGTCCATCGAGCATCTCAGCTCCCCCAAGACGGGTGAGCTTGAGGGAGAGCGGATGCGCACGTCGCACTTCCGCCTGAAACTGTACCTCGTGGAACGCCGCCGATATCCCCTTCATACGGGGCACCGCGTGCTCGCGAAAGGTAATACGGGCCTCGTTTCCGCGCACCAGCACGGACTCGATGTCGGAGGCGCCGCCGAGGAGCCGGAGCACGGCGGCCGCGAAGAAGCTGCGCGCCGGTTCGGGCAGGACTCCGAAGCGGTCCCGGACTTCCTCTTTCAGCGCTTCTATCTCGACAGCATCGGTCATGTGTGTAAGACGTCTGTAAATGTCGAGCTTGGCGTCCTGCGAGGTGATGTAATCGTCGGGAAGGAACGACGGCACGTCGAGCGAGATCTCGGATGGCTGAAGTCGCGGGGCGTCGTCTCCGCGCATCAGTCGTTTCACGGTCTCGTCCAACATGCGCAGATACATGTCGAATCCGACGGCGTGCACGAAACCCGATTGCTCGGGCCCGAGCAGGTTCCCGGCGCCGCGAAGCTCGAGGTCCTTGAGCGCAATCTGGTAGCCGGCGCCCAGCTGCGTGTGATGCTCCAGAATCGTCAGACGGCGGTTCGCGTCTTCGTCGATCGAGTCCGGGACCAGCAGGTAGCAGCTTGCCCGTCGGTGCGAGCGGCCGACGCGGCCGCGAAGCTGATATAGCTGCGCCAGCCCGAACGTGTCGGCCCGATTCACGAACATCGTGTTGGCGTTCGGAACGTCGAGGCCCGATTCGACGATCATCGTCGAGACGAGGACGTCGATCTCGCCGTCCACGAACTTGCGCATGATCTGCTCGAGCTCGCGCTCGCGCATCTGCCCGTGCCCGACCCCGATGCGCGCACGCGGCACCACGTGGCGGATGTGCTCGGCCATTCCGTCGATCGTCTCGATGCGGTTGTGGACGAAGAAAACCTGGCCGCCGCGATCGAGCTCGCGCGAAATGCCCTCGTCGATCAGACCATCGTCCCAGGGCTCCACGTAGGTCAGCACGGGCGATCGATCTCTCGGGGCGGTTTGCATAAGTGTCATGTCCCGCAGGCCGGCCAGCGAGAGGTGAAGCGTGCGCGGGATCGGCGTTGCGGTCAGCGTAAGCACGTCGGTATCGAGTCGGAGCCTCTTGAGGCGTTCCTTGTGTTTGACACCGAAGCGGTGCTCCTCGTCAACGACGATCAGTCCGAGCTGCGAGAACGCGACGTCCGGGCTCAGCAAACGATGCGTCCCGATGACGACATCGACTTTGCCTGCCTTGAGATCGGCGAGCACGACGGCCTGCTCCTTCGGCGTCTGAAAGCGACTGAGCGTCTCCACTCTCACGGGGAAATCGGCCAGCCGCTCGCCGAATGTTCGCGCGTGCTGGTCGGCGAGAATCGTCGTCGGCACCAGCACGACCACCTGGCGGCCCGACTGGACTGCCTTGAACGCGGCTCGCACCGCGATCTCCGTCTTGCCGTAGCCGACGTCCCCGACCAGCAGGCGATCCATCGGGCGCGGTCGCTCCATGTCGCCCTTCACGTCGGTGGTGGCGGTGCGCTGGTCAGGAGTATCCTCGAACAGAAATGACGATTCGAGCTGGCGCTGCCACACCGTGTCCGGGAAGTGTGGCGCGCGTGTGGCGACTTTGCGGCGGGCGTAGAGGTCGAGGAGCTCGACCGTCATCTCCTGAATCGCGGCGCGCGTCTTGTCGCGCTGCGACGCCCAGCGTTTCCCGCCGAGCGCGTGCAATCGGGGCGGCGGCGCGTCTTTGGTGATGTCGGCGGCGGACCGGTATCGTTCGATCTGATCTACGCGATACAGCGGGACATTCAGCCGGTCGCCTCCCTCGTACTCGATCACGGCGACTTCCACCATGCTCTCGCGCACGAAGATCTTCTCCATGCCGCGATAAATCCCTACGCCGTGCTCGAGATGCACGACATAGTCGCCCGGCTTGAGCGCGGTCAGATTCTCGAGAGCGACGCCGGTCACATAGCGCCGTGCCCGCCGAAAGCGACGCTCGCGCCGGAAGATCTCGTGGTCGGTGAGGACCCGGAATCCCGCGAATGCGTTGCCGCTCGGCGGAATCACGAAGCCGCCGTCCAGTACTCCTATGGCGAGGCTCGCGGGCGAGACGCGATCGTCGTTCAGGAGCTCATCGAGTCGCTCAGCCTGGCCGGCGTTGTCGCAGAGGATCGTCGTCGGGATTCCATCGGCGACGATCAGCTTGAGCCGCTTCATGTCGCGTTGAATTTCTTCCGGATCCCGGAACGGGAAGACAATTGTCGCGTCATTGCCCGAGAGATCGATCGTTCCGTACTCGCCGAGGGCGCGGAGAGTTGTCTCCGGAGATTCGAACAGCTCGTCGCGGCTGGGAGTGTCTTCTCCACGTCGCCGCGCGAGATCGATGTGGTGCTGCGCTTCCGCCCAGGTCCGCTCGAGCTCGGGCTTCACATGAGTCCCGGCGGGCTGCACGAACAGCGTATCCGGCGGAAAGAGCGCGCGAATCGACGATCGTTCGGGCTCGCTGTCTCCGGCGCTGATCTGGCCATCAACCGGCAGGATGAGCGCGACCTGGGCGTCGCGGGTCGACCTCTGCGTGAGAAGGTCGAAGTGGCGAAGCTCGGTAATGTCGTCGCCCCAGAACTCGAGGCGCACGGGCTCCGCCATTCCGAAGCTGTAGATGTCGAAAATCCCGCCGCGCACGCTGAATTGCGCAACATCTTCCACCATCGGAACACGCTCGAACCCGATCTTCTCCAGGTGCGAAGCCAGATCTTCCAGCCGGCGCGTATCACCCTTGTGCAGCTCGAGGCGCGCCGACGCGAGCGCGCGTGGGAGCTGAGTCCGCTCGAGAAGCGCGCGACTGGTCGTGACGACGATCCGAAGGTCGCCGCGGCCGATCCTTTCGAGAGTCTCGACCCGTTCGCCGGCTACTTCCGCGTGGGCCTCAGCTTCGCCGAAGCTCTCGCGCGGGGGGTAGAAGGCGACGGTCTCCGGCTCGACCAGTGTGGTCAGATCCGCGAGCCAACGCTCCGCCGCGGCGACGTCGTCGTTCAACACCACGAAGAGCCGGTGCGTAAGATTCTTGGAGAGAGAAGCGAGCACCACAGCGTCGCTCGACCCGTGGAGGCCGCCAATCGCGCGGCGCGCGGCGGGCCCCGGCAGATCGCTCAGGAGGTCCCGGAATTCACCCAGGGATTCGACGATCGAGATCAGTTGCGGGAGCGGCATGGCGCAAGGTAAGTATGCCCCGGAGCAACAGGTAGGCGCCGTGGAACCACCAAGTCGCATCGGGGCAATCGCACCCGCCCGATCCGCCCGTATCAGGGCTTTTACTGGGCATTGACATTGCAACTTTGCAGCACGAAATTGTATACAAACAGGGGGTCGATATGCGAGCGGCGAAATTGTCTTCAGCGGTGGGTAGTTCCGCATTATTGCTCTGCGCGCTCGCTTCGGCGTCCGGCGCCCAGGAGAGGTCCCGACCGGCCCCGCCACACATCAGGGTCTATTCCACGAACGGCGCGTACGTTCTCACGACCACGAGCTATGTAAGTCCGGTCATCCAGGTTTCCGAGAACGCCTATGTGTTCGCGGTCTCGATGGATCTCGATGGCCAGATACAGATACTTCAGCCCGATTGGCCGGGGATCTCCGTTCGCCAACTTGCCAACAAGCCGCTCAACCTTCCCAACTTCTTCACGGGCTTCGCGCGATCGACGCCAGGCGGTCTCTACTCTTCGTCGGCGTACTCGAGCTACGACAGCTACAACGACGGGTATACGGATGTGCGGGGCACGGTGATAGCGCTAGCCTCGCGGGCCCCGTTCAACCTCGACCTGATCGAGAGCGATGGCGACTGGAACATCTCGTCGGTCAGGCAGATGATCCAGGGCCGGACTCCGGAGTCGGCCGCGCAGTCACTCGCGTACTACCTCGGCGTCAAAGGCGAGCCGATCGGGCATGACATCCTGCGATTCGCGGGCGGGCGGAGCTACAACAGTTACGCCTACTCCAACTACTACTCGCCCTGCGATATGTTCGCGTCGTACGCGGCGACGTTTGCATCGAGACTGTACATGGCCCGCAGCTCGGTCGACCGGCTCCAGGCATCAGGGGAGCGCGCCGCGATCAGCTACGATCTCTGCGGCCTACCGTACGTGATAATCCAGCCCACGACGGGTGGCGTTCGCGGGGTGCGACCGACGCCGCCGCGCGGCGACTCGACACAGATTCCGAGAGCGAGACTCCCGAGAAAGGGTGACGAGCGGCCCCGCCTTCCTCGCTCAGCAGCCAACAGCGCACCGGAAGGAGTTTTCCCGATCCCCCGGCGCGGCGAGCTGCCTCAGATGGGCGACGTGACGATCACCGCACCCAGAGCGCGTCGCAGTGAGCCGAGGCCGATCCTCGATGGATATCGCTCACAGCCGGGAATAGAGTCGGTTCCGCAGCACCGGGGTCCTGTCGAGCGTGCCTCAACGCCGCGGAATGAACCAGCAGCAGCGACGGGCGTGTTCCCGATCCGGGAGTCACGACCCGAGCCGCGGCCCGAGCCACGCACGTCGGCGCCACCGCCGCGCGCTCCGGACACGCCCAAATCCACTCCAGCGCCGGTGGAGCGGGAGAGACCGACACCGCCACCGCCGCCGCGAGAAACACCCGCGGTGACAAACCGCCCGGCTCCACCCAGCAAGCAGCAGTAGGATGGCCGCAGGAGAATCTTTGTAAGAGGGCCGCGAGAGCGGCCCTCTTCTTTTTTAGACGCGCGAAGGAAACTCGTTTCGAACACTGCAACCTCGAACTGCCAAGCTGCCTGCTGCCTGCTGGAAGCTGCCGGCTTCCGGCTACAACACCGAACCTTTGCGGGGCTTGGCTTCTGGCTTTCTTGTTCCCGTCTCGAGACAGCGTATGAGGCCGTGGAGCATCATTCTGGCGTTCTTAGTTCCCCAAGATCACGAGGAATCCCCCAGTCGCCAGTTATATTTCGACCGTCCCCTCCCCGCGTTTCCCGCAAGAAAACCAGGCCCCCATTTGAAGCTCGAGCACATCCGCAACTTCTGCATCGTCGCGCACATCGATCACGGCAAGTCGACCCTTGCCGACAGACTCATCGAGGCGACCGGCATGCTCCAGAAGCGCGAGATGAAGGCTCAGGTGCTCGATACCCTGGATCTCGAGCGCGAGCGGGGCATCACTATCAAGCTCAACGCCGTGCGCATGACCTACACCGCGCGCGACGGCCAGGAGTACGAGCTCAATCTCATCGATACGCCCGGGCACGTCGATTTCACGTATGAGGTCTCGCGCTCGCTTGCGGCGTGTGAGGGCGCGATCCTTGTCGTCGATGCTTCACAGGGCATCGAAGCGCAGACTCTCTCCAATCTTTTTCTGGCGATGGACGCGGGTCTGGAGATCATTCCCATTCTCAACAAGATCGATCTTCCCGGCGCCGAGCCCGAGAAGAGGCGAAAGGAAGTAGCCGACCTCCTGGGCATCGAGGAGGAGGTGATTCTTCTTGTCAGCGCGAAGGAAGGGATCGGGATCGGCGAGCTTCTCGAAGAGGTCGTGCGCAAGGTCCCGGCACCCGAGGGCGACGAGAACGCTCCTCTCCGCGCGCTGATCTACGACTCGTACTACGACAAGTATCGTGGCGCGATCCCGAGCGTGCGGGTCGTCGATGGCGTGATCAAAAAGGGAACGCACATCACCTTCGGCGCGAGCGAATCGGTATACGAAGTCGACGAAGTCGGATACAACCAGCTGCGTCAGGTTCCCACCGATCAATTGGGTCCGGGCGAAGTCGGATACGTGGTTGCGAGCGTGCGTTCCGTCAGCGAGACGCGCGCGGGCGACACGATCTTCGACGCCGAAAACCACGCCAAGGAAGCGCTGCCCGGCTACAAGGCGGTTCGCTCGTTTGTATTCGCCGGGCTTTATCCCACCGACACGACCCAGTACGAAACATTGCGCGATGCGCTGGAGAAGCTGAAGCTCAACGACGCCTCGCTCAACTACGAGCCTGAGACATCGACCGCGCTCGGATTCGGATTCCGCGCTGGATTCCTCGGCCTCCTTCACATGGAGATCGTGCAGGAGCGACTGCGTCGCGAATTCGATCTCGAGCTCGTCACGACCGTGCCTTCCGTCGAGTACAAGGTCTATCTGACCGACGGGACCATGACGCTGATCGAGAATCCGTCGCTGATGCCGTCGGGACAGACCGTCGCGTACGTCGAGGAGCCGTACGTGAAGGCTCGCATCATGGTACCTGCCGAGTACATCGGACCAATCATGACGCTGGGGACGGAGCGGCGTGGCGTCTACAAGAACATGACGTACCTCGACACCCAGCGCGTTGAGCTCGATTGGGAGTTTCCGCTGGGAGAAATAATTCTCGATTTCTTCGACAAGCTGAAGACCGTGAGCCGCGGCTATGCTTCGCTCGACTATGACATCCTCGAGTATCGTCGCAGCGACCTGGTCAGGCTCGACATGCTCATCAACGGGGATCCCGTGGATGCGTTCAGCGTGATCATCCACGAGGACAAGTCGTACGAGTGGGGTCGCAAGATCGCCGACAAGCTGAAGGATCTCATT
>DATHHC010000064.1:0-7197 GCA_035317285.1 Gemmatimonadaceae bacterium | reverse complement strand
CGCTCCAGCATCTGTTGCTGCTGCTGGTGCGTCTCCTCGATCATCTGCGCGCGCAGCTTGTCGCCGACCTGACGGCCTTCGACGATGATCTTCTGCGCCTCCACCCTCGCCGTCTCGATCTGCCTGAGCTGCTCGGCCAGCGCTTTGGCCGCTTCCTCGCGATCGCGCTTCGCTCCTTCGATGGCGTCCTCGAGCGCTTTTTCGCGAGCCTCGACCGCAGCCGTGATTTTCGGGAATACGAACTTGCCGAGAATGAAGAAGAGGAACAGGAAGATGACGAGCGTCCAGAGCATCAGGCCGCCGCTCGGTGAAAGCAGGTTCACCGGCTGTTCTGCCTCTTCCGGAGAAACGGCCCCCTGTTGGAGCAGGGCAAAGACGAGATTGGTCATGAGATAGTTATCCTGGTACCGCTGAAGTGAGAAGTGATGGATCGTGGCAGGCGAAGCCACGATCCATCACGCAGACGCTAGAACTTGAACTTGAGCTGAATAAGGAACGCGATGACGATTCCGAACAGCGCCGCTCCCTCGATGAGCGCCGCGAAGATGATCGCGCTCGTCTGGATTCGTTGTGCCATTTCCGGCTGACGGGCGATACCGTCCATCGCCTGGCCGGCGAGTCGTCCAATGCCGATGCCCGCGCCTATCGCGGAGAGACCAGCGCCGACACCCGCGCCGAGCATTCCCCACGCACCCGAGTATTCCTTCGTGAATGTGGCTGCGGCCTGAAGCAGCGGAAAAATCGAGACCATTTTTATTCCCCTTACTGAATCGTGAGTTGTCATACTCGCGACGTTTCTGTCGCCGTCCATCACCGGGGCTCTCGCCCCAACGGACTTCTCCAGCCCGCTCGGCTGGATACCTACGCGAAGTTGAGCAGACTCCGCGTCAGTGTGCACCTTCGCGAATCAGTCCAATGAAGACACTGGACAGAAGCGTGAAGATGAACGCCTGCAGGATTGCAACGAACAATTCCAGAACCGAAATCGCAATGCCCATCACAATGGGGAAGGGTACCACGTACCAGCTTCCGAACGTGAAGATGAGGCTGATGAGAGCGAGCAGCACAACGTGGCCGGCTGTCATATTGGCGAATAGACGGATCGCCAAAGCGAATGGCTTCGTGAGCTTTCCTATGATTTCGATCGGCGTA
Source organism: Gemmatimonadaceae bacterium (assembly GCA_035317285.1). Taxonomy (GTDB): domain Bacteria; phylum Gemmatimonadota; class Gemmatimonadetes; order Gemmatimonadales; family Gemmatimonadaceae; genus UBA4720. The sequence continues at coordinate 6,045 of DATHHC010000064.1, read as the reverse complement.
AGAATCGGCGAGATAAGTAGCTTCGTGCCGAGCGACATGTCGTCGGGCCAGAATAAAATGGTATTGATGTAGGCCTTACCCTGTGCCTTGATGCCGGCCAGCTCGATCACGACGAAGGTGACGATCGCCAGCGTCGCGGTCACGGAAATGTTGCCGGTGGCCGTCGAGCCGTACGGGATGAGCCCCAACAGGTTCGCAAACAGAATGAAAAAGAAAAGTGTCAACAGGAACGGGACATAGCCGTTGCCGTGAGGGCCGACGTTGGGCAGGATGACCTCGTTCCGCAGGTAGAGCACAACTGCCTCCAGCCCGTTGCCGAAACCGCTCGGCGCTTTTCCTTCGCGCGTTTTTTGATTGTGGGCCCGCAGCGCGAGCAACATCGTGACAATGCAGAGGAACGCCGCGATCAAGAGCATCACCACGTGCCTCGTTGGCGAGATGTCAATGGCGAATCTCCCGATGTGAATCGGATCCCAGCGCGGCAGCTCGTACTCGCACACGAAGCCCGTGTGCAAGCACGGGTAGTCGAGCGTGTGCGCGTCCGTAATGTGCGGCGTTATGAAGTCTATCTGGGCAGCGCCTTGTTGAGCGATTTGGTCAGCGATCATATTCGAGCAGGAGTGGTTCGGCCATCATCGTCAGGAAGAAAAACGTCACCAGGCTTACCAGCGCCGCCTCGACCGAGAGATTGATGATTCTCGCGATGGGCGCGTACATCACCAGCACCAGCAATCTCAGCACTGCTCCAATCCCCCAGCGGATCAGCAGCTCACCCGGCTTTCCGCGTCCTGCCCGGGCCGGCCGGAGCAGCGCGTAGGAACCCAGCTGTACTGCGAAAGCCAGTCCAGCTGAAATGAGCATCGCATTGTGCTGATCGACCGTCCTGAAGTACGTCCTCAGGATGATCGTTGCGATGATTATGAGAGCGGCCGAGACTCCGGCAAAGTACGCGAGTGCTCTCCTCTCCCTCACCTTCCCCGCCGGCGCTCTTCGTCGTCCTGCTTCTGCGCCGCCGAGATCTTGCGATACATGTTGTAGAACGCGGCGCCTGCCCCGATGAACACGCCCGCGATCGTGAACAACCCGTTGGTGCCGAGTCGGTTATCCAGCCACTGGCCGGCGTAGAGGAAGACGAGAATGGCGAATACAAACTGGATCCCGACGCCCGCGAACTCGCCGCCGGACAGACCCTTTCTGGAGCTCCCCTGCGTCCGCTTCTCGTCTTCCATTCCGGGAAGAAATTAACCGCTTGTGAAGATTTTCACAAGCGAATGGCTGACTCGTTTCCGAACAGAGGCCGAAGATTCTGCGGGGTCGCAAGTCCAAGACTCATGCGGAGTTAGTATGTGACTTAGGTGTTGACCGTTCGTCAATAGAACGATAAGTTGCGAGTCTCACTCAATGTGAAACCGCACCGCCCGCCCACTAAGAACTTCAGGCACCACTGACGTAATGGATAATCGCTTAATTCTTCCGCTGTTGTGCGCAGCTTCAGTTGCGTTCGCCGCGGCGCCTTTTTCCCACGAAGGAAAGCCGATCGCCACTGCGAGACATTCCGCAGAGAATACCGCGCCGATCGTCACCACATTCGACATTACGAGACCCAAGGATGACGCGGACAAGCTCCGCTTCACTCTCAGCGTCCGTAACAACACGACGAAGATGGTGGAGCTCCGCTTCCCCGACGGACAGACGCACGATTTCCTGGTGAAGGATTTCGCGGGCAAGGAAGTGTGGCGCTGGAGCGAAGGCCGCATGTTCACTTCGGCGATGCGCAGCGAGACCCTGAAGGGAAAGGGCGAGACCAATTTCGAGGAGAGCTGGGACTCGAAGGGTCAGCACGGATCCTTTACCGCCGTCGCCGTTCTCAGAAGCGACAACTTCCCGGTCGAGAGCACGGTTCAGTTCGTACTGCCGTAATAGCGAACCAGGATTCAAGAAATAAAAAACGCGCTCGAGAGAGCGCGTTTTTGCATCGTGCGTCCAAACGTAGTCAGTGGCACGGTTCGGGGTTCAAACGAAAAACGTGGTTAGTGGGCCAGATAGGAATGACCAATTGCCAGCCCGGTCGGATTCGGCTCCGTATTCGAGAACGTGAGCGGCTGCGATGGACAAGTCCCCGTTCCCATTGCGACAGGATCGCAGTTCTGGACGCTAACGTGGAGATGCGGAATTCCACCCGTGTTGCCGGTGTTTCCCGAATAAGCGACCAGATCACCCTGCTCCACGACATCGCCGACTCCGACCGTCGCCCCGTCGTGCGTGAGATGCCCGTAGAGAGCGTTCGTTCCATCAGCGTGAAGGATCACGAGATAGTTGTCCTTCCCGACGGCGGCGATTTCGCCATCGACGTGGGATTCCTCCACTTGAAGCACGGTCCCCGCTCGCGATGCCGTGATCGGCGTCCCGATCGACATCAAGAAATCGTACGCGTAGCGATTGGCGCCCCGGTGCCCGTTCCCGGGCGGCGAGCAATTCCCCTGTATGACCTCGTATGACGTCCCCGCAGCGTAGGGCAGTACGTGGGGCGACGTGGCCCAGTCGGGATAACCAATGCACAGCTGTCCGGGGAAGGTCGGGTTATCCGAGCACGCCGCCGCCAACAGAAATGCGGCTGCCGCAAGAGTCCGCATCAGACCAGCCGCATGTACCGGCACGCGTTCATCGCCACGAGCGCGGTGAGTGAGAGCGCCACGAGCGCCGAGCCGAGCAGCACGAACACATATCCCATCCCCCACTGTACTCTCGGAGGAACGGCAAGGGGGACCCCAAACAGCGAGGACCTACCCGAACGAGCAAGCGCGAACCCACTGGACACGACGTGCACTCCCAGGGCCGACACGAGGGCGGCCAGCAGCCCTCCCTTCACCCAGAGATAGGCGCGAAGACCGTTGAGCGACCCGCGCGCCAGAAGGAATTGATCCGCCGCTGATTCTCCAGTAAGGTCCACCACCAGCGACCCGCCAACCAGACCAATCGCGATGACCGCGAGCAGCCACACAACTCGAGACCTCTGAATCCTGAGACTCTTGAGAATTGCAGTCGGCATTCGCTCTGGGTGGAAGGGGCGTCGCCTTAGGTGACGAATGGCAGACAACTGATGCAACGCCTGGCCTCCCGCGATCGCCGGTCGGCTATTGCGATGACATCATTGACCGCTAACGGTTCGCGGGAATACCTTCGAATACATATGAAACATTCCATGAATTGTCGTCTCACCATCGCGGCAGCGCTCGCTCTTGCCCTCGCGACGCCCTGCCTCCCCGTCGCCGCCCAGACCTCCGGCAAGACGTCGATTGTCATCGCCTCAGTCGCCGACGCGCAGTCCGGCGCCCCGCTCGCGGACGCCATGGTCAGCCTGTCCGACGTCAACGTCTCGGCCCGAACCGACTGGAGCGGCGAGGCCCGCATTCCAAACATCGCGCTGGGCCAGCACAAGTTCGAGATTCGCCGCTCTGGCTACGAACCGCTGGATATCGACCTTCTCGTGCAGGGCGATTCGACGGGACCGGTCTTCCGGCTCGTCAAAGCCAGCGTTCCTGCAGGCAATACTCTCGAACCGGTAAAGGTCGCGGGCGATCCAGGGACCTCCTACCTCGCCGACTTCGAGCGGCGCCGTCAACAGGGAAGCGGACGATTCATGACCGCCGCGGAGCTGGAGAAAAAAGGGAATAGGTCGCTGGTTGCCGTTCTTGCCCAGTCGTTCGGTGGCTTAATGTCGACCCCCGACGCCGAGCGCCCCGGTCACGCCATCCTGATGAGTCGGCGAACCAAGCCCCGGCTCACCAACGCCGATGTCCATTGCGGCATAGACGTCTATCTCGACAATTCCCGGTACACGGACGATCTCGAGTCGCTGCACCCGACCGACCTCGCCGGCGTGGAGTACTATCCGATCGAGAGCGCGCCTGGGGAGTTTCGCCGGCCGACGGACAACTGCGGCGTGCTCGTACTCTGGTCCAAGAAATAGCGCGAACTAAGGATTCGACGGACGCAATCCCTGATAGGCCTGGTCCCGACAACCCGCGAGCGCACTCCGCTTTTTCCAGTCGCCGCGCTCGAGATCGCACATGAGTCGAACGTATTCCGGATTCGCTCGCAGAAGCCGCCCTCCCAGCTTGACGAGAGCGTCGACTCGGCGTCGGCCGAGGGAATACGTGGTAGGAAGATGCTCGAAGTACTGTCGGTCGTTGCTGTCGAGGATCTGATCGAAGGAAACCTCCACTACATAGAACATGCTCAGGCAGCCGGCCGCGGCTCCATTCGAGCACGCCGCGGCGGAATTCTTTTCCTCGAGATCTTCGACCGCGCGACGAAGGGATTCGATTGACAGCTGTGAGTAGTTGTTGAGCGGCGCATCCACCGCGCCGAGGAATGTTCTGAGCACGCCCGGCGCGTGCGCGGTTATGTCAATGTCGTTCTCTTCGACGACTTGCGCGTTGACGACGATGAGCAGAAGCCGCTGGATCTTCCCCGATCGAACCATTTCGGCGAGTGGAATCTCCGCCTCGTCAATCGAGAGCGCGCGCGTGATGTTGCGTGCGCCGATGTTGTCGCCGGCACCGCCATCGGTCAGGTGCACATACGGCCGTGTCTTCACATTCGTGAGACTCCGCACCTCGTTGGCCATGCGGTACCTCTCGCGATTCCCCCATCGGTCCGTCGCTGAAGTCGTGACCCACTCAGGCGGGACATAGTTGCAGCGTGACCCGTGATTCTCGATGGTCAGCGGGCTGAGCAACGGGGGAAACGCGCCTGAAGCTCCAACGGCGCGCGCGACCTGGAACTTCGACAGATCGAAGCAAAGCGGGTCGACGTACGCCTGCGTGAACGGAAAAACCGTTCCCGTGGCGACGTCAGTCGCATCGATCATCAGATACGGACGACGCCCAATCAGCTGGCCGAAAGTTGCACCGTGGAACAGGTGCTGATCCCACTTCTCGACTGCCACGTCGATGCGGCTGAAATACTGGGACCTGAGTCGATTCCGTACCCCCTGGTTCAACAGCAGGGTAAGGGTGAGATCTCTTTGCGCGTTCCACTTGAGAAAATCGGTCTCGAATTTCGGCAGGCCCTGCGGCCCGTTGAGAGCAAGATAGGCGGCCGGAAAGCTGCCACCGGAGACGGACGAAATGAGGTCGACCTCGTCCAGCAGCGTTCGATCCGCTCTCGGCACGGCGGTTCGCCCCAGCTCATTCATCACGCCGAATGAAAAGGCGGCCGACCTGGTTCCGCCGCCCGACAACATCAGAACGACGAACAGCTCGTCCGAATTGTGCTCCGTGGGCGGCGCATTCGCGAAGCGATATCCCGCCGCCGAGGGCGCGCTCAGGACAGGCGTGCGGGGATAGTGCTCGCAATTCGCGATGCGGCTGTACTCACAGCGGTGCGCGGGATTCGTGAGCGCCGGCTTCACGCTCGCGCAAGCCAGCGACATCGAAGCAATTACAAGCGCGACCGTCCCGCTTCCCGCTTCCCGCCTCCCTCTTCCCGCTTCCCGCTTCATGCACCCAAGTTGACTGCCGTAATTCCTCGCCGCCAGTTGCCTCTACGGAGTGGGCACTTTTGGTTTGTCGGCAAATTTCACAGGATGCCCGAACGACCACTGACTGTGCTCGCGGTCCTTCTTCGTCGTCGCGATGATGTTCTTGAAGAAAGGAAGTAGGTCACGCTGCATCGGCGTGAGAATGTCGCCCGCGATCTCCGGCTGCTCCCAGAAAACTTTCCAGTAGCTCTTCTGCGTCGCCTGCACGCTGTCCAGCTCCACCTTCCCCGCCTCGCCCTGTCCCCGCGCGAGAAAATCGCCCATCGGCACGTACAGCTCGCGCACCCGCGCCGAGAAAACCGAATCCGCGCCTTCGAGCGCCGCAACCTGCGTCTTACTCAGGAAGATCGAGTCGCTCATTTCGACCAGCAGCTTGTAAATGTCCGACGTGCGATTGAGATAGAACGTGGTCAGCGAGTCTGCCGACCGTCGCTGCCATCCCGTCGGTCCCTTCACCGGCTCCACCGCTCGGCGAAGCCGCTGCAGATCGTAGTTCGTTG
>DATHHC010000063.1:0-5077 GCA_035317285.1 Gemmatimonadaceae bacterium | reverse complement strand
CTGATCGAGAAGCTGGACCAGGCCGTCGGCGTCGAGCAGATCAAGGAGGAAGAGCAGAACGAGGCAGCGATGGCGCGGGTGCACGCGCCGGTCATCAAGCTCGTCGATGCGATCATCGCCAACGCCATCAAGCTGCGCGCCTCCGACATCCACATCGAGCACGACGAGACGTCCACCCTGGTAAGGTTTCGCATCGACGGCCTGCTGAAGAACATCATGGTGCTCCCCCGGTTTATCGGCGTCGGCCCGGTCGTCTCGCGCATCAAGATCATGTCGGATCTCGACGTCGCCGAGCGTTTCCGCCCACAGGACGGTCGCGCCAAAGTGCGCGTGGGCGGAGACGAGGTCGCCCTTCGTGTCTCGGTCCTTCCGACGCGCGTCGGGGAAAAGGTCGTGATGCGCCTTCTAAACGAGAAGTCGGTGCAAGTCTCGATGGCAACGCTCGGCTTCATGCCGGCGCTGCTCGAGAGATTCCAGGCGCTGCTCATGCGCGAGCAGGGAATTCTGCTCGTGACCGGCCCGACCGGCTCCGGAAAGACGACGACCCTCTACGCCGCGCTCAACACGCGCCGCGGCGAATCGGTGAACATCGTCACCGTTGAAGATCCGGTCGAGTACCGGCTGAGCGGCGTCAACCAGGTGCAGGTGAATGAGAAACAGGGCCTCACCTTCGCCGGCGTGTTGCGCTCGGTGCTGCGTCAGGATCCGGACGTTTTGCTCGTCGGCGAAATCCGCGACCAGGAGACCGCGAACATCGCATTCCAGGCAGCGATGACCGGCCACCTTGTGCTTTCCACGCTGCACACGAACGACGCGATCGGCGCCATCCCTCGGTTGTCCAACATCGGCGTCGAGCCGTTCAGAGTCGCGGCCGGGCTCATCGGTGTCACCGCCCAGCGGCTCGTGCGCAGAGTGTGTCCCCACTGCCGGTTCGAGGCACCCATCGAGGAGCTGCACCCTATGGTCCGCGCCGCGCAGCAGCGCGTGTACGGAACGGCGAGACACGTGAAGGCGACCGGATGCGCCGAGTGCGGGTTCACCGGGTACACGGGGCGCCTGCCGATCATCGAGTTTCTCGAGATCACACCGGAGATCCGCGGCATGATCACGATCGGTAAGACCGCCGACGAGATCCGTGCGCACGCGTTGCGGACGAACGCCCTGCACACGTTCGACGCCGATGCGCTCTGGCACATCGCCGAGGGTGACACGACGGCCGAGGAAGTCATTCCCTACACGGAGTTCGAGCGCCGCCGGACACCGCGCTCCAACACCCCTCGGGTCAACGCGGAGTATCTCCCCGAGCTCGACGCCGACGGCGTGGCCAAGCCATCGCGAGTTCTGCTGGCCGTCGGCGACAAAGCAGATCGCGTGCGCTTCAACGACATCCTGGTGGAGGCGCGCTTCGCCGTCCAGATCGCCAACGACGGAGCTGCCGCGCTCGGCATTCTGGCGCAGGATCCGCCCGACGCGCTGGTCGTCGCGCTCAAGCTTCCGATCCTCGATGGACGGCAGGTCGTGCACGCGGCGCGCACGGTCGTTGGACTCGTGGACATGCCGATCATCGTCGTGGCGCCGGCGGGCTCGGAGACCGAGACCAACGACATGCTGTCACAGGGTGTGGACGACGTGCTCCACGAGCCAATCGACGCTAGCCGATTCCGTGCGCGCGTCACCGCGGTGATGAGAAGCCGCGGGCTCTGGTCGGAGACGGAGGAAGTGATGCGGCCGCTCATTCCCCAGGACGAGGCGGAGCGGCTCGTCGAGTTTCGTCTGAGCGGCGCCGCGATCGAGTCGCCGCCGGAGGAGCGCTTCGACAAGATCAGCCGCATGGCGCAGCGAATGTTCAACGTTCCTTTCGCCGGCATCTCGTTCGTCGAGGGCGATCGCCAGTGGTTCAAGTCGAAGCAGGGTCTGCCGATCCCCGACAGCACGCGTGACCATTCATTCTGTGGCCACGCCATCAACGGCGACGAAGTGTTCGTCGTGGAAGACGCGGCGCTCGATCCCAGGTTTGCCGAGAATCTCATGGTGCTCGAGGAACCGCACATCAGGTTTTACGCGGCGCAGCCGGTGAAGGGGCCGGGTGGGCACAATGTCGGCACGCTCTGCATCATGGACAAGGCGCCCCGCGAGTTCGGCGAGGAAGACCGCGAGTCGCTGCGCGACCTCGGGGAGATGGTCGAGAAAGAACTCCGAGCAAAGGCGCGCAAGAAAGTGGTGGCGCCGCCGGATTGAAACCCGGCATTAGTGCCGGTACGTCGGAGGGGTCCTCTTCGGCTCCGGGCTCTCGCTCGTTGGTTGCCCGCACGATCTTCGTGGAACCAGGCATCAGTCGCTCTTAGACGGCGTCGGCGCACCGATTTGTCGCTCGTGGGTCGTCGCCTACGAGGACCCCTCCGACTTCCCTCTCGGTCAGACGCGCGGCAACACATCCGTGTAGCGCCTTTGCGCGCGCAAGCCGAATTCCTGGCGCGGACCCCTTCTCGACGACCTGAGCCTCCCACCCTTGCGCGATCAGCCTCTCTGATGCGAATATATCGTTAGCACAGCTAACGATCTCCCCAGCAGCGGAGCGCTCCATGGCACCTTCAGACGCAGTATCACTCTCGCGCATCAAACAAATCGCCATCCCCGTCCATTCGGTCGACGAGGCCAAAGCCTTTTACCGCGACACGCTCGGATTGAGGCATCTGTTCGATGCGCCCCCTGCCCTCTCCTTCTTCGATTGCGGCGGCGTGCAATTGATGCTCGCCGGGCCCGACGCTCAGGGTAAGGACGGAGACCAGCAGCACGCCGTCCTTTTTTACGACGTCAGCGACATCAAGACGACGCACGCCCGGATCAAGTCGGCGGGCGCCAAAAGCCTCGAGGAGCCGCGCATCATCACCCGCATGAACGGGCGAGAGATCTGGATCTCCTCGATATCCGATGGACAGGGGAACGTCGTCGGCCTCATGAGCGACGTCCCGGCCGCGTGACAAAGGATCGCGACGCCGAGGAGCTCGCCGACCAGCTGCACTCGGCGGCGATTCACCTGCTGCGTCAGCTGCGAAAGGAGGACGACGCCAGCGGACTTTCGGCCCCTCGCCTGTCGGCCCTCTCAGTAGTTGTGTTCGGCGGCCCACTCACCCTCGGCGCGCTCGCGCGCGCCGAGCAGGTGAAACCGCCGACGATGACCCGCATCGTGACGGGGCTCGAGAAGGACGGCCTGGTGAAACGGAAAGGTGACGCGCTCGACAAAAGGCTGACGCACATCGTGGCGACACCCAAAGGCCAAAGAATTCTGGCCGCAGGGCGCGCTCGCCGTGTCGAAAGACTCGCCGGCGCAGTGAGTCGCCTTGAAGGAAAGGAGCTGGCGGAGCTCCGGCGAGGTGTTCAGCTTGTGAGAGCTGTCGTCCAAAACATGCGCGGGAAACCCCTGAACCACCGTGAAAGCACCAGGCTAAGCCCCGCGTGAGTCATCGTCGAACCACGCCCCAGGCAAGCCAGTGAAATCAGCGAGGAAATGAGATGGAACGCCCCAAATCCGACTTCGATGCGTTGCGGGAAGATCTGCGAAACGTTTACGACGGCAGCCCGTGGCATGGCTCGTCGATCAAGAGCGTCCTGAAAGGCGTTGATGCCCGCACCGCTGCGCTGAAGAGTATCCCCCACGGCCACACCATCTGGGAGCTCGTTCTCCACATGACGGGCTGGACGCGCGAAGTGACGTCGCGCGTAAAAGGTGCCGCGCCGAAATCCCCGAAACAGGATTGGCCAAAGCCAAAAACCGGTGGAGGAGAAGCGGCGTGGCACTCGGCTCTCGAAGATCTGGCCGCCGCGCAGAAGGAGTTGGAGAGCACCGTTCACGCGCTCAAGCCGAACGACCTCATCCGTTGGATCGGCGATAAGCGCGATTCGGCGCTTGGCGCCGGGGTCACGGTCGGAACGCTCATTCGCGGCCTACTTCAGCATCACACCTATCACCAAGGTCAGATCGCGATCCTGAAACGCGCAGCTGAAGGTCCGAAAGTGTAAAGGGAAGGTGAACAGGGTGTAAAACTTTCGGTCTGACCCACGCGTAGGGCTCGAAAGCCACAGCAGAGCGAAACACATTACACCTCGCCGGTGTCTAATCCACGTCGCTCGAGACTCCCGCGCAGGCTCCCTTTCTACCTGGAACCAATGAGAACCACCCTCCTGAGTACCACTGCCCTGGTCGCGGCGTCCATGATCGCCGCCTCGGCCGCCGCTCAAAAGGCCGCGACCGCTCCATCGCCTGAAAGCGGAGCGCCGCCCATTTGGGACGTGCTGCTGCGCGGTCGAACGCACACTCCAACGCCGACGACATCAGCCATAACAACGGCCGACTTGAAGACCCGGCTCTACATCTTCGCCGACGATTCGATGCAGGGTCGGCTGCTCGCGACACCGGGCAACGTCAAAGGCGTCGAGTACATCGCGGATGAAGTGAAGCGGATGGGCCTCGCCCCAATGGGTGACAACGGCACCTACTTCCAGGCGGTGAACGTCGTCGATCGGAAGTACGACGCGGCCAGCAAGCTGGTTGTCGGAACTGTGGAGTTCGCCCCATGGACAGACTTTGCACTGCGTGATCAGGGGTCAGGCGCGCGGAACTTGAATGGAGTGCAGGCAATCTTCGGCGGAACGTGGGGTGATTCAGCCTCGCTCATTGCTCCTTCGGCCACCGCCGGCAAGCTCGTCGTGCTGAAAGTCAGCCCGGCCGGCGTTACGCAGAATTCCGGCGGCGGCGTGAACCGCGCGATCGTGACGCGTCATTTCGCCAATGCCGCCGGCATCGCCATCGTGAGTCTCGAGGCCATGCCCCCGCTGATGATTGAGGCTTTTCAGCAGCCAAACCAGCTGCTGAAGGAAGGTGTCGATCCTGAGCTGCCTTCATTCCTCTACGTCAACAAGCGTGTCGCCGAAGCACTGCTCGGCGTCGCTATAGACAGCGCGAAGGCCGGTGCGACTGGGTCTGCTGTGACTTCGACGCCCCGCTTCGTTGAGACGCCGGTCCAGTATCCAGCGCGAAACGTCGTCGCGGTGATCCGTGGCAGCGACCCGAAGCTTC
>DATHHC010000062.1:0-3828 GCA_035317285.1 Gemmatimonadaceae bacterium | reverse complement strand
CCCCGCCGAGCAGGCACAGCACAACCGCCTCGATCAAGAACATTCTGCTTCAGTTCCTGATCGAGGCGGTTGTGCTGTGCCTGCTCGGCGGGGTGGGAGGGATCGTGTTCGGTTGGCTTGGCGCGGTCGCGCTGGCCAAGTTCGGGAATTTCAATACTTCGGTTGCACCGTCGTCCATCCTGCTCGCGTTCTTTTTTTCCGGGTTTGTCGGGATTCTGTTCGGAGTATGGCCCGCGCGGCGCGCGGCCAGCTTGGATCCGATACAGTCGCTGCGCTACGAGTAGGCTGCCTAGTCGGGCATCGCGGTGCGTTGGCGGCATTCACATAACCGAAGCAGGGGGCTGGTAGCTTTGCAGCTAAATCGCCGGGCAGCTTTCATACTGGCGCTAGAGTGATCAAGCGACCGTGACTCGCGTGGTTGGTGAGAGCATTGCGATGCTGCCACCAATTCAAGGTGTAAGGGCGGAACCAAGGGAATAGCTGCAAGGCGATTAGCTCTGCCGCTGAGTGCCCCTGCTTTGGTTTTGTGCATGCTGGAGCCAAGCCGAGATGTCCGACTAGGCAATTTCCGCTCGACGGGGGCCGTACTTAGTCCTATTTTGGGCTTCCATTCCGGCCGCTCCCGTCCAGCTGCCGGCAATCTAAAATCTCATGGAGGTCGAATGAGACTCCGCTACCTTGCGGTCTCTCTGTTGTGCCTTGCCGCCGCCAATGCCGGGGCCCAGGCGGGCAAGCAGGCGGGAAAGAGTCCCGAGCTGCGCATCGACTACACCAAAGAGACGCTGCCGAATGGCTTGACGGTGGTCTATCACGTAGATCATTCGACGCCGGTCGCCGCCGTCCTTCTCTGGTACAACGTCGGATCGAAGATGGAGCAGCCGGGCAAGACCGGCTTCGCGCATCTGTTCGAGCATATGATGTTCAAGGGCTCCAAGAACGTCGCCGACGGACAGCACTGGGCGCTTCTCGAAGCAGCGGGCGGGAGAGCGGGCGCCGATATCAATGGCACCACGAGCTGGGACCGCACCAACTACTTCGAGCAGATCCCCTCGAACCAGCTGGAGCTTGCGCTCTGGCTCGAGTCCGACCGGATGGGAACGCTCACCGAAACGCTGACGCAGGAAAAGCTCGACAACCAGCGCGAAGTCGTGAAGAACGAGCGCCGGCAGAGCGTCGATAACCAGCCTTATGGCACCTGGGTCGAGAAGACAGGGGAAGCTTTGTTTCCTGACGGTCACCCGTACCATCACTCGGTGATCGGCTCGATGACGGATCTCACGAACGCATCCGTCGCCGACGTGAGAAGCTTCTTCAAGACGTACTACGCGCCGAACAATGCGGTGCTCGTCGTGGCGGGAGATATCGACGTTCCGCAGGCGAAGGCGATGGTGCAGAAATACTTCGGGCCGATTCCGCGCGGACCCGCGGCGCCGCCGCTCGCGACCATGAAAGTGCCGGCGATCGTCGGACAGGAGCAGCGAATCGTCGTGCAGGACGCGCAGGCGCCGGCGCCCGCGATTTACGTTGCGTACCGAGTGCCCTCGGCAAAGGATCCCCGCGCGTCCGCCGTCAGCCTGCTCGGCGACGTCATGGGCGGCGGCCGTTCGTCGCGTCTCTATGACGCGCTCGTCCGGAGACAGCAGGTTGCGACGAACGTCGCCGGCTTCAATTTCGGACTCGCCGATGGCGCGGACATGCTGGTGTTCACCGCGACGGGAAAGCCCGGCAGCAGTCCCGACTCGCTCGAGAAAGCACTGCTCGCGGAGCTGGCAGGAGCATCGTCGTTTACGCAGGGCGAGCTCGATCGGGCGCGCGCATCCGAACGCTTCGCGTTTGTCGACGGGCTGCAGACCACCGGTGGATTCGGCGGCCGAGCGGATCGACTCGCGGAAGGATGGACATTTTTCCGCGATCCGAACCACGTGAACAAGGTTCTTGGTGAATTCGACCGCGTTACGCTCGCGGATCTCAACGCCGTTGCGCGTGAGCGACTGATTCCGACGAACCGCGCGATTCTCGTTTACGTCCCCGCCAAAAAGACCGCCCAGACTTCTTCGACGAGGACGCCATAATGAATCGCTCAGTGATTTCTTATCGCCCGCGCTCGGGGTTTCTGGCGCTTGCCATGATCCTCGCTGCTGGGGCGGCAGGCGCGCAGACAGTGCAGCCGCCAGCGCCGAGCGCGCTCCGGCCGTACGTCTTTCCCGCCGTAGAACAGTTCCAGCTCGACAACGGGCTCAAAGTCATTCTCGTTCAGAAGCACACGCTGCCGGTTGTGGAGGGAAGACTGATCCTCGACGCTGGCGCGATGCGCGAGCCGGCGGCGAAGAGTGGACTCGCGTCGTTGACGGGCCGCCTTCTTTCGGAAGGCACCGGCACGATGACCGGCGCCGACATCGCCAAGGCGATGGATGCACTCGGTGCGCAGTACAGCACGGGTGCGGGGTTCAGCACATCATTCGCCGACGTGGTTGCGATCAAGAATGTCTTTCCAGAGGCCATGTCGCTGGCCGCGAAAACGATCATCGCTCCGAGTCTTCCCGTGAGCGAATTCACGAGAGTGAAGAACCAGGCGATTGCGGCGTATCAACAGAGTCACGCGCGAACCGCGGGACTCGCGGCGGACGCGTTCATACGCGCTGCCTTCGACAGCACCGCTCCGTTCTCACGTCCGGCGAGTGGCAACCTCATCACGATCGGCGGACTCACGCGCGACGATGTGGTCAACTGGCATCGAACCATGTTCGCCCCGGGCTCTGCCACCTTGCTCCTGGTCGGAGATATCTCGGCTGTTGACGCGAGATCGGTCGCGCAGCAGGCGTTCGGAACGTGGACAGCCAGTCGCGCCACATTGACAGCTGTGGCTAATCCAGTGAGGCCGAGCACGGGAACGAGAGTGATTCTGGTGGACCGTCCGGGTTCGGTTCAGTCGTCGATCGTCGTGGGGCAGGCTGGTTTCCGCGCGACCGATCCCGATTACATCTCAATGGTCGCGCTGAATCACGTCTTCGGCGGCGGGTTCAGCTCGCGGATGAACATGAATCTCCGTGAGAAGCATGGCTACACTTACGGGGCGTTCAGCGGCCTGGATCTGAGGCCGGGAGCTGGAGCGTTCCGCGCGACCTCGGAGGTGAGAACGAACGCCACCGATTCCGCGCTTGTTGAAACGGTCGGGGAGTACAAGAGAATCGCGAGCGAGGCTGTGCCCGCGAGCGAGCTTCAGGGCATGGTGAACAACCTGGTGTCGGGATTCCCCAACTCGGTGCAGAGCGTTCAAGGACTGTCGGCGAGTTTGCAGAGCCTCATCATCTGGGGGCTGCCGCTCGATTTCTATACGACCTACCGCGAGAGGCTGTCGGCGGTGACGCCCGATGACATCAAGCGGGTCGGGGCGAGCAAGCTCACGCCCGACAACGTGATCGTCGTCGTTGCCGGGGATCTTTCCAAGATCGAGGCGCCCATTCGGGCTCGAAACCTCGGAATCGTCGAGGTGTGGGACGCGAATGGCAACAAAATTCGGTAAGGTGGATTTGCACGTGCATCCTGGAAGGCCGGCTCGAAAGAGCCGGCCTTCGTTCTTTGCAGGGCTAACTGCAACTTATGACTACCGGCCGGGGGCTGTCGGCGGGCCGGCTTGTGGCTTCGAGCTAAACGACAGAACAGTTGGTGCAGCGTCCGACGGTGAGGGCGAATAACTTGTGGCAATGAAAGCGGTGATTATCACTCGGCCTGGGGGACCGGAGGTGCTCGAGGTTCAGGAGCGGCCGAGGCCGGAGCCAGGAGTCGGGCAGATTCGGGTGCGGGTGCGGGCGTCGGCGCTCAATCGCG
>DATHHC010000061.1:0-4364 GCA_035317285.1 Gemmatimonadaceae bacterium | reverse complement strand
GTCGGTGCGGCCACGACGAGCGCACAGACCCCCACGACCACGATGAGCGGCCAGCCCACGACAAGCCCCACGGACACGGCTAAGGCCCAGGATACGACGAGCGCACAGGCCACGACGACTACCCAGACCACGACGAGCGTCGAGACCACGACGACCGTCCAACCAGCAGCTCAAGAGCAGCAGTCGAGCTGTACCGCTGCCCCAGCCGTTGCGAGCCGATATGTGAGGGAGCAGGCTGACCGGCTGAAGATGCCCCGCGCGACGGTCGTCGCCGAGATCACGAAGGATACGGGCGCCGACGGCGAATTCGCGGGCCTGAAGCCGTGCGAGGCCGGCTATCCCAACGCAGTCCGCTTCTATGTAGATGAGGTCATCAAGGCGGGAACCAACCACAGCACGCCGTAGCGCCAGCGTCTAAAAGAGCTCTCGAAGGGGAGATCGATCAGGGACGCCCGATACAGGACTCCATGATCGATCTCTTCGCCGAGCGCTTGTTGTTGATCGTGTCGTAGAACTCGTCGAAGTAGCGAAGGGTTTCCCGAACCTTCCCGCCATCCATGAGCTTCCCGATCGAATCGCTGTACAGCGCGTAGATCTCGGGCTTCTTCTCCTGAAAAACGGCAAAGACCTTTGCGTACGCCTCCGGATCCTGGCAGTAGCCCCTGAACAGGCGCTGCCGGACACTCTGTATGCGCAGGCTGGAGTCCGTGACCGCGTAGCGCGCGTTGATGGCCCCGGCGAAATCGAAGTCGTAAGCGACGGGCATTGCGATGCCATCGTTGGTGAAGAAGAGCTCGACGTTGTGAAGCCCGGCTTCGGAAAAATCGGTGTTGCCGATGAAATACTGGAACACCCCGAACAGCGCGTCCTGGTATGGGTCGAGGTCCCCCGGGCGCGCGCCCTTCTGCTCGATAATCTTTCCGCCCAGACGGCTGGCGAGAGCCCCCGGTTCCTCCATGATGAAGGCATATCGCCGAGCGTGCACCTTTCCGTCGGCACTGTCCGCGTAGACCAACTTCACCAGCCGCGCCTTGTGACTCACAGGAGTGAGTAGCTGGTAGACGCGATACAGCTGGTACTCCTGAAGGATGTATTGCTCGTACGTGTCAGCGTTGCGGCAGTAGCTCACCAGCTTGGGCTTATCGAGGTGGTGGAAGATCGTTCCCTTCGATGCCTCGCCACTGAAGTTGAGACGCAGCGGGGGGAATTCGCACATGCGTAACCGCCAGATGCCCCGCGTCCGCGCCTTCAAAGGAACAGTGACGAGACTACCCTCGGCCCCCTTGTAGGAGAGAGTGGCCGGACGCCACGGCGGAATCTCGCCTTTGTCCCCGCGAATCCTTCCGATGTTGGTTGTGAGAGTCACTTCGATTGGATCCTGTGACTGGAAAAACGCCGGCACGGCCGCGCGCTTTACGGAGTCCTGCGGCGGAGCGCCGGCGACGCCACTCGCCAGCGTCTGAGCGCCGGCAACGCCATTGACAAGCGCGACGACGAGCAAGGCCGCAACGTCCGTAGGACGAAGCCAGGATAGCAGGAACCCGCGCGTTCCGATGCGACCAGATATGCTGCGCGTGCGAGGAGTCTCAGCCGTCATGGGACTGTCTCCGGAGGGGGCGCTCGAATATTGGGGTGCCCGGCGTTTTGCGCCATAGTCGTTCCTTCGGCCGAAGCCATGGTTGCCGCTTC
Organism: Gemmatimonadaceae bacterium; assembly: GCA_035317285.1. Taxonomy (GTDB): domain Bacteria; phylum Gemmatimonadota; class Gemmatimonadetes; order Gemmatimonadales; family Gemmatimonadaceae; genus UBA4720. The sequence continues at coordinate 2,675 of DATHHC010000061.1, read as the reverse complement.
CGGCCGAATACGTATGATTGGTCGCATGCGTCAGCCGTTCCGGACACTGCTTCTCCTCGTTTGTTTCCCGGTCCACGCCGGTTGTCAATCGGCTCCAGCGCGCGCGGCGTCGGGCCGGAAGGGACCTCAGTCAGTCGCTTCGACTGCGCCCGCCCTACCCCCTCCATCACTGATCGTTCTCATCACGATCGATCAGTTCCGTGGAGATTACCTGGATCGGTTCGGTCCGCAGCTGCGCGGAGGTCTCGCGCGACTTTCGCGTGGAGGTGCCTGGTTCACGAACGCGCACCACGATCACGCGATCACCGAGACCGCCCCTGGCCACGCGACACTCCTCTCAGGCCGATTCCCGCGCTCGACGGGAATCATGGCGAACCGCATCGGGGTGGAGGACGAGTTGGCACCGTTGCTCGCCAATCCCGATGCGCTGGGAGCGTCGCCGAAGAGGTTTCAGGGAACGACGCTCGTTGATTGGCTGCACGCCAGGGATTCGCGGTCGCGCACGCTCTCCGTATCGGCGAAAGACCGAGGCGCAATCCTCCCGGTGGGCCGATCGCGCGCCGAAGTCTACTGGTACTACCCAGATGGCCGCTTCACTACCAGCCGCTACTATCGCGATTCAATGCCGGACTGGGTCAATCGCTTCAACGCGCGCAAACTGCCACAGAGTTTCGCCGGAAAGGGCTGGACGCTGCTGCTCCCGGACACCGCCTACAAGGAAGCTGACAACGTGAGCGTGGAGATGGGCGGACATGACTTTGTCTTCCCCCACCCGATCCCGGACGACAGCGCGGCCGCCGCCAGCGTGGTCAGGGCGACACCGGGGATGGATGAGATCACGCTCGACTTCGCGCTCGACGGATTGAACGCACTTTCACTCGGCGATTCTCCGCGAACAGATGTGCTCGCCATCTCGCTCTCGGCGACCGACTACATCGGCCACGGCTTCGGGCCCGATTCCAGGGAGATGCACGACAACGTCCTGCGTCTCGACCGCAACCTCGGCGTTTTCATCGATTCGCTGTTCAGGCTTCGCGACTCGTCGAAGATCGCGATCGTACTCACGGCAGACCACGGAATCGGGACGATTCCCGAGCTGGTAGCCAGATCGGTGAAGCCAACGCCGGTGCGCGTCAATGCTGTGGCGCTGGCGGCGGTCCTGCGCGGCTTGATCGCGGCCCGGAACATAGACTCCAATCTCGTCGATCTGGATCACCAGGTCGTGCTTGCAGACCGGAATGGGCTGGGGAAGCGCGCGGCCGGTCTCGACAGCGTGCTGGCGATTTTTGCGACCCAGACCAGGGCGCTGCCCGGCATAAGCAGAGTGGATCGATTCCAGGACCTGCTGCGCCGCGACACAATCAACGATCCGATCACGCGCCGCTGGGTGCACCAATTCCCGGCTCGGGGCAACGTCGAGATGGTGATCACGTTGACGCCGTTCAGCATCTTCAGCGGGCTCGTCGCAACGCACGGCTCACCGTACGACTACGATTCGCACGTACCGCTGATCTTCGCGGGCCCGTGGTTCGCGAGCGGACGTTATCCGGAATTCGTGCGAACGGTCGATCTCGCGCCTACGCTCGCGGAGATCGCGAGGGTCAAACCGAGCGAGAAACTCGACGGAGTTGTGCTGCGCCGGGCGCTGAAATAACGTCCCTCACTTCACCGGTGGCGGCTGGGGCCAGCCCATGCAGATCGCCGCCAATCGCGAGAGCAGCACTCCATTCATCTCACCCGAGTTGGATCCGATTCCCCACGTATTTGCCAGAACGACGATTACGAGATCTTCGTCGGGGAATACAAACAATCCTGATTGAAGCCCCGCATTCGATCCTCCGATGTTCAATAGTCGGTGCGGTGCGGCCGAATCGCTCACGAAGAACCCGAAGCTCATGGTCGCTTCGACCGCGCCAACCCTCGGTCGCCGGTAGAGGAGATCGAGTGATTCCTTCGACAGGAGTCCCGGCCGCTCGATCGCCCTTCCGAATCGAGCGAGATCGGCGGCGGTCGAGTACATGTTTCCACCGGCCATGTTGTGGCTGTAGTCCCAGTCCGGCACTCGATAAACCGCGTTCGAATCGACGGCGAACGTCCATGGGTCGAAGTACGAATACCGGCGCGCGCGATGCGGCTGTACGCGTCGCACGTCGTCGAAGCCCGTGTTCGCGAGACCCAGCTTCGAGATGATTTCGCGATTCACGTAGTCCTGGTACCTGGCGCCCGATGCCGATTGAATAGCCGCGGCAATCAGATTGTACCCGTAGCTGGAGTAGCTCATCTTCGTTCCGGGTGAAGCGACCAGCGTGTCATCCTTGAACAATGCGAGCACGTCGTTCACGTCGTCGAAATGCCGCGCGTACAACGCAGCGTTTCTCTCGTTCCCCCAGTGGCGTATGCCGGCCAGGTGGGCCGCCAACAGCCTCGGTGTGATCACCCCCGCCGGTTTGACGGGAAATGCAGGAACGTATCGCTGGATCGGCGCATCGAGATCAATGCGTCCAGCTTCGTGCAGCTTGAGAAGAGCGAGGCCCGTGAACGCCTTGGTGATGCTGGCAACACCGAATCGAGTCTCGTTGGTTACGGGGACCTGATTCTCCAGATCTGCATAACCCAGGTTTTCCGCAATCACCGTCTCGCCACCAAGCATCACCAGACCGCTCAAGCCGACATTT
>DATHHC010000060.1:0-12032 GCA_035317285.1 Gemmatimonadaceae bacterium | reverse complement strand
TGCGGCCCGCTATGCCGCGCTGGTCAAGGAAGGCTACGTGACCGGCTCACAGGCCGATCAGGCTGAAGCGAATGCCGCGTCGGCGGCCGCGACCGTTGTCGCCGACCGCGCCAACGTGCAGAAGGCCGCGCTCGACGTTGCAAACACAACCATCCGCGCGCCGATATCGGGGCGAACTGGCAGTCTGCTCGTTCGACAGGGGAATCTCGTAAAGGCGAACAGCACTCCGCCGCTCGTGGTCATCAACCAGATCCAGCCGATCCTGGTGAGATTCGCAATCGCCCAGAGCCAATTCCCGGACATCCAGCGATACTATCGTGGAGGAAACGCGCTGCTCGTCAGTGCGACTCCTTCGGAAGGATCGGGGACACCGCTGTCGGGTACACTCGCCTTTGTGGATAACAATGTCGATTCAACGTCGGGCACAGTGCTCCTCAAGGCGCGGTTCGCAAATCCCGAGGGGACGATGTGGCCCGGACAGTACATGAGCGTGGCGCTACAGTTGTACGTCGACGCAAATGCCTTGACGCTTCCGGCTCCAGCTGTGTTGACCGGACAGCAGGGCACATACGTATATACAATCGACTCTGCGGGCACCGCCAAGCAGAAGCCGGTCCAGGTCTCGCGTACCGTTGATTCGGTCGCTGTAATCGCGAGCGGCCTCCAGGACGGCGAGCGGGTGATCGTGGACGGCCAGTCCCGGCTAATACCGGGGTCAAAAGTCGCGATAAAGGGAGAACGGAAATGACCGCACTATTCATCCGTCGACCCGTCATGACCGCATTGGTGATGATCGGGATTCTGTTTTTCGGAGCCGCGTCCTACAAGCGATTGCCGGTGAGCGATCTCCCGTCGGTTGATTTTCCCACCGTGCAGGTGAACGCCGGTCTGCCGGGAGCCAGCCCCGAGACGATGGCCGCGGCAGTTGCGACTCCGCTCGAGAAGCAGTTCTCGACGATCGCCGGCATCGACAACATGACTTCGTCGAGTCAACTCGGCTCAACGTCGATCACGATCCAATTCTCCCTCGACCGCAACATCGACGCTGCAGCGGCAGACGTCCAGGCAGCGATTTCCCAGACGCTGCGCAGCCTGCCACTTGGAATTCTGCCGCCGTCGTACCGAAAGGTGAATCCAGCCGATCAGCCGATTCTTTATTTCGCGTTGACATCGGCCACGATGCCATTGTCGCAACTCGACGAATACGGTGAGACGTTCCTGGCGCAGCGCATCTCGATGGTGCCGGGCATCGCGCAGGTACAGGTTTTCGGCGGCCAGAAGTACGCCGTCCGCGTACAGCTTGATCCGACATCCCTGGCCAATCGCGGAATCGGGATCGATGAAGTGGCGGATGCGATCGGAAACCAGAACGTGAGCATGCCGACCGGAACGCTCTACGGGCCGAACCGGGCGTCGACGATCAAGGCGAATGGCCAGCTCCAGAACGCCCAGGAATTCCGGCAGATGGTCGTCGCGTACCGCAATGGCGCACCGGTCCACCTCGACGAGCTGGGCAACGTCCTGGACGACGTGGAAAACAACAGGGTTGCGAGCTGGTACAACGGCGATCGCGCGGTCGTGCTCGCAATTCAGCGGCAACCCGGAACGAACACAGTCGAGGTCGCGAATGGCGTGAAGGATCTTCTCACGAAGCTGCGTGTCCAGATGCCGCCGAGCGTGACAGTCAACACGCTATACGACCGGTCGCTTCCGATCGAGGAATCGGTGAACGACGTGAAGTTCACGCTGATGCTCACGCTGTTCCTCGTCATCATGGTGATCTTCGTGTTCCTCCGGAACATCTCCGCCACGATCATCCCGAGCCTGGCGCTGCCGATGTCGCTCGTCGGCACTTTCGCCGTGATGTACCTGTTCGGGTATTCGCTCGACAATCTGTCGCTGATGGCGCTCACACTGGCGGTGGGCTTCGTCGTCGACGACGCCATCGTCATGCTCGAGAACATCGTGCGTCACATGGAGATGGGTAAGGACCCAATGAAGGCGGCGTTCGACGGGTCGGCCGAAGTCGCGTTCACGATTCTCGCGATGACGGTGTCGCTTACGGCGGTGTTCATTCCGCTGTTGTTCATGGGCGGGATTCTCGGGCGTCTCTTTCACGAGTTCGCGGTCACGATCGGAACGGCGATTCTCGTCTCCGGATTTGTGTCGCTGACGCTGACGCCCATGCTCGCGAGCCGGTTTTTGAAACCGCCCTCGCACCAGCACGGAAAATGGTTCAACCGATCCGAGCGCGTATACGAACGCATTCTCGGCCGGTACGAGTCGAGCCTCAGTTGGGTGATGGAACACCGTTTCGGAGCGCTGATCTTCTCGGGAGTGATCCTCATCGGCACCGTCGTTCTGTTCAAGCTGGTTCCAACCGGTTTCATACCGACGCAGGACACAGGTCAGATCGTCGCCACCACCGAAGCAGCACAGGGTACGTCCTTCCCCGATATGGTGACGCGCCAGCAGCAGGTCGCCGCCATCGTCGCCCAGGATGCCAACATCGCCGGATTCATGTCCTCTGTCGGCGGAGGGGGCGGAGGCAGCGGAAACCAGGGACGCATTATCATGGGCCTCAAGCCGCGGAAGGAAAGACTGACCGCGGACGAGATCGTCAACGAGCTGCGTCCCAAGCTGTCGGGGATTCCCGGCATCAACGTGTTCATGCAGGTGCCACCCGCGATCCAGATCGGCGCGCGCTCCTCGAAGAGTCTCTATCAGTACACCCTGCAGAGCCCCGACATCGAGGCGCTCGACTCGGCGGCGAAGAGAATGGAAGCGAAGATGCGCTCCATCACCCAGATCCAGGACGTCACGAGCGATCTCCAGATCGCCAACCCCCAGGTCATCGTCGACATCGACCGGGATCGCGCCGCATCACTCGGCGTGAGCGCGCAGCAGGTCGAGAGCGCTCTCTACGACGCGTATGGATCGCGCCAGGTGTCCACGATCTACACGCCGAACAATCAGTACATGGTCGTGATGGAGCTGCTGCCGCAATTCCAGCGCGACATCAACGCCTTACGGATGCTTTACGTGAGATCGGACAAGGGAGATCTTGTTCCGCTGAGCGCCGTCGCGACGATGACGCAGAACGTCGGTCCGCTTTCGATCACTCATCAAGGACAGCTTCCGTCGGTGACGATCTCGTTCAACACGCGCCCAGGCGTGGCTCTCGGACAGGCGACGGCCGCGGTCGAAGCCGCCGCGCTGACAACGATTCCCGCGGAGATTACGACCAGCTTCTCGGGAACCGCGCAGGCGTTCCAGGCGAGCCAGCAGGGCCTGCTTGCGCTGCTCATTCTGGCGATCTTCGTGATTTATATGGTGCTCGGGATTCTGTATGAGAGCTTCATTCATCCGGCGACGATTCTCACCGGACTTCCCTTCGCGGCATTCGGCGCGCTCATAGCGCTGTTCATCTTCAGACTGCCACTCGACGTCTACGGATTCGTCGGTCTGATATTGCTGGTCGGCATCGTGAAGAAGAACGCCATCATGATGATCGACTTTGCGCTCGAGGCCGAGCGAACGCAGCACATTTCGCCGGAAAAGGCGATCGTTCAGGCAGCGACCGTGCGCTTCCGTCCGATCATGATGACGACGTTCGCCGCGTTGATGGCGACGCTTCCGATCGCGCTGGGTCAAGGAGCCGGCGCGGAGGCGCGCCGCCCGCTCGGGATCGCGGTCGTGGGTGGCCTGGCATTTTCTCAGCTCGTCACCTTGTACGTGACGCCCGTGTTTTACACGTACTTCGACGAGCTGCCGGGAAGATTGCGCGGTCTCACCAGGAGAACGGTGGCGAGGATTCGCGGACGCCGAGAGGCGTCGCTGGCGCCCAGCGAGCCCTAGCTATCCGAGGCGGCCGGCGACAACAACGCCGACAATACGCTCGATCCTGGGCGAAAAAGAAAGGCGCGGATCTCTCCGCGCCTTTCTCTCTTTTGTGCGCTCTGTCCCCGATCGGTCAGTAGGCGCAGTAAAGTGCTTCGCGATCAACGCTGTGCGTTCGGGTCGTTGTTTCTGGTGGTTGTGGTGGTTGTCTCGGTTCCCGACGCAGCGCGCGAAGTCACGATGCGGTCGTTGGCAGTGCCCGTTCCCGAGCTACGCGTAACCGGGGGCGAGTCGGCCGTAACGTAGGTGTCTTTGACGACGGTCGTGTCCCGTCCGCGAAAGAGACCAAACAGCACGAGCAGGACGACAACGGCAACGGCCGCAATACCCCAGACGCCACCCGGGAAACTAAAGGACGTGGTCTCCGTCGATGTCTGACTGCCGGTGGTCGTTATGGTTCCGTTAGTAGTCCCGGGATCAGCCGGTGGTTGCGCGGTGTTGTCCCCAGTGGGCGCGGCCGGCTGTGCCGTGCTTTGTGCCCCGGTCTGCGCGCTCGTAGCCGCTGCCGGATCCGTGTTTTGAGCGTAGCTGGTCGCTGCAAAGAGGCACAGTGTCGCCCCCGCCAGTCCAGCCATCACCCATAAGCGTGCCTTCTGCATTGGTAACCCCGTTGGTGAAGAGTTAGCCTCGCATTTCGCCCATTAGCGCAGGCTTCACGCCTGCGGATGAGCTCGAGCGGGCATCGGAGAGTACGGGAATACAATTGGGAATTTCGTGCCACCGGAGTATCCGGCCTTGGGACGCCAGGTTGACACCTAAAGCTGCTGAGCGGCAGCTTCACGATCATTGCGGGGTCCCGGCTCTGGCGCCGGAGTCACTACGTCCGCGGCCAAACAATCGGAGACAACGAGCATGAGTTTTCAAGGCCCAACGCGCAGCAGCTGCCTCGCTTCGCTCTTGATCCTGGCCCTGATCCCCGGTGCCCTCGCGGCTCAACAGGTCGCGGAACAGGATTTCTCGCAGCGGTTCGTCACGCTTGCCGGGGCTGCGGGGCTGAGCGACAGCGCGCGTTTGCATCGGTTGTTCGATCTCGACTGGGAATACAGCAACGTCGTTTACCCCGAATACGCCACGTACTCCGGGTATCCAGGACAGAACGATCGCTGGACCGATCTCTCCACCGGCGCGATCAAGCGACGTCAGGCGACCGTAGTCACCGAGCTTGGAGTCGTGCGCGCGATCAACCGTGCGCGATTGAATGCTCCCGACCAGTTGAGTTACGACATTTTCAAACGCGGTCTCGACGAGGCGATAGATGGGACGCGGTTCCCGCGCGATCTCACGCCGGTCTCGCAGCTCGATGGACCGCAGTACTCCGCGTCGACCATCAACGCGATGCCCGCGGCTTCGGTCAAGGATTACGCTGACATCCTCGCGCGGTTGCGGGCGCTGCCGACGTGGATCGATCAGGTTATTGCGCTGCTCGACAGCGGTGCGAAGCGAGGGGTGACGCCGCCGCGCATCACGCTGCGCGATGTTCCGGCCCAAGTGGGGAATCTGATTCCGGAAGATCCGCTCAAGAGCGCACTACTCTCTCCGTTCACGAAGTTCCCTGCTGGAATCGCCGAGAGCGACAGAGCGCGCCTTCGCGCCGAGGCGGTGCGCGTTTACAACGAGCAGGATCGTCCGGCGTTCCAGCGGCTCCAGAATTATCTCACCACCAGATATCTCCCGCGCGCTCGGGAGACGATTGGCATGAATGCACTGCCCGACGGCGCGGCGTGGTACGCATACAACGTCAAAGTGCAGACGACGACCACGCGGACTCCGCGGGAAATCCACGACCTGGGTCTCGCCGAGGTGAAGCGCATCCGCGCTCAGATGGACAGCCTCATTCGCTCGACCGGATTCACCGGTGACTTTGCGGCGTTCACGAGCATGCTGCGCACCGATCCGAAGTTTTACTATACCGATTCCGCCACGCTCGTTCGCGCTTATCGTGACATCACCAAACGCATCGATCCCGAGCTACCAAAGCTCTTTGGAACGCTTCCGCGCCTGACCTATGGAGTCTCGACGATTCCGTCGTACGCGGCGCCGTCCCAGACGACGGCCTATTACCAGCAAGGCTCACCAGACTCGCACCGCGCCGGGCAGTACTTCGTGAATACCTACAAGCTCGACACGCGGCCGAAGTGGGAGATGGAAGTCCTCACCGCGCACGAGTCTGTGCCGGGGCACCACCTACAGATAGCGATCTCGCAGGAGCTCGAGGGGGTTCCTGAATTCAGGCGCTATGGCGGCTACACCGCGTTCGTCGAAGGTTGGGCGCTCTACTCGGAGAGTCTCGGTCCGGAATTGGGGCTGTACACCGATCCTTATTCCAAATTCGGGCAACTCACCTACGAGATGTGGCGGGCGATCCGCCTCGTGATCGACACCGGGATTCACTCGTTCGGCTGGTCGCGCCAACAGGCGATCGACTACTTCAAGGCGAACAGCGCCAAGACGGAGAACGACATCACAGTTGAAGTGGATCGTTACATCGTGTGGCCTGGCCAGGCACTCGCGTACAAGAGTGGAGAGCTGGAAATAAAGGCGCTCCGCAAATACGCTGAACAGGAACTCGGGACGCGGTTCGATATCCGCGCGTTCCACGATCAGGTTCTGGGTCAGGGAGGGCTTCCACTCGACGTTCTCGACACGCGCGTGCGCGCGTGGGTGGCCGCGCAAAAGAATCGTTAATTGTGGGAATTCAACTACGGGTTATTGATCGCCCGCTAACATGGAAGAAGCGAAGTACCCGGGACGAGACTCGAACTCGTAAGGCCATAGGCCGAGGGATTTTGAGTCCCTTGCGTCTACCGATTCCGCCACCCGGGCGTGATTCCAATTTAGCCAATCGCCCGTTTTGTCACGAGAGGTCGATGGGCCTGGAATTTCGTCGCTTCATGAAAAAGTAAACCGCGATGGCCACCGCGCCCAACACCAAAACGGCAAAGCTCGTACGCGCAATGTACTTCTCGAGCAGCGGCAGGTCGCGCCCGAAATAAAACCCGAGCAACCCGAACACGATCGCCCACACAATACTGCCAATCGTGTTGTACGTGACGAACCTCGTGAACGACATTGCCGCCGCTCCGGCAACTACGGATGCCCAGGTTCGCAGTATCGCGATGAAGCGCCCGAAGAGAATCGTCTTAGCGCCGTTCCGCTCGAAGAAAGCGTGCGCGCGATCGACGTGGGATTTTCTCACGCCAAGGTAGCCTCCGTACCGCGCAACCAGCGGCAGTCCGCCCTTGATCCCGATCCAGTAGCCCAGAACGCCGCCAACTATCGCTCCGATGGCGGCGATCGCGATGACGATGACGATCGAGACCTTGCCGCCCGATGCGTATGCCGCTGCCGTCACGAGCGCGATCTCACCCGGTAACGGAATCCCCAGACTCTCGAGCAGCACGAGCAGCAGGAGCACCGGGTAGGTGTACGACTGGAGGAGTAGCATGAGATGGTGCGCGAAATCGGGCATGTGCCGGTGGAAGGCAATAAAAGAGCCCTCGACCAGTTCGATCAAGGGCTCTGTGCCAATCAGCCGCGACGCGAGCGCGACCGAGCTACGGTCGTTTTTTCAATCCGGGCCGGCCACGCTGCAGGCCCATGCCGCCTTTCTGCACCCCGTTCTGTCTGTCGAGCTCCTGCGCGCGCCTGCGAAACTGCCCCTGCAGCGCGATGTATCGCGCCCGCTGAACCGGCGTCATGAACCGCGCGAGCTCCTTCTGCTCGGTCTCGACGATCGCAATGCGCTGCTTCTGGAGCCGGATCGAGGCATCGAGCAGGTCACTGACCTTCTGCTGATTCGGTTGGCCTGTCGCTGTCATTTCCTGTCGGAGCTGGCGCCGGGTTTCCCGCTCCTGTGCGGCGACCTGAGCGAGCTGCGGCGCGAAGCGGGCGTTGGATTGCTCCAACTGAGTCATCTGGGCATCGGTGAGTCCGACCCGATCCTTGGTAAGTCTGGCGACGCGCTCGCGGAACTGTTTCTCGAGCGCGGGCCGGTCCGCCGCCTTGGTCACGGGCGCGGCTACAGCCTGGGCGAACGCGGACGCTGCGCTAAGCGAAAGCGCCAATGTCGTCAACAAGATTGATCCCTTCACAGACTTAATCATGATCAAAGACTGTCCCCGCTGTCCACGGACAGCACGGGATCCGGCTCGGAGGCCGGAAGGGCGTCGAAATTGTCCATGTCATTCATAAGCTGTACGAGCCCGCCATCGCTCAGACCATCGGCATCGGCGGCGAGAGCGAGCGCGTGCGAGCGCGGCGCCGCAACCGGATCCACAATTTTGACCAACGACTCGGCCTGCGTTGGCTTAGTCGGCTCGGGCGTTGTCGCAATCTGGTTTGGAGACTGCTGGATCACTCGCCTGACAGACGTCGGGCCGTTCGACTGAAGAAGAATCGATCCGCCTCCCAGCGCGACGAGCGCGAGGCTCGCAGCGACCAGCCATGACACCATGCGGGTTGTCGCTGGACGCTCGGTAGCGGGAACGATCGTACGATAGGGCGGGATCTGCCGCACCACGCTAGCGACATCGATCGATGGCGCAAATATCGCCGCGCTCTTGACCGTACGAAGAACGTCCAGATCCTCCCGGCAGCTCTCGCACGTCGCAACATGCGCCTCGACACGCCGTCTCTCGCTGTCGGAGAGCGCGCGATGCAACAGATCCGGAAGCATTTCCTGGATGTCGCTGTCAGTGCATTTATTCATCTTTCAAAAACTCCTTTACCGTCTTGATCGCATTGTGATAGTGAACCCGTGCCGCTCCTTCGGTGCTTCCTACCACTTCGGCGATCTCCTTGTATGACAAACCCTGCTGCACCCTCAGCGTGAACACCTCGCGCTGCGTCGGAGAAAGCGCATCGAGCGACTTCCTGACTTTCTCCTGTGCCTCTTCCGCTATCAGCCCGTCGAGGGCGCCATATTCACTCACGTGATCCGATTCTTCCACGGGAACTGTCTCCCGGCTCCTTCGCTCCGATCTTCTTCGATCCAGCATCAACCGCCGCTCGATCGTGAAAAGCCAGGTCCTCAGCGTGCTCTCGCCACGAAACGAATCAAGCGACGCGAACGCCCTCACGAACGTGTCCTGCACCAGCTCTTCGATCCCATCCCGCTCCCCCGCACTCGCGGCAAAACGCGCCAGCGCCTGGGAATGCCGCCCGACCAACCGCGTCGCGGCACGGCCGTCTCCGGCCCTCCAACGGTTGATTAGCTCCAAATCGGTCTCTTCGGGCCTGCCTTCGGGGCTAGGAATCATGGAGCCTCAACAGGTAGACGCTCCCAGGGGCCTGCCGTTAAGGCCGATTGACCGCGCCCAACGCCACTCATATGCTTCGCGCTCATCGTGCCCAAAGCTACTACCCTGAGGAACCCCTGACGCCGATCCGCCCACGCGCCAAGCCCGAGAAGATATCGCACCGGGGCGCGCATCAAACGCTCCCGGAGAATTCGATTCCTGCATTTCTCCGCGCGATGGATCTCGGGGCGGACGCGATCGAGCTCGATGTGCACGCCACGAGCGATGGCGTCGTCGTCGTTCACCACGATCCACTCGTCAACGGTCCGGGACAGCGGCCCAGGCAGATCGCCGATCTTTCCGCAGCGGAGCTGAGTCGCTTCCCGCTCGCGCCCAACATCGAGATTCCAACACTCCAGGCGGTTCTCGACGCCGTCGCCGACCGGGCCCGAGTCTACGTCGAAATCAAGGGGACGGACATCGAAGCGCTGGTCGTTCGGTGCATACGGGAGTCTGATGCGAGCTGCGTCGTTCACTCATTCGACCACCGCATCGTCAAAACCGTTAAGAAGATATTCCCCGCTATCAGAACCGGTGTTCTCGAGGTGGCGCGCCACGTCGATCCCGTCGCAGCCCTCGTTGCCACGGGCGCTCAGGATCTCTGGCAGGAGGTCTCGTTCATCGATGAGGAGCTGGTGCAACGCGTCCACGCAATCGATGGGAGAGTCATAGCGTGGACCTCCAACGATCCCGACCTGTGGGAAACCCTGAACGAGATTGGCATCGATGGCATTTGCACCGATCGCATCGCCGAGCTCGCGACATGGAGCCTCTAAGTTCGCTAGTTTATTGCGACCCGTAGCACTTCTTCGGAGGAAGATCTCTCAAATGCGCGCTTTTTTCCCTCTCCTGTTGGTGGGAGCGATGGCCTGTGCGTCCGGTTCCGCCAAGACGACAACTTCGCCAACACCTCGCGATTCCACCCAGGCTGACGTCGGCCGTGGCGGCACATCGCTGCCCAACGCCGATCCATTTCCCAGCACCTACGTTCCCTTCCCCGCGCGAACGACGGTCATCCGCAACGTCAACATTCTGACAGCGGCGGGACCGATGATCAGGAACGGCGCGATTCTGCTGCAGAATGGCAAGATCGTGTCGGTGGGAGCCGCGGTTGACGCGCCCGCCGATGCGCTCGTGATCGATGGCGCCGGCAAATACGTCACGCCCGGCATCATCGACGACCACTCGCACCTCGGCGTGTACGCAGCGCCTGGAGGCAACGCGCTAAGCGATGGCAACGAAGCCACCAGCCCCACGACTCCGCAGGTGTGGGCCGAGCACTCCGTCTGGCCGCAGGATCCGCAGTTCCCGCGCAATCTCGCCGGCGGCGTGACGACCCTCCAGGTACTTCCCGGCTCAGCGAACCTCATTGGCGGAAGAAGCGTGGTCCTCAAGGTCGTGCCTGGTCGCACGGTGCAGGCGATGAAATTCCCGGGTGCCAAGTACGGGCTCAAGATGGCATGTGGTGAGAATCCAAAGAGAGTGTATGGGCAGCGCGGCGGACCCCAAACGCGCATGGGCAACGTCGCCGGTTATCGTGCCGCCTGGATCAAGGCGCAGGATTACCGCCGCAAGTGGGACAAGTGGAACGCTGATCACAAGGGCGATCCACCAACGCGCGACCTCGGCAACGAGACACTCGCCGAAGTGCTGCGCGGCAACATTCTCGTGCACAACCATTGCTATCGCGCCGACGAGATGGCGCAGATGATCGACATCGCGCACGAGTTCGGTTACAAGATCCGCTCGTTCCACCACGGAATCGAGGCGTACAAAATCGGCGACCTGCTGGCAAAGGAAGGCATCGGCGCGTCGATCTGGGCGGATTGGGGCAGCTTCAAGATGGAAGCGCTCGACGCGGTGAAAGCCAACATGGCGCTGGTGGATCACGATGGGGCAAAGGTGATCGTCCACTCCGACGATCCATCCGGATCGCAGCGTCTCAACCAGGAAGCGGCGAAGGCAATGGAAGCCGGCGCCGAGATTGGAATCCCGGTGAGCGAAGATCAGGCAATCAAGTGGCTCACGATCAATCCGGCGTGGGCGCTCGGGCTCGACGACAAGATCGGCTCGCTCGAGGCAGGCAAGAACGCCGACGTCGTGCTTTGGTCCGGCGATCCGTTCAGCGTTTACTCGAAGCCGGAAAAAGTATGGGTCGACGGCGCGCTGCTTTACGATCGCAGCGATCCGGCCCAACAGTGGCGCACGGACTTCGAGCTCGGCTTCGTACCGTTCAACCGGAACTAATCGATGATCTCATATAATCTCAAATCGCGAATTGCCGCTGTTGTTTCTCTGGTGGCAATGCTGGCAGTTCCCGCCGCGGCGCAGACGATCGCGATCACGGGCGGAAAGGTCTATCCGGTGAGCGGACCGCCGATTGAAAACGGCACCGTCATCATCACCAACGGCAAGATTGCCGCAGTCGGCGCGAACGTGCCGATCCCGGCCGGCGCTCAGCGCATTGATGCAACCGGCAAGATCGTTACGCCCGGGTTCGTCGACGCGTTCACGCAGCTCGGTGTTCAGGAAGTCTCGGCCGTGAACGACACGCGCGACGCGAGCGCGCGCGGCAAGGACAACATCGCGGCCTCATTCACCGTCTGGGAGGGTTTGAACCCCAATTCGGTGCTGCTGGCTCCGGCACGCAAGGAAGGCATCACCACCGTCGTCGTGGTCCCACAGGGCGGTCTCGTGTCAGGCCAGGCGGCTCTCGTCGACCTGGTGCCGGGAACGATGACCGACATGATCATCAAAGCGCCGGTGGCGATGGTCGCCGAAATCGGGAATCCGCTGGCAGTGGGACTCGCTTCGCGCGGAGAGGTGATCGGGAAG
>DATHHC010000059.1:0-19445 GCA_035317285.1 Gemmatimonadaceae bacterium | reverse complement strand
CATTTCCTGATCAAACTCGGGCAGAAGGGCGTCAGCGATGCTCATTTGGCCTCCACGAATCGGGGTATCGTCGAATTCCGTATTATGATGGCGGGAGCGCCAAAGCGCACCAGCCCGGGAAGGCTGCTCAACCGAGGGGGGGATAAAAATGGCACAAGCAAGTTTTCGCTGCCCGAAATGCCAGAAAACGATGGAAGAAGGACATGTTCCCGATATTGGCCGCAACGGAGCGACTCGAAGCGTCTGGTCGCATGGGCAGGCGGAGCCCAGGGCTTTTTTCGGCGGAATAAGGTTCAACAAAAAGGAGGCGATCCCTCTCACTGCTTATCGGTGCCCGAGTTGCGGCTACGTCGAGCTCTACGCGAAGAGCCTCTGAGCGAAGACCCAACCGAACGAGACTCACCCATTCGTCCGATACCGACCGTGAAGCAAACCCGCGACTGTAAACACAGTCTCACTCCTTCCGGGTTTGCATGTCACCAAAATCAGAAAGCAGCTCCAGCACACTCTCCGAGCTCTCCTCCCAGCTCGCCGCGGCGGTCGAGACGGCGGGCAATTCCGTCGTCGCGATTCATGCGCGACGTCGCATACCATCGAGCGGAATCGTCTGGCGCGATGGGGTCATCGTCAGCGCCAGCCACACTGTCAGGCGTGATGACGAGATCCCGGTCACCCTCCCGAACGGAGATTCCACCGTCGCAACGGTGGCCGGGCGCGACCCGGCGACAGACCTGATCGCGCTCCGTATCCAGGGCGGAGTCGCAAAATCACACGTCGCGCCGAGGGCGGAGTCCAGCTCGCTCCGCGTCGGATCGCTCGTTCTCGCCGTCGGTCGGCCCGGACGCAACGTGTCAGCGAGCTTCGGCATCATCAGCGCCGTCGGTGAAGGATGGCGGAGCTGGCAGGGCGCGCGAATCGATCGCGTTTTCAGGCTCGACCTGTCAGTGTACGACGGCTTCTCCGGCGGATCGCTCGTGGATGCCTCGGGTGCCGTGCTCGGCCTCAACAACTCGGCGCTCGCCCGCGGAACTCCGATGGCCCTGCCCGCAAAAGCGGTAGACCGGGTTCTCGACGAGCTGCTCGAGCGCGGTCACGTTCGGCGCCCGTTCATCGGCGTTGCCGTGCAGCCTGTCGCGCTCTCCGCGTCGGTGGTGAAACAGCATAAGCTCGGACACGACAACGGTCTCCTGATCCTGTCGATCGCCGACTCGTCTCCCGCTGACACAGCAGGAATACTGCTCGGCGACGTTCTGCTCGAGGCAGGCGGGCAACCCCTCGCCCGGCCCGACGATCTGATCGACGCCCTGGCTGCCGTTCAGGCCGGAGGCGCGGTCACTCTCAAGGTTCTGCGCGGGGGAACGATCAAGACCGTTTCGATCACCCCGGCGGATCGCGGAGAGGGCGAATGAACAGCGCAATGCTTGGGTCCGCGCGAAGCACGTCGTCGAACATCAACGGACTATCGGAGCTGCTGCGACAGGCAGTAGTCGAAGTCCGGAGCGGCGAGACCGCCAGCGGCACGGGAATCATCTGGGGCGGCGCGGGTCTCATCGTCACCAACGCGCACTGCATCCGGCGTGGCGCTTCGCTTCAGGTCGATGCCGGCGGGAAGTGGCGCGAGGCACACGCACTCGCGTACCATCCTCAGCATGACCTTGCGCTCCTCGCGGCGCCGTCCGTCAGCGGTCCCATGCTCGAGCTTCGCGACGCGGAATCGCTCCGCGCCGGCGAGCTCGTATTCGCGCATGGGCATCCACTTGGCATTCGCGATTCGCTCGCGATGGGAGTCCTGCACACCGTCACCCGCGACCGGGCAAAATCACCACGCTGGATCGTTGCCGACGTTCGTCTCGCACCCGGAAACTCCGGCGGTCCGCTCGTTGACGCCGAGGGGCGGCTCGTGGGAATCAACAGCATGGTGGTCAACGGCCTCGGAGTCGCCGTGCCGGCATCACTGGTCCAGCGATTCGTGGAGAGCGCACTCTCTCAGCGGGCAGCGTAAGAACGGCGCGCGACGATGACGCGCATAGCGATCGTCGCGGCATCTGAAAAGTTGCGCTCGTCACTCGCGGCGGCGCTCGCTGCGAGCGAGGAATTCGAAGTCGTCGGCGTCGCGGCATCGAGCGCGGGTGTTCCACCTTCCGCGGATGTCGTCCTGTTCGCCCGTGGTGAACCAGACCCACCGATCAGCGGGCGACCGACGAGCGGCGAAGAAGTAGGCACCACGGTTCTCAGCAATCGAGAGCGTGAGATTCTCGCACTTCTCGCCGATGGGCTTGTGAACAAGCAGATCGCCGCGCGTCTCGGAATCTCGACGAACACGGTGAAAACCCACCTTGAGCTTTTGTTCGACAAGCTCGCGGTGACGACGCGCGCCGAGGCGGTGGCGACTGGAGTCAGGCGTGGTCTGTTGCTCCTCTGAGACGTTGTGCTTGATGATGGCCTGATTCTAGCCCAATCTATCCCTAACCTGAGGGGACTCGGATGGCAGACGGCCCGATCGAAGCACAGCTTCTGGATCTCGAGAAGCAATACTGGCAGGCGATCAAGGACAGAGATGTCCCGGCGGCGATGCAACTGACCGACGACCCCTGCATCGTTACCGGCGCTCAGGGCGTAGCGCGCATCACCCACCAGGCGTTCGCCGCGATGCTCCAGACCGGCGGCTGGACGCTTCACGAGTTCACGCTCAGCGACGTCCAGGTGCGCGTCATCGCCGAGGGCGTCGCAGTCCTCGCCTACAAGGTGAAGGAATTGTTGACCGTCGAGGGAAAATCTCTGACGCTCGAAGCCGCCGACTCATCTACCTGGGTACTTCGCGACGGACACTGGGTGTGCGCGCTCCACACCGAGGCACTCTCCGGCGATCCATTCGGCAGAGACAAGCGGCCGCCGCCAGCGAAGACTTTCTAGGGCGTCGCACCCGAGCGCACCGGCAGCTTTCGCGCCTGCCAATCCTGATAGGATCCATCGTAGAGCTTTACGGGATAACCCAGATACCGCGCGATGAAGTACGTCATGCTGGCGCGATATCCCACCCAGCAATAGGTCGTGACGGTGTCGCCCGCGTTCACACGCGCCGAATAGAGACGCTGGAGCTCCGCGCGGTCCTTCAACAGCGGCGAATCTCCACCGCGAAATAGCTGCTCCCACTCCAACTGGCGCGCCCCGGCAATGTGACCCGCGCTCGGCATCCCGTGGCGCTCGCCCGCTCCGACGTATTCGCCGTCGGTTCGCGTATCGATCAATGAGACTCCGGGTTTGCCCAGGTGCGCGGTGATCCAATCGGCGGTGGCGATTCGTTCTGGATGCGCCTGCACGGTGAGATGGCCGCGTGTGACGGCCGGCACCTCGCGCGTCACCGGACGTCCCTCGGCGCGCCACTGATCCAGACCGCCGTCGAGCATCGCAAACCGCTCGTGCCCGATGTAGTCGAGGGTGAATAGTGCGCGTGATGCCATGGGGCCCTCACTGGCATACGCGATGACGCGCGACTGATCGGACACACCAAGCTTCTCGAACGCATCCCGAATCTGATCGGGTGACGGCACCTCGGAGCCAAGCCCACCACGCGACGTCACAATGTCCATGTAGGAGAGGGCGCGCGCTCCGGGTATGTGACCTCTGTTGTAGGAGTCGTCGTGCTCGACCTGAATCACGACGATGGACGGATCGTTGAGATGTGCCGCGAGCCAGGCGGTGGAGACAACCAGGGGCTCGTCGGGAGCCGGGCCACGCCGGGCTGCTACGAGAGCAGCGGTGAGCGCCATTGCGGTGGCGAAGATGCCGAGAGAGCGAGAGAAACGCATCGGATACTCCTGCGATCGGTTGGCGAAATCGGAATCGACCAAACGATGGCCGCGGGGCGCCAAACCCGCGAGTGGCAAAACTGCCGCTATGCGATAGGTTTCTGCCATGCCCCGCCAGCACCAGGTCGCCGTTCTTGTCCTTCCGTCGGTCGTCCCGTTCGATCTTGGCGTTCCCGTCCAGGTTTTTGGCTATCCCCGGCCCGACCTTGGCGTGATGCGATACTCGATGACTTTGTGCGCGCTCAAGCCGGGGCGGATCAAGACGTCGATCGGCTTCTCGATTGCGGTCGAGCACGGATTGGCGGCGCTGCGCCGCGCCGACACGATCGTCGTCCCGGGCATTGACGATCTCGATAGACCGATCCCCGCTGCCATCACGCGTGCGCTCGCGGACGCGCACAAGCGAGGCGCCCGTGTGGTGTCGATCTGCACCGGAGCTTTTGTTCTCGCCGCCGCTGGCCTCCTCGAGGGGAAGAGAGCGACCACGCACTGGATGGACGCCACGACGCTGTCGGCGCGATTCCCGAACGTCGCGGTCGATCCCGGTGTTCTATACATCGACGAGGGAAGTGTGCTCACTTCGGCAGGAATCGCGGCCGGGATCGATCTCTGTCTCCATATCGTGCGCAAGGATTTCGGCGCCGAGGTGGCCAATGAAGTCGCTCGCCGCCTGGTGGTGGCACCACACCGGAGTGGCGGACAGGCTCAATTCGTTCTTCAACCCGTGGCCGCGCCGCGCGGTCAGCGGCTGGAAGGCACGCGCACGTGGGTCCTCGATCGGCTCGCCGAGCCGTTGACCGTAGCTCGGATGGCAAAGCATGCGGGCAAGAGTCTCCGAACGTTCGCGCGCCATTTTCACGAAGAGACAGGCACATCTCCGCTCCAATGGCTCCTCCGCCACCGGATTCTCGCAGCACAGCAGCTGCTTGAGCAGACAGATCTCCCGGTCGATCGTGTGGCGGGAGATGCGGGGTTCGGATCATCGGTGTCGTTGCGCGTTCATTTCCGGCGTGAGCTGAATACGACTCCACTTGCGTACCGCCGAGCCTTCAGGCAAACACCGGCATTCTGACGGAGGGGACCACAGTGATGATTCTGCGCCATTTGCTCGCGATTCTGCTCCTTCCATTCGTCGTGGTAGTACTCATACCGCGGTGGGTGCTACGTGCGTGGGCAACGTCCGATACACATTGGCCGGCCGGGACCGTCACGGCGTTGGCCGGTCACATCGCAGGAGCCGTGGTTTTTCTCGCCGGGTTTGCGCTCTTCGCGTGGTGCGTCTCCCTTTTTGCGCGCGTTGGGCAGGGTACGCTCGCACCCTGGGATCCGACCCGTCGCCTTGTGGCGACCGGCCCGTACCGGTACATGCGGAATCCGATGATCACCGGCGTCGTCACGATGCTGATTGGCGAGGCGCTTTTCCACGGCTCGCGCGCAGTCGCGCTCTGGGCGGCGACGTTCATCGTCATCAATCAGGTCTATTTCATCCTGCTTGAGGAGCCGGGCCTCGAGCGCCGATTCGGGGCGGCCTACCTCGAGTACAAATCGGCTGTTCCGAGGTGGATTCCGAGGGCGACGCCATGGAAGAACACCTGACGCCTTGGGGAGGAATGCCCCTCGCGCACGGATTTTGATTGATTGGTTGGCGACTAAACCCATTCATCCCCATGACAGACCCGATCTCTCCGCCGTCCCGATCCAGCGCACTTCCACGCGACACTTTCCGAAGCGTCATTGCGGGACTCGTCACCGTCCTCACGATCTACGGGTGGGTCGACGCGCTTGGCCGCACGCCGGACCGCCGTGCCATCCCTGCGGAGCCTCGTCTCTGGTGGATCGAGCAGCTTGTGAGCCTCGCGCTGGCGATCGTCTGCATCGGAGTAATCTTCCGCAAGCGGTGGTCGCTGACGCCCGCCTTCTGGCTGGCCGTCTACTCACTGGTGTTCGATATCGTGCGCTGGGTATTCTTTTTCAGGGAGGGCGAGTTCAGGATCCTCGTCGCACCTTTGCTTTACGCGCTCCTGCTCTGGCGTCTCTGGATCACGCGGAAACAGGTTTCCGCGGCTGAGGACGGAGCCATCGTCGAAACTACGGGCTAGGTTCCCGCGGTCGTGGGACTTTCCAGTAGCGGCCTACGGGTCCCGGCGGTAAGTATTTACACAGCAGGCAACACCATCGCTCCCTTTCTGCGTGCTGTCATACGTTCCATGTCGCATCTTCTGACACTGGCTCGTCCCTGAGCCGCGGCCGGCGCGTGGGCAATCGAACCCACTCGTCGCTCCTTGCCGCTGTTTTGGCGCTGACGGTTTTTGCGCCCGGCTCCCCGGCGCAGCCGCAGCTACTCAAGACGTCGGCGCCCAATGCGCAGCTGCGGACCGACTCCACGAAAATAAGCCGTCGCGCGCGGGACCTTCAGGCAAGCTTCGAGCGTCGCCGGCGCCAGATGCTGCCGAGGTTTTACACGGGGATGGCTGATCATTGCCTGATCGTCGGGCGCTTCTGCGAGTGGCATCCCAGCGTGACGGAGGACTACGAAGTTCCCAATGAGGGGAAGAACATTGTCCGCGCCCGTGCCGAGTTGTTGCGCGATCTCGAGAAGGCCTCGGCCCAGCTTCCGGGCGATGACTGGATCATGGGACAGCGCATTCGCTACCTGACGGAGGGCCACGACACATCGGCAGCCAGTGTGGCTCGCTCCTGCCGGGCGAGCAGATGGTGGTGCGATGCGCTGCTCGGTTTCGCACTGCACGTGACCGGCAACTATCTGGGAGCTGACAGTGCTTACGCTGCCGCGCTCGACGAGATGCCGGCGCTGACGCGGTGTCACTGGCTGAATCTCGCGCCGCTCCTGGATGACGACGTACGTGGGACGTACAAGAAGATGACCTGCGCCCAGCGCGCCGCTGCCGATGCGCGGATCTGGTGGGTAGCCGACCCGCTGTTCATGACGCCGGGAAACGAGCGCCGCACCGAGCATTTCTCGCGAGTGCTGCACACGGTGCTGCAACAGAACTCGGAGAACACCTACGGCCTGAGCTGGGGTGGCGATCTCGGCGAATTGATATTGCGCTTTGGCTGGGCGGAAAAATGGACCCAGCAACCGTCGCAGAGCATGTATACGGAAAAAACTGTGGTGACGAGCCACGAGCGCGAACCGGGGTACCATTTCTTCCTCACGCAGCAGCCGCCCGACAGCCTGGCGCTGATAGCGGATTCGGTGTTCGACATTTATCAGTTTCCGCCGCGCGAGCAGTACGCGCCGATTTACACGCGCGCGTTCGTGCGGCTCGACGCACAGGTCGCGCGTTTTCGCCGCGGAGACTCCACCATGGTCGTCGCTGCCTACGACGTGAGCGCCGACACCATCTTCGGCCAGAGAACCTTCGCCGCGGCGCTGATAGCAATGGGCGACACCGGCACGGCTCCGTCGAAGACGGAGCTCACTCAATCCCCGGCGAAGAACGTGCTGACGGTGTCGACTCCGTGGAAGGAACAGCTCATCGGAGTGGAGCTGTTGGCCAATGACAGTGCTGGCGCAGCGCGCTGGAGATCCGGATTCGCCGAGATCCCGCTCGACTCGGGAAGGATCAGCGTGTCGGATCTGCTGTTCGTCGATGGCGCGCCTTCCCTTCCCGGCGATCTCGACGCGGCGATACCGCTCGCGCACGGCGGGACGACGTTCAACCGCGACACGAAAATCGGATTGTTCTGGGAGCTTTATGGGACGATGCCGGCGGACAGCGCGTTGCCGATCTCCTTGACGATCACTCCGGTGGGTGAAAGCCTGTTGCGGCGCGCTTTCCGCGCGTTGCGAATCGCGCCCAAGCTGTCGCCTCTCAACATCCGCTGGCAGGAGAACGGCTCGGCGGGAGTGTTGTCGGCGAGATCGGTGTTGCTGGATCTTTCGCTCGTGCCGGCGGGAAAATACGCGGTGAAGCTGGAAGTCGGGAACTCTCCGATCGCGGCGACGTCGCGGATCATCGAGGTGAAGTAAGCCGCAGCTCGTCCAGTCGCCTGATGATGAATCTGCGCTCCGGCTCCTGTGTCGCGAGCTCGAGCGCACGTTCGTAGGCGGTGATCGCCTCCACCGTGTTCCCGAGCCGCCGGAAAAGATCTCCGCGCGCGGCGTGTGCCAGGTGGTAGTCGGACAGATCACCACGGACGAGTATCGCGTCGATGAGAGCGAGGCCTGCGTCGGGTCCGTCACGCATCGCGATCGCCGCCGCGCGATTGAGCTCGATCACCGGGGAGGGATCCGTCCTCAGGAGCACATCGTACAACCCTACTATCTGCGACCAATCGGTCGCGCTCGCACTCGTTGCCTCAGCATGTACGGCCGCGATAGCTGCCTGGAGCGTGTAGGGTCCGAACCGATGTGAGGTCAACGCATGCTCAACGAGATCCACTCCTTCTTCGATCTGCACGCGATCCCATTGCGAACGATTCTGGTCCTCGAGGAGGATCATCTCGCCGGATGGCGTCGTCCTCGATGGACGTCTGGCCTCATGCAGGAGCATCAGCGCCAGAAGTCCAATTGCTTCCGGCTCGGGCATCAGCTCGACGAGCAGTCTGCCGAGTCGAATCGCTTCGCCCGAGAGATCGGCGCGGGTGAGCGAGGTACCGCTCGAGGCGAGGTAGCCTTCGTTGAAGACGAGATAGATCACGTGCAGAACGCTGTCGAGGCGCGCCGGTAATTCGGGTCGCGACGGTATCTCGTACGGGATTCGCGCGTCCCTGATTTTCCCTTTCGCCCGCACGATCCTTTGCGCCAGGGTGGGCGGCGGTGTGAGAAAGGCGTGTGCAACTTCTTCGGTGGTGAGGCCGCATACTTCGCGCAACGTGAGCGCGATCCGCGCGTCGGGGCTCAGTGCCGGGTGGCAACAGGTGAATATGAGCCGCAGCCGGTCGTCTTCCACGGTGTCTTCGTCTGGCTCAAACGTCTGGACTGCCTCGATCAGCGCGAGCGCTGATTCGTCCGCCGTCTCGAACCTCGCGGTTTTTCGCAGCCGGTCGATCGCCTTGAACCGCCCCGTTGAGATCAACCAGGCGCGCGGGTTCGCCGGAATTCCCTTCTCCGCCCATTGTTCCACCGCCGTCGCGAACGCGTCGTGCAGAGCCTCCTCGGCGAGATCGAAGTCGCCGAGGAGGCGGATCAGAGTCGCGAGCACACGACGCGAATCCGAGCGATAGATCGCATCCACCCTGTCGCGCACGTGTGCCGCTGTCTCGTCCTGCATTCATTTCTGCGTCCGGCCGCTACGCTGGACGGCGCTCCACGATCGGACGCACCTCGATCGAGCCGCTCTTTGCCGAGGGGATACGCGATGCAATCTGGATTGCATCGTTCAGATCCTTGGCCTCGACCAGGTAGTAGCCGCCGAGCTGCTCCTTCGTCTCCGCGAACGGGCCGTCGGTCGTGGAAACCTTGCCGTTGCGGGAGCGTACGACTGTCGCGGTGTTCGTCGGCTGGAGCTGGTTGGCGCCGACGAACTGGCCGCTCTTCTTGATGGCGTCACTGAACGCCGTGTACTCTGCCATATACTTGTCCTGCACGTCCCTGGGAAACTTCGCCCATTCCTTCTCGTTGTCATAAATCAGGCACAGGTACTTCATCGTTCCTCCGGTTGGTTTAAAGGGTTCTCACCAAGTAGTCGGTCGGGGATGACCCGATTCGACATCCGGATTTCATGTGATAGTGCCTTTCAGGATCCCTCCCCGTATTCGTAAGGCCTTCGGCGAGGCGTTTGGAATGGGCAGGACGCGCGTCTGGACCCGGGTTACCAATCTGACCGGCAGCTGGAGAGTGATCGTTTCGCCTCCTCGGCGCACCACGAGCGGCACGGCCGTAAGAGTGGTGCCGGCGTAGCGACCGCGCAGAGCCTCGAAGGAGGCGTCGTTCGACACCGCGACATCGCCTATCGAGACGATCTTGTCGCCGGCACGTGCGCCTGCAGCGGCCGCCGCGCCAGTCGGGGATAGCTGCGTGATCGAGACCCCGCTGCTGTCGATGGCTGTCGAGACTCCCAGGCGTGGCTCGCGTATCGTGTCGCTCTCGGAGCGCAGTCCGGCGAGACGCAGCACCGAATCAACCGGCAACGGCTCGCGGCCATCGACGTAACGGCGTGCGAACTCGGTGAAGGATTTTCCGCCCGCGGCGCGGGAAACCTCGCTCCACCACTCGGCGCCCGTAAATCCTTTTCCTTGTTTCCAGGTCGCGTCGTACAAGCGTCGCATCACGTTGTCGAGTGACATGCGGTTGTCGCTCGCATCGCGGATCATGATGTCGAGCAGGAATCCGGTGAGGCCGCCTTTCGGATAATAGAGTCCGCCGCTGCCATCCGTGGGCGCGATCCAGGCGCCGAATGACGCATCGCTCACCGCTGTCGGTGGCGCACCCGCGACTGACGCAATTTCGTTGGCTATGAAGTTGAAGAACCCGGTGCTGTCATTGACGCCGCCGCGGACGAGACCGAGAGCGCCGTAATAGTCGGTGACGCCTTCGCTCACCCAGAGCCAGGTCGTCTGTTGCGCGTCATCGTACCTGTAGGGAACAAGATCGGCGGGGCGCAGGCGTTTTACGTTCCAGGCGTGAAAAAACTCGTGCGAGTAGAGCCCGGAGAGATTGCCGTCCAGCGCTGAAGTCGTGACCTCGTCCACCTGTGAGCTCTGATGCTCGAGACCACCCCCGTTCACGACGGTGTCGGAGCGCTGAAAGAGCGTGTAGTTGCGGAACGGCGCTTCGCCAAAGATCGCGATGTGCGCGGGGACGAATTTCTGAAGCCAGCCGAAGGCGCGATCGCGGCGCGCCGGAGTCAGGCTTGCCGCGGGATACCACGCGAGACGAATCCATTTGCCGGCGATTTGCGCGCTGTCGAGGGCAAACCGTCCGACGTAGAACGGCATGTCCGTGAGATCATGATAGTTGCCGGCGGTGAAGTTGTTGACGCCGGCCGACGGATCCATCCCCGTTGCGACGCGCCACGATGACTCAGTACGGACAGAGACGCGGGCGGGCCAATTGAAGCCGCGTCCCCGGGGGTAGAGAAACACGTTGGTGCCGTTGAAGAACGCGAAATTGGGGGCAGTCCACGCAACGGCGCGATCGACGGCGTCAGCGAGATAATTGAAGGACACGCGCACTGTTCCGGCGGAGCGGGGTATGATCTCCCAGGTCTGGAAGTCGAGCTTCCGCCACTGTAGCTGGGTGCCACCGGACTCCGCGGAAAACTGCGAGACTCGTCGCGAGAACCAGAGCAGCACGTAGTGACCGGGAGACCACGCAGGGAGCGCGAGGATGACCGGGGCGGTGCCGGCAACGGTAAACGACATCGCGACTCCCAGTTGCCGGCGCCCGACCGCAGATGAGTCGGCGGTTATCTCGTAGCTGATGTCGCTGATCGGAGCGGATATCCGCTGCGCCTGCGCCAGTGATGCGTGGGCTGTACCGAACGTGACGACGGCGAATCCAAGCTTGCGAAGCATTCCAATCCTCCGGGAGATCAGCGTCAGAACTATCATACGTTAGCTTCAGTCACTCTCAACCGAAACACACTCAGGTGAAAAGTTTCGCTGCTTCAATCGCAATTTTGTGTCTCACTTCCGGCGCGCTTTCGGCGCAGGCAGCGCGTCTGACCGCGGCTCCCACTCGGCCCGAGCCGGGCGCCATCGTGCGCCTGACACTAACCGCGCCCATATCACGCGCCGACTCGATTGTCTCGGTTCGGGGGGCGCTGGCGGACGAGCCGCTTCATTTCCTGCGATCTACCGCGGGTGCCTGGCACGCGATCGGCGGCGTGCCGGTCGACGCTCAGGGCAGTCTCATCGCGAACGCGGTCATCCAGCGTGCATCGGGGAAGACGGAAATTACCCGTGTGCGCTTCACACTGCCGAAGGTGCCTCCACCGGTAGCACAGCCGCTCGCGGTCGACAGCAGCTTCACCAGGCCGCTCGACGCTGCGACAATCGCGCGGATCGACCGCGAGAATGCTCATGCCCGTGAAATCGGCCGGCGAGCGCACGATAGCCCTCCGATGTGGACGGCATCCTTCCTCAAGCCGCGCACATCGGTGATTACGAGCGAATTCGGATCAGGCCGGCTGTTCAACGGCGCGCTCACAACGCGACACCTCGGCGTCGATTTCAGGGGCGCCGTCGGTGAGCCGGTGCGCGCAGCCAACCGCGGCGTTGTCGCGCTCGTCGACAATTTCTTCCTCGCGGGGAATGTCGTGTACATCGATCACGGCGGCGGAGTCGTGACGGCGTACTTCCACCTGAGCAAGACTCTCGTCGCAACCGGCGACACGGTGAAGCGGGGACAGGAGATCGGGTTGGTGGGAAACACGGGACGAGTGACCGGCCCACACCTTCACTGGTCGGCGCGCTACGGCGCCATCACAGTGAATCCTCTCGACCTGGTTGCGCTCGGCGGCCAGTGGTATGTGGGATCGTCGTCGCGCTCGCGGGTGCCATCGCGAACATCGGCCGCGCAGTAGAGGCGACTAGTACCGCATCGGGTCTGTAGAGCTGTCAGTCAGTACTTCATCGCTTCGATAAAACCGTCAGTACCTCAGCGTCGCCGGCTGAAACGTCCGCCAGCTGTGCCAGAATTCCTGCGACGCGTTGACGGGCTCGAGCGCACCCGCCGCACCCTGACCGCTGAACGCGTAGGCAGTGCCGCCTGTAACGAGTGAGTCGTTCCTAATCGAAAAGCTCGTTGCCGCACTGGGACGCACGAAGGCGAAAAAGCTGGCTTTGTCGGACGCGAGCGCGAGGACGATCGGTTTTCCTCCCAGCACATCGTTCACGCAGCCCTCACGGCGAAGACGATTCCAGTCGTAGGCCTTGCTCTGCCCATTCACTGTGATTCCCACCACCCATGACTTGTCGTGCCAAGAAGCAGTGTCGGTACCCGTAAGCGGTTTGCGGCTCTTGCCTGTCTCGTAACCAGTGCTGTCCGAGTAATTCGACCGGAGAGATGAATCGCCCTGCATGATCAGAGAATTTGGGTACAGCGCCAACCACTCCGAGAGTTTGACCTGGCGACTCGGGATCTCGATCAACGCCTTGCCCTTGGCCGGCCCCGCGATCGCCTCGCCGTTTGCCTGGCGCCACCAGCTGCCTGTTGTGCTGTCTTCGAACATCGCGTTGAAGTGATCCATGCCCACCAGTCGGAATGATTCCGTGTGACCGTCCACGACGGGACTGAACACGCGACCGGTTCGGCAGACGGTGCAGTAGCTCACCATGATTGGTTGCCCATCTACGGTGTCGCGAACCTGGTGGTGATAGCCGATGAACTGAATGGGGAACGCGCGGGCCTGACCATTGATGTCGATCCCCACGATCAGGCGCGAGGTGTCGACTTTATTTCGATCCGCCGGCACCATGAGCACCGATTTTGGCGCAATGAACATGCGATCCGCGGCCATCTGAAAGTTGAGGACGTACACCGCCGCCACTGCAACGACCAGCAGCACCGGCACGGCAAACCTCTTTCTGCCTGGAGTGCGCCAGGCGAAAGGCGCACCCGTGACGATCATCGCCGCGAAAATCGCGCGGAACGCCCAGCGCCAGGTGTACAGCCAATACGCGAAATCGATGCTCGCAATCCGCTGGCTGCCGGGCATCGGCATGATGAAATACACGTTCGCGATTTCGAACAGCACCAGGAGAGTGATGCCGAAGTAGAAGAGTCTTTTCATTGTTCCCAATTACTCATCAGAATCACGCTCCTGGCAAGACGCTCATTGCAGGCCGCTACGCAAGCGCCACTGGCTGCTCAAGGAAAGCCTCGAATCTCTTTAGTGCCCGCACCGTCGCGCGTTGCTCCTCCGTTTTGAGCTTCGTGAGCAGCTTCAGCTCGACGACTGTCACCTCCCCTTTCAAGGTCCGACCCCATCCACCAACAATCTGCCCATTGATGGTGAGGATGTGGCCACCAAGGAAACTCAGGCTACCGTCCCATCCGGAGGTCTTGAGCGCCGACTGCATCGCACTCCGATCCTTAAGCCCGATGAAGTACTCGTCGTAGTTTGGAAGCAGATGCACGATCGGTGATTTCCTCTTGAATCGTGCCGGTGTTGGAAACCAATGTCCGCGTCCTGCGATGACCTCGTGCTCGAGCTCTGATTCGGCCGCCTGCGCACCTCGCTTTGCGTCTGTCTTCGTCAGGCCGGACCACCAGGCAAAATCGTCAACCGTCGCGGGACCTCGCGTGTTGAAGTATCTCTTCGCGAGCTCGAACAAGGCTTCGTCTCGGCTCAGCGTTTTCGCTCGTGGCGCTCGCTCCTCGAGCAGACCGTAGGTGAACTGCTTTCCTCGGCGCGGCCCACTGCAGATGAGTCCGTCCAGCTCCGCGTGCATCACGAGACGCGCGAGCCGTTGAGTACCTTCCGTCCGAATCCCCCCGCTTTGCATCGCCAGCGACAACTCGGCGCGTGTGAGGTGATTGCCACCCTGGAGCGTCTTCTCCAGAATCGCGTTGCTCTTGCGGAGCACAGCCTCATCGATCCCGAGCTTCCGATCATAGGAGGCGAGCACGGCCTCCACGCGTGGGCCCGTGAGTGCCAGCATCCACCGAATGTCAGCCGCCACGACGAAATGCCACGTCGGGCGTAGGACGTGGGTGCGCAAAATCGTCCCTTCGTCCAGCTCCTTCTCGACCGACGCGTCCGTGGCGTTGCGTGTGCGCTGAGCGACTCCCCACTTGGCCGTGGAGTAGTCCTGAGCCTGCACCGCGCCGAGAAGCCGGACTATTTCGCTCGGCGTGTCGAGCGTTTGCCGGCTCAGATGCTGATTGGCCAGACGCTGACTGCAGATGTCCGGTCGAGGCACTATGTCACCTGGACGCAGCGTTTCATGGCAGAGCGCTACGTCAGTAAAAGATCAGTTTGACGCTCGCAACGACCAGCACCAGCGAAAGCAGCTGCCTCAACACCGGTGCCGGCGCGCGCTTGCTTCCATAGCTCGCGCCGATCCATCCTCCCAGCACGGCAGCCGCACCCCAGATCGGAACGCTGGGCGGGAGGTGCTCGACGCTCGAGAAGTGCCCGAGCAATCCGGCAATCGAGTTCACAAGAATGAACGGCGCCGCCACACCTGATGTGGCCCTCGTCTCCGCCCAACCCATGTAGAGCAGCAGCGGGCTCAGGAATATTCCACCCCCAACGCCGGTCAGTCCCGAGAGCAACCCGATCGCTGCTCCCCACGCGAGCGCGGCCCACAACGGCGGAAGATGTGCCTCCTTGCTGAGCGGCCTCAGCGACGAGCGGAACATCCACAGCGCCGCGTAAAGGAGCACCACCCCGACGAGGATCTTGTATGCTCGCGCCGGCAGCACCGTTGCGCCGCCAATGAATGCCGCGGGAATGGAGACAACCGCGAACGGCCAGAAGAGTCGCCAGGAGAAAAGGCCCGCCCTATAGAACTTGAACGTCGCCACAGCGGAGACGAGGATGTTGATCGCGAGCGCGGTCGGCTTCATGACCTCCGGCGCAAGACTGAACAGGCCCATCACCGCGAGATAGCTCGACGCGCCACCGTGCCCCACCGACGCATAGAGCGCGGCGCCGACGAAAAAGAGCAGCGCGATGATCAGAGTTTCTGAAACAGGCATTTATTTTTGGGCGTATATTCCTGTTCCTGCAACCACGTTTGCCCGGCGAAGTTTACATGACCGAATACGCTATCGACATAGTGAACGTCACGAAGCGTTACGCCGAGCATACGGCGGTGCGCGACCTGACGCTGCGTGTTCCGACTGGAAGTGTGTACGGACTCCTTGGTCCCAATGGCGCCGGGAAGACGACCACGATCCGGATGATCCTCAACATCATCGCGCCGGACACGGGCAAGATCCATATCTTCGGCCACCCGTCAAACGATCCGAGTATCACCGAGCGACTTGGCTATCTGCCGGAAGAGCGCGGTCTCTACAGAAAGATGCAGGTGCGTCGCGTCCTGAAATTCCTGGCCGAGCTCAAGGGCGTGAAGGGCAAGGATGCGGATCGCCGAATCGACGAATGGCTGGTGCGGCTGTCGCTCAAGACGCCGGAGAAGGATTGGGGGCTCTCGAAGATCGACGAGCTCTCGCGCGGAATGCAGCAGAAGGTCCAGTTCATCGGTACGCTGCTGCACGATCCCGATCTCGTGATTCTGGACGAGCCGTTCAGCGGACTCGACCCAATCAACGCGCAGGCGCTGAAGGACACGGTGGTCGAGCTCAAGAAACGCGGCAAGACCGTGATCTTCAGCACACATCTCATGGACAACGCCGAGCGGCTGTGCGATTCGGTTTGCATCATCGCGCGGGGTGAGAAAGTGCTCGACGGAACCGTGACGAGCGTGAAGGAAGAACACGGGCAGAGGAACATCGCGCTCGCGCTCGAGGGTGACGGCATGTCCGGCATCGCATCGATATTGCGCGACCACTCGTTGGTGAAGCGTGCTGACGACTCCAACCGGTTTTTCGAGATCGAGATGGCGCCGGGCGCGGATCCCCAGGCACTCCTCAAGCGGATCGTCGAATCGGGAGCCTCTGTGCAGCGGTTCGAGATGATTCAGCCGTCGCTGCATCAGATTTTCCTGCAGAAGGTTGGCGCCCAGGGCATAGAAGACGGGATGACCGGACATGGCTAAGCTCTGGGCGATCATCAAGCGCGAATACCTCGAGCGTGTGCGATCGAAGTGGTTCCTGATCGCGACATTCTTCGGGCCGATTTTCTTCAGCGCGATCATCATCGTGCCGGCGTGGATGGCATCGAAGAGCAAGGCGACGAGCGACGTTTACAACACGACCATTCTGGATGCGACGGGCTCCGGGTTCGGTCATCGGCTGGCCGTGAACATCGCGGGTGACACCACTATTCCGGGCAGAGTCCCGGAGGTCAAGGTGGTCGCGCCGAGTGATCTCACGCGGGCAGAGAGCCTGGCAACGCAAAATGTGATGCGGAAGGAGAAGTCCGGTTACGTCGTCGTAGATGCACAGACGCTCGCCGGAGAATCGGCACGCTACGCGGGAACAAACGCGACGTCGATCGCCGACATGACGCAAATCAAGACCGCCATCCGGCAGACCATTCTCGCGTCGCGTCTGGAGAAGGTCGGTCTCGATGACAAGCAGATGAAGGAGATCACCTTCATCCCTCTCGATTTCAGCACCGAGCGGATTACGGAGCGCGGGCGCGCCGGATCGGGCATGGCGAGCGTATTGTTCGGCTTCGCGATCGGGTTCCTTCTCTATCTCTCAATCGTGATCTACGGGCAGACGATCATGAGCGGCGTCCTCGAGGAGAAGACGACGCGCGTCGCCGAAGTCGTGATGTCGAGCGTTCCCACGGACACGCTGCTTGCGGGCAAAGTCCTGGGAGTGGGCGCGGTGGGACTCACGCAGCAGATAATCTGGATCGGCACGACTTACGTCCTGCTCAAGCTGAGGGCGCCCATCATGGCAAAGCTCGGCGCGCCGACGATGAACTTCTCGTTGCCCGACATTACTCTGAGCGCGGGGCTTCTCTACCTGCTGTTCTTCCTGCTCGGGTTCATCTTCTACTCGTCGCTCTACGCCGCGGTGGGTTCGTCGGTGAACAGCGAGAGCGAGGCGAGGCAGGCAGCAAGCCCGCTCATGATCGTGATCGTGAGCACTGGCGTGTTCATCCAGCCCGTGCTGCTGAATCCCACCGGAACCATGGCGCGAGTTCTGTCGCTCGTTCCGATCTCGTCACCGATCATCATGCCGATCCGCATGGCGGTGACGGGGGTTCCGGCGCTCGAGATGGCGGCGAGCCTCGCGTTTCTCGCGCTCGGGTGTGTCGCCGCGCTGTGGCTGGCGTCCCGGATCTACCGCGTTGGGCTACTTATGTACGGGAAGAGACCCACGATGAAGGAAATGCTCAGGTGGGTTTCCTACGCGCGGTAGGCGAGCGAGCAAACTGCAACTGAACAGGCGGGAGGCACGAGTAGCATAGGCGTTCTCAGTCAGCATGAGCCTATGCGCCCGGTTATCTTTCTTCCAACAGTCATTCGCCAACAAGAGGCACACAAGATGTACGATGAGAGATTCGTCACCCCGATGCGCCAGGAGCTCACCCAGCTCGGCGTCGAGGAGATGCGGACGGCCCAGGAAGTCGACTCGAAACTGAAAAACGCGCCCGGTACCACGCTCGTCGTGGTCAACTCGGTCTGCGGGTGCGCCGCCCGTAACGCGCGCCCTGCTGTCGCCAAGGCAATCCAGCACGACACGAGGCCGCTCAAGCTCACGACGGTTTTTGCGGGGCAGGACGTCGAGGCAGTGCAGAGAGCGAGGAGCTACTTCACCGGCTATGCGCCCAGTTCACCGCAGATCGCGCTGCTCAAGGACGGCGAGCTCGTCTATATGCTCGAGCGTCACCAGATCGAAGGGCGCACCGCGGACGACATTGCGAAAGATCTCACGCGGGCGTTCGACAAGTACTGCGAGCAAGGCACCGCTGCGTAGGAAAGACCAACTGTAACTGAACACGTCGTCAGCTGGAGCCTGACAGCTATCCGCTATCAGGCTCACTACGACGGGACGTTACGATCACCTGGTCCGAACACAAGCAACTGCCTGTACCGTCGCGCCAGTTCGTGGCGTCCCGACGCTTTAAGCCTGACGGCTGCCAGCTTTGGTCAGCTCAGGCTGACGACGTGTTCCGTTGCAGTTCTCACCGCACTCTGACTCCACCGAGCAATCAGAGTTAGAACTCGTCTCGCTTCCGCCTCTCGATGAACGGCTGCCCATCGGGTAGCGTCGTCGGATCTACCTCTCTCCCGGTCTCCTTGAGCACGCGCCCGCGGATGAACGACACCGTGACGCCCAGCAGCAGCGCCCACACGCTCACGCCGAGCACCCGCCAGAAGACCACGCCGGTCGCCATTGCCTGCCAGTCCATGAACTCGGCGCGCGCGGTTCCCCATGGCTCGCGGTGCAGCGCGATCAGAATGAGGCTCACGATCATCTCGCCCACCGTCTCGAACACGGCGAACAGAGGCGCGCGCCACGCCCATTCGCGCACGGGGAATCTTCCGAGGTGAAGCGTCGCCATCCCCAGCAGAAAGAGCGTCCCCAGCACGAGAGCGGCGGCGAGGAAAGCGCTGGTGGCGTCGCCCTGCGTGAGAACGACGGCGCGGAAGAGACGCATCACGACGCCCGTGAGGAGCGCGAGCTCAACTGGTGATCGCGCTATTCTCGTGAATGCCGCCGGCTCTTCGAGATCCCATTCGCTCGACTTGAACAGGTGGCGGCGCTTCTCGACGGCATTGGGCTTCGTCACGGCTTCCAATGTAACGCCCGAGCGGATGTCGTCCATAGATTTTCCTGCTGCGTCATAGGGAGAGCAGTCGATTGTATCCGATTCGACGCCGGACGCTGGGGATGCGTAACTACTTGATCCAGTGCCCGATCCGGCTCCACCTGATGTCGGTGAGCGGTGGAAGCGGGCGATCGCTGTCGTCCGCGTTGTACGAGTAGTACACGAATAGCGGCTTCCCTCTCACGTTTTCCCTCGGGACGAAGCCCCAGTAGCGGCTGTCCTTCGAGTTGTAGCGGCTGTCGCCCATCATGAAGAGGCGCTGCGGCGGGACGACGATCGGTCCCCAGTTGTCCAGTGACGGCTGCGC
>DATHHC010000058.1:0-11139 GCA_035317285.1 Gemmatimonadaceae bacterium | reverse complement strand
AAGGCTCGATTCTCTTCTGGGCCTGGGTGCTGGCGCTTTACTCGGCGGCCGTCGTGGTGCTACATCGTCGCCGTCAGGGAAACCTCGTTCCGTACGCGGTCATGACGCTTCTCGCGGTCGCTGCGTTCTTTGCGATCCTGCTTGTGGGGCCCGCTAATCCGTTTCTTCCGATGTCACCGGTACCGGCAGACGGTCCGGGTCCGAACACGCTGCTGCAGAATCACATTCTGATGGCGGTTCATCCGCCGCTGTTGTACCTCGGCTACGTCGGGATGTCGGTGCCGTTCGCGTTCGCGCTCGGCGCCATTTTCTCGAATGAGGCCGCGTCGAACGACTGGTCGTTTCTTTCTAGGCGGTGGATGCTGGCGTCGTGGGGATTCCTTTCCGCCGCCATCATCGCGGGCATGTGGTGGTCGTACGAAGTGCTCGGCTGGGGCGGCTACTGGGCGTGGGATCCGGTCGAGAACGCGTCGTTTCTTCCCTGGCTCACAGCGACTGCCTATCTCCACTCCGTGATGGTGCAGGAACGGCGCAACATGCTCCGGCTGTGGACGCTGAATCTTTGCGTCGCGACGTTCGTGCTGACCATCCTCGGCACGTTTCTGACCCGCTCCGGAATTCTTTCGTCCGTCCATGCGTTCACGACGGGCGCGATCGGCTACTACTTCCTCGCCTTCATCGCGATCGTGCTCGTAACGACGCTGATTCTGGTCGCCGGCAACTCGGAGCGAATTCAGACCAAAGGCAAGCTGGGCGGTGCCGCGTCGCGTGAGACGGTGTTCCTGCTCAACAATCTTTTTCTCACCGCGGTGATGCTGACGGTGCTCGTCGGCACTCTGTATCCGCTCGTGGCCGAGGCGATGCGTGGTGTGAAGGTCAGTGTCGGCAACCCGTTCTACAACCGGATGGCGCTCCCGGCGCTGGTCGCGCTGATCTTTCTGATGGGCGTCGGGCCGGCTCTGCCCTGGGGGAGCACCACCTGGGCCGACGCTCGCAAGCGACTGTATCCACCGAGCATCGCGGCGGTGATCCTGGGTGCGATCGCCGTAATCGCCGGCGCGCGAGGCATCTACGCGATTCTCGCGTTCGCGTTCATCGGCTATGCGGCGATGAGCAATCTGCGCGAGTTCTGGATCGGCATGCGCGCACGGCACCGCGCGCACGGCGAGAGCTGGCCGACCGCGCTGGGGCGTCTCATCGGCGGCAATCGCCGCCGGTACGGCGGATACGTTGCGCACATCGGCGCGCTGCTGGTCGCGCTGGGCATCACGGCATCGTCTACGTTTCGCTCGGAGCGCGAGGCGACGCTGACGCTGGGCCAATCTCTCACGGTGGCCGGGCACACGGTGCGGCTGAAGAATCTGTGGGGCCGGGAGGAACCGCAGCGGTCGGTGATTGGAGCCACGATGGATGTGCTCGGCAAGAACGGCGCGGTCATCGGGACCATTGAACCGCGAATGAATTACTACCGTGTGTCGGACCAGCCGGTGCCGACGCCCGATGTGCGAAGCAGCATTTCGGGCGACCTCTACGTCAATCTCATGGCCTTCGAATCGACCGGCGCCAACGCGACCGTGAAGGTAATCGTCGAACCGTTCGTTCCCTGGATCTGGTTCGGCGGGCTCGTCGTCGTAGTGGGGGCGCTCATCGGCCTGTTCTACGGTGGTCGCGCTGCGACCGCGCTGGCGCCCGCCACGGCTCCTGCTCCTAGTGTCGGTCGGACTGCGAGTGCGCCGGCGCTCGCCACGAGTCCTGCTCCGAGTATCGCGAGCGCCGATCCATGAACTGGAAGCGCGCCAGCATCGCCGTGCTCGCCGCGGCGCCGCTCATTGCGCTCTTCGCCTACGGGTTTTCCCGCGATCCCGCCGCGATCCCCTCGCCACTTCCGGGACACGCGGCACCCGAGTTCGCGCTGACGGTTTTCGCTCCCGGCGAGGCACCGCTCTCGCGCCCACTCGGAGACACCGTCCATCTCGCCAAACTTACGGGTAAGGTGGCGGTAGTGAATTTCTGGGCGTCGTGGTGCGGGCCATGTCGCAGCGAGCACGCCGGGCTCAGCGAAACTGCACGCGAATACGCCGGCAAGCCGGTGGAGTTCATCGGAGTGCTCTACAACGACGGTGCGGCGCAGGCAAATCAGTGGATCGCCGAGATGGGCGGCCAGAGCTACCCGGCCGTCATGGATCCTGGCGCATTGACTGCCATCGATTATGGCGTGTACGGCGTGCCCGAGACATTTATCGTCGACGCGACCGGACGCATTGCGTATAAGCACGTGGGACCAATTCCGCCGAGCGTCTTACATCAGTGGATTGATTCGCTGATGCCGAACGCGAGAGCAGCCGCTGCGCCGCCTCGCGCGTCCGTGCCGTGAGATTCCCCACAATCGCTCTCGTCGCCGTGGCCATTGCGCTGTGCGTCGCGAGGAGCGCGAGCACGCAGGACACCGGAACACGTTCGCGGCCTTCGGTGACGACGACGACCCCGGATTCAGCGCTCGAAGCAAAGACGAGGGCTGTCGCATTGACGCTCCGTTGCCCGGTGTGTCAGGGCGAATCGATTGAGGATTCTCCGTCAGGTCTCGCGCGGCAGATGCGCGCCGTGGTGCGTGAACGGTTACGGTCGGGCGAAACACCGGACGAGGTCAAAGCGTATTTCGCCTCGAAGTACGGTGAGTGGATCCTGCTCGAGCCAACCATGTCAGGCCTCAACATTCTTCTCTACGTTTTCCCCGTGCTCCTCGTAGTGGGAGGACTGGCGCTCGTTGCCTTCCTCGTCCGGCGATGGACCACACCAGAGGCAAATACGCAGTAGTCAACCGCGCGCTCGACGCGCGCGATATCGCCCATCGACCCACTCCTCGCACCATGGCAACGAATCCTTCAGCGGCGCACCCACGGTTCTGCAGCAGCTGCGGAACGAAACTGAACGCGAACGCGCAGTTTTGCCACAACTGCGGCGCGTCGATCCACGGAGCCCCTTCGCAAGCGCAGTCGGGGATCACCTCGAAAGCGTTGCGATGGGGCGTACCGGCTCTCGCCATCCTTGTCCTCGTCTTGCTCTCGATCTTTCAACTGAGCTCACGCGGGGCCGGGGCGGCGTCTGAGGAGCGCGTACCGTTCGGCGGCGGGACAGTGCAGGCGCCGGACATCTCATCGATGTCGCCGGAAGAACGTGCTGATCGCCTGTTCAACCGTGTGATGCGTCTTTCGAGCGAGGGAAAAACCGACAGCGCCGCGTTCTTCGGGCCGATGGCGCTCGGTGCGCTCGAGGCGCTTGTGCCACTCGACGCGCATCGGCGCTATGACGTGGGCCTCGTTTCACTCGTGACCGGCGACGTCCCGAGTGCAAAGGCGCAGAGCGACACGATCCTGGCGCAGCGCCCGACCCACCTGCTTGGCCTCTCGCTCGCCGCGCGCGTGGCCGATGCGCGCGGCGACGCGACGGCGGCCAGAAACTTTCGCCGAAAACTGCTCGCGGCGGAACCGGCCGAGAGGGCGACCGGACGTCAGGAATACACCGATCACGATGCCGACATTCGCGCCGCTGTTGAGGCCGCGCGAAAGCAGTGATGGACTGAGCGCGGACAGGCAGCGCGGCAGAGTCTTGAAACGTGCGCCTCATGCCACGCTGAGCGTGATTGCACGGCGTGTCATTCCGCGGTGGGCGGTGGCTTCCGTTTCAACCCACACGGGCCCGGCTTCAATGCAGCGCGGGTCCGGGCCAAGAACCCGTCAGTGTGCATCGCGTGTCATGGTCTCGCGATACCGGGACTTCCTTGAGAGCTGCTCAGGCCGCGATCGAGACCCAGTAGATCATGACCATGAATCCGATCCCTGCCGCCACGCAGTAGATCGCGCCGATCGCCAATTCCTTCATCAGAGTGCGACTCAGCGATCCGCCGTACACGCGACGGAAAGCGAGCGTCGCGTAGACGGGGATCCAGATCACCGCGATCAGGCCCACGGCGGCCGCCAGAAGCGGCATTCGCGTGAACTTTGCCAGCGGCGCCATCGCGAGCGCCAGAAAGATGAACGCGTGCAGATGGATGGCGAAGTACAGGTGCTCGGGGTATTTCCTGCCGCGGTAAAACAGTGCGAGGATTCCCGCGAAAACCGGGAGAAGAACGAACAGCATTCGGGGCATCGTCTCGAGTATTCGGCGCTTGAAGCCGCCCGGATCTTCGACCGCGCGCCTCAGCAACGGCCGTATCAAGGCAGGCGCCCCCGCGATGTCCTTTAGGGCCGAGTCTCTCTCGGCCGGGGTCAGCAGCTGCTGGTTTTCGATCGATTGACGTGCGGCGTTTCCGACGCGCTCCGCCCGCGATACAGGCTGATTGCCTTTGGTTGTTGTCGCGCCGACGCGCAGGCCTTCGAACACCGGCTGCCCTGATTCCAGCCTGACAGTGGGTGCGGATGCCGCGAGGAGGAAATACACGAGACTCGCCACGAGGTACAAACGAATCGGGGAGATGTAGCGCACCCGGCGTCCTTCGAGAAACTCGTGCGTCAGCCTTCCCGGGTGGCGAACAAGATCGCGAAGCGTGGTTGCGAGCCGGCCATCCCATCCTGAAAACTCGGCTGCCGCGTCTTCCACCAGCTCTCGCACGCTTGGATACGGCGGGACATCGCGCTGGCCACACGAAGCGCAAAAGGCTCCGGTCAGCGGCGCGCCACAGTTCAGGCACGCAGACGAGCCGGACGCGGTAGCGCGCAAGTTGTCAAGAAGTCGAAGCTCGTCACCCATCGCGATAAATTGGCGCTAATCCTTCGCTCAATCGAGAGCGGGTAGCAGGCGGCAGCGTAGTTCGTCGTTTGCGACGGGCTACGGTCCACGGGCAGAGATTTTGCCAAACTGGATGCCCAAAGAGTAGCGATCGCGCCCCAGTTGACCGCGGCGCACCATTCAGACGGAGGACTTCCAATGGCGGTTCAAGCCTCGAAGGTACAGACCACAGTCAACGCGCCACCCACGGCAGTCTGGAAAGCGCTTACCACGTTGAGCACGCTGAAGCAGTTTTTCTTTGGCTCCGACATTTCGACCGATTGGACCGTTGGCAGCCCGATCCGCTTCCGCGGCAGCTGGAAGGGCAATCCCTACGAGGACAAGGGCGAGATTCAGGCTTTCGACGTGGGCAAGCGGTTGGCCTTCACGCACTGGAGCCCGCTCTCCGGGATGGCTGACAAGCCCGAGAACTATCACATCGTCGCGTTCGACCTCCGGCCGACAAACAGCGGAACCGAAGTCGCGCTCACGCAGACGAACCTGAACGACGCGGAGCCGCTCACGCCGGAGAATCGGGCGGAATACGCGAAGAACTGGACGATGGTGCTCGACGGACTCAAGAAGGCCGTAGAGGCCGCGGGGCGAGCGGAAGCGCCGCCCAGGAGAACGGAGGCGCGTCCCTAAAATCAGGTAAGCCGTGCCGATGGGCGCCGGCCTTTGCGCTTGCTGTCCGCGACGGCGGAACGCAACAGCGCCTGGGCCGACAACTTCATGACCTCAACGGCCTGCGCCCGCGAGAGACGGGCGACGTCGGTGAGCCACACGAGTGACTCGATGCCGGCGGCGGATCTGATCCCGATCGCGAGCCTGTGTACCTCCGGTTTCGCCAACTGGCCGGCCAGGGGCGCGAGCGCATCCTCGATCCACCCGATCGCCCGTCCCTGCCTCAGAGAGCTGTCGGTCTGATCCGCAACGCGCTCCAACGACAAACGCAGCGCCATGCGTAGC
This sequence comes from Gemmatimonadaceae bacterium, assembly GCA_035317285.1. GTDB lineage: Bacteria > Gemmatimonadota > Gemmatimonadetes > Gemmatimonadales > Gemmatimonadaceae > UBA4720. The sequence goes on along the minus strand of DATHHC010000058.1, from coordinate 5,406 downwards.
TGAGGCTCCGTCTCCACGGTGATGCGAAGGAACTCGTCGAGCACCGCGCCGAGCCGAGCTGATGGATCACGAGGGGGGTTGGCGCCGAGCAGCGATTTCCGATCGATTTCCGGATGGGCGGCGATCAAGAGGGCTCGTTGGTTCGTGAAGTAGCGATACGCGGTCGTCCGTGAGATTTCCGCTCGAGCCGCCGCCGCTTCCACCGTCGGGGTGAGCCCCTGGGCGACGAGTTCGCGCGTCGCCGCGACGAGTGCATCACGAGTCCGCAGTTTCTGCCGCGTACGACCGGAACGCTCATATGGTATTGACATGCCCATGAAGGTACCATAGTCTCATGGGACTGTCATCCCACGAACGCGCCAGACCAGGAGTCCAAAATGTCGGGCAGGACCGCAATCATCAGGGCCGAGGGTGAGGGAGACGCCGTGTGGTTCAACAACGATCTCTTCACCTTCAAGGCCACCTCCGACGAGACGGACCAGGCTTTTACGCTGTTCGAGGAACGCAGTCAACGCGGTAAGGTCACGCCGCTACACCTGCACCCGAGCGCCGATGAAACGTTTTGGGTCATCGACGGCGAGATCCGCGTCCACGTCGACGGTGCTGAGCGAACTGTGGTGCGCGGCGGAGTCGCCTCCGTTCCCCGTGGGATGCCACACGCCGTGATGGTCATGTCGGAGACGGCGCTGATCCTCACGATAGTCACGCCGGGGTGCAAAGCGCTCGAGGCCTTTTTTCTCGATGTCGGGGAGCCGGCGACCGAGCGCGCGCTGCCGCCCAAGGTGACCTTGCCGATGGACCGGATTCGCGCCGCCGCAATGCGGCACGGGAGCGTGGTGATTCTCGGCCCCCCTCCATTCAAAGGGCCAGCAGCTTGACCAGCTGCCGGCACCGGGAGCCGCTTTACTGGAGCGACACCGATGTGACGGGGGCCGGCAGGCGTCGCACCAGGCGCCACGGAAAGAAGTAGACCGCGTAAACCACCGCGTAGACCGCGAAATTCTCGAGCTTCGCGACGTGAGCCGCGGCGAAAAAGAAAATCAGCATGTGCATCCGAATGACGTTCCGGTACGGCTCCGTCATCACGTTTCCGAACTTGTTGGCTTCGGAGAGCGACGCGACCGAAATCTCCCGGCCAAACGAGAACGGCTTGCGCAAAAATGCGGCGCGGTGCGCGAGAAACGCCGATGGCAGGAAGACCCAGTAGCGCCGCATGACTTCGACGTAGGTGGACATCCCCGCGCTGGACACGCGGCCCGCTGCGTCGCCCGGGCCGATCGGGAAGAACGAAATCAGAAATTGTGAATGGATGTAGTGGAACATTCCGAAATGGATCGTGAAGAACGCGAGCAGGAACAGGACACCTACCACCAACGCCAGCCAGAACCACTTTAGGGGCAGGGAATTCGTACCTGCTGCCAGCGCGCGCCCCTTCCAGGTCACCCGAGCAAGCTCCACGGCCGGCTGGCCAATCATCCATAGAATCGTGGAGTAGCCGACAACCAGGCTGGACAGCCAGAGGCTCCAAACGAGATCAGTCGTGTTCCAGCCGGCCCACCAGGCGACCGCCAAACCGACTCCGAACGCTACGGCGTCGGGCCAGGACGAAAGCCAGCTATCAAACCTGTTGTCTGTGGGCATCTCGAGGGGGAAAGGAATTCGCTGCCTGGCGGGCGGGCCGCTCTACACTCGACGCCCCTCCCTCCAGCCCGTAACACGCAGTGTGAGCCGGCGGATGCCGATCACGTTGCCGCGCTACCTGAGGGTGCGCGGATCCAGAATCGGGTTGCCGGAATGGGTTACTGGCTGAATATTCCTCCTGTCCGGCTCGATGCCCCCGTCATAGACCACGTCCTGCCCATGGCCGACGCCAGCATTTCAGAAATCGGGAAATACAAGATCATCGAGCTCGTAGGCGAGGGCGCGATGGGCGTGGTCTATCGTGCCCACGATTCCGTGCTCGACCGGAACGTCGCGATCAAGGTGATGAATGACTCGATCGCGAGGCAGGACGACCTCCGCAAACGATTCCTGCACGAGGCCCAGGCGGCCGCATCGCTTCAGCATCCCAACGTCGTGTGCATCTACGACCTTGGTGAAGCGGATGGGCATCTCTACATCGCGATGGAATACATCCAGGGCGTGGACCTGGAGCGCCTGATCGAGCTGGGCGAGCCGCTTTCGTTGCAGGCCAGACTCGACATCATCATCGACGTTCTCACGGGGCTCTCGTTCGCGCACAGGCGCGGCATCATCCACCGGGACATCAAGCCCGCGAATATTCGCGTCGGGGAAGATGGAAGGGCGAAGATCATGGACTTCGGCGTCGCGCACCTCGCCTCTTCGAGCATGACCAGCACTGGATCGATTCTGGGAACGCCCACCTACATGGCGCCGGAACAGATCACAGAGGGGAAGACGAGCCCGGCTACCGACATCTTCGCGGTGGGTGGAGTGCTGTACCAGATCCTGACGCTGACAAAGCCGTTCGAGGGGCCCACTCTCCAAAATCTGTTTTTCAAGATCATCACCGAAACGCCGCGCACCATCACCGAGCTGATGCCCGGGCTTCCTCCCGCGCTGAATCGCATCGTGCTCAAGGCGATGGCGAAGGAGCCTTCGGATCGATATGCAAACGCGCTCGACATGGCGAATGAGCTGACCAACGTGCGGTCCAAGTTGAGCGGCCCGTCGTATCCGGCGTCCGTGTCGCTGAGCGCATCTGTCGCCAGCGCAATCGAGCTGTCCAGGAAGCATTCCCAGAGCCGGGCGAGAACGCTGGCCTTCGCTGGCGGGGGTGCGCTTGCGGCAGCTGCCCTGTTCGCGATTGCCTGGGCGAACAACTCGCAACGCGGTTCACCGAAGTTGGACGCCGTCAAAGACACCACATCGGTAGCGGCATCGGCGTTGCCGCAGGTCGCGGCCCCTCCGCCGCAAGTAGTGACAACGGAGGCCTCCACGGCGACTGTGACAACCCCCAAGCCCAAACCTCAACCGCCACCGGCGGCGCAGCGGCCGGCCAAGCAGGAACGATCGCAAACGGCCACGCGTGACACCCGTGCCTCTGTCGCGGCAAAAGTCCCTTCCAGGCCAACTCAATCCCAGGTCGTACCGGCGCCGCCTCCAACCACACAGGCGCAGGCTCCGAATCTGGTAACACGACAAGAGACGTTGCCGGCGCCAGCGTCGGTGGTAACCGCGGGGCCCGTTGTTCAGTCGGCTCCGAAGCAGGATCCACCAGCGGCGCCGGCCGCGCCAACCGCGTCTGACATCGCGCCTACTGTCGAAGCCCTCGCGCGCGCCATCGAGTCGAAGGATGTCGGCGCGATTCGGCGTGTCTACCCGGGTCTCTCCTCGGATCAACAGCGGCGCTTTGAACAGTTTTTCCAGGGCGCGCGGACCATCAACGCGAGTTTCAGGGTCTCAAACGTCTCGCCTTCGGGCGCGTCTGCGGCGGATGCTCAACTTTCCGGAGCCTACGACTTCGTGACCATTACGGGAAAAACGGAGCACCAGCCCGTCACCTTTGCGGTGACGCTTGGGCACGAAGGCGGCCGCTGGCGCATCACGTCGATGCGCTGACCGTCCGGTAGCGGACGGCTAGAACGTGTACTCGATCCCCGCGGTGTACACGAGATTTGATCTCAATCCACCACGATTCAATGGAAACAGCGCGTTCAGGACGCCCGTTGTGTTGCGGGCCGGCGTGAACTTGAAGCCGAACGAACCGTTCACGATATCATCGCGGATCTCGGGGATATTCGTGGGAGTGAGGGTGCGCCGGAACGGCACGTCATAGGTTACGACACCAGGCAAATGCAGCTTGCTGTCGCCCACCTGCAGCTCCGTCACGAGATCCGCGGCGATCGTGACGTTCTCCGCCATCCGATCATCGAACCCGATTGTCCCGAGCACGGCGTCGTTCTGTTGCGTCCCGGCGTGATGCAGATAGCCGGCGTTCAGGTGGGGCGAAAAATCACCCATGCGCGTATTGAAGATCATGAGGGCCCGTCCGGCAAACTTGCCGGAGCCTAGCAGATCCGCCTGGCTTCCGGTGGGGAATCGGCCATCAACCAGAAACGCGAAGCTCGCGTTGGCCGTCTCGCGCAGGTTTACCTTTGCCCGCAACGCGACATCACCCAGGCCCGCCGAAGAGCCAAGGCTCTGACGACTGGCGCTCAACACCGGATTGTCGGGAGTACCGGCAAAGTAGTGAGCCGCTGTCGTCCCTCCGAACGGCCGGATTTCGGCTTCGCTGGAACCGCGAAAATCAGCCTGCACGACAGGCACGACCAGTCCAAAGTCGAATCGGTCCGTCAACCCGTAAGTCACGTAAACCGATGTGACTTGCACCCTCAGGTCCATGGACAGCCGAAAATCCATCGCGTCGTTCTCGAGAACCGGTATGCCGTAGAGTGAACAATCGCCACCGAACTGCGCGTCGCATCCCTCGAAGTCGGTGTTCTGGTGAGTGAACGTCAGACCGATGTCGTGCATGTCCACGCCGCGCAGCGTGGCGAAGCGGAAACCGGTTCGGCTTATGCCCGCCAGCACACGCCCCCGACCGAGAGTCTGGGCGCGCTCGGCAAAGATCGGCCCCGCCGATGTCGAAGTTCGCACCGGCACTCCGCCCTCGAACCGAAATGTCTCTCCGCCGCTGGTGGATCCGATCGGTATGTTGGCGACGCTGGCACCAAGCGCATCGGTGATGAAAGCGATCAGCGACGCGTTCTCCGCATTCGACGACGGTATGAAATGGAGGCCGTGCGCCTGCAAGGACGCGGGATTGTTCGGATCGGCCGACCCAGCCAGGAAGAGCGGATCCTGTCCGGAACCGAAGATGAAAAGCTCCGATATCCGGTCACGGAGGTGTTGTGCGTTCGCGGGAGACGACGCCGAGATGAACGCGATGCAGGCGAGCGCTAACAGCCTGGTGTTGGTGAGCCCTGCAGCACGATTGCGCATTGGGACTGGAGCCTGGCTAAGCGTTGGGCGATCGAATCGGCAATATCTTAGCAGCGAACCGTTGACTCGGCAACGCTAAGTCTGGCGTGGCCCGTTGGGGCCTTCAGCGCTAGACTAGACCGTCACCAACAGCGTCGAGGATGCCAATGCACGCTCCTTCAGCGCCCGTCGCCAACATCGGGACGGGAGAACGTCGCAAGCGGCTCACCTGGGGAATCGTGGCATTGGCGGTCGGTGTTGCGATCGCCGCGCTGCTCGCGGCAATCAGCGCTCCGCTCATTTGGAGGCTGCCGCTCTTTCTGGTCTTCCTGTTCGCCGCGCTGGGCATCTTCCAGGCGCGCGACAAGACGTGAATAAAGCTCGCTTCGCGCGGTCAGCGCGACATGGATACCGGCCCGGAGCAGATTCTCGACGGCGCCGAATTGCAGAAGGTCCAGCGGC